>NZ_JBBKTQ010000012.1:0-152900 GCF_037890035.1 Ramlibacter sp. AN1133
TCCAGCCGCCCAGGCTGGACCCACTCTGGCCAACCACCGATCATCCCCGCCTGCACCGAACGAGAGCCTAGATATTTGCGGGACAGGACACTAGCCGCGCGGCGGCCGCGGCCGGTTCTTCTGCCAGATCGCCAGCAGGATCAGGCCGTAGGCCACGATCCGCAGGCCGTAGATCGCCGGGCTGTCCTCCGACGCGGGCGCCATGACGCCCAGCGCGATGCGGTCGGCCGCCTCCAGCCAGAAGGACAGCGCGAACCACAGGAAGAAGCGGTCGCGCGTCTGCCGCCAGAAGCGGAAGAAGAACAGGCCCGCCACGAGCCAGCCGGTGGCGATCGCGCCCGTCAGCATCTGCTCCATGGTCAGTCTTCCTCCCAGATGAGGCCGAACAGCAGCAGCAGCACCGCGATCAGCGCCGCGACCAGCCGCGGCATGCCGAGGTCGACCTCGACCGGGAACACCACCCGGTCGAGCACCAGCAGCACGTTGTTGACGCTGAGCGCGCCGAAGCACAGCGCGCTCCAGAACAGCAGCCGGGCACCGCTGGCGCGCCAGCTGCGCCACAGCAGCACCAGGCACATGATCGACGTGAACGCGCAAAGCGAATAGATCACCGTGGCCATGCCGGCTATTCCTTCCGGAAGCGGAACGCATCGGCGAACTGCTGCGCGCGCCGGTCGATGCGGGAGTGGATGAGCCGTGTGACGGCGACGAGGTCGTGCGCGTACGCGGCGGCGAGCTGGTCGACCAGGTCGCGCAGCTCGGCCGCCGGCGCATAGCGGATCGCGCCGGGCCGCTCGGCCGCGGTCGCGATGCCGCTGGCGCGCAGCAGGGCCAGCAGTTCCGCGCCGCTCTGCTCGGCCACGTACAGCCGCCGGGCGAGTTGCGAAGCGCCCCAGGCCTCCTCGGGGTCCGCGCGCAGGAGCAGGACCGCCTCGAGGTAAGGCACCGAGGGAATGCTGGTGAGGATGAACCGGCGCAGCTCGGCCGGCAGCTCGCTGGAAGTCATTGTTGTTGCCTGCTCAGGCGCCGCCGCGCTGGTTTTCCCCCTTGCACCTTGTGCGCGCCCCTGTACATTGGCCGTGAATGTAGCGCCTGCCGCGCGTCGACGCTGCTCAGCAGGGATGATTTCACGAGCGTTGGAGCCCTTCGGGGCTCGCTTTTTTGGACGATGCGGCCGAAATGACTACGCCGCCACTGCCTCCCCTGCGCCTGTTCCTCGCCCTCTGGCCGCCGCCCGAAGTGGCCGCCGCCTTGCGGACACGGGCGCAGGCCTGGCACTGGCCCGCCAGCGCGCGGCGCACCCCGCCGGAGCGCCTGCACATCACGCTGCATTTCATCGGAGCGGTGCCCGCGGCGGACGTCCTGGCGCTGCAGGAGGCCCTGGACGTGCCGTGGACGGGTTGCGAACTGCTGCTGGACCGGGCCGAGGTCTGGCCGGGCGGGATCGCGGTGCTGGAAGCGACGCACGTTCCGCAAGCGCTGGGCGCGCTCCATGAAGCCCTGGGAGACCGGCTGCGCGAACGCGGCCTGCCGGTGGAATCACGCCGCTATCGGCCCCACGTGACCTTCGCGCGCAAGGCAACGGGCGCGCGACCGCCGGCGGAGCTCGCGCCCCTGCGCTGGACCGCCGGGCCCGCTTACCTGCTGATGCAATCGCTGCCGGGCGGCGAGGGCTACGTGCCGCTTCAGCGGTTCGGCTGACCCGAAGCGCGGCGCGCGCCCTCGATGGCACTGCGCGCGGCGATCTCGGCGCCGAGCGCCTGGTCGAGAGGCGAGCGGCACAGGCCGGCGTGCTGGTAGTGCAGGTTCTCGTAGAGCTCGGCGGTCGCCGGCGAAGCCTGGAGCACCGCTTCCAGGGCAGCGTCGTAGGGGACGGCGCGCAGCACCTCGGCCAGGTGTTCCACCACCCCCCGGTACTGCTGCGGGTCGACGGGCTCCGCGCTGCGGTCCAGACGCTCGAGCATGCGCGCCAGCATGACGAGATTCTTGGAAACGGTCGTGTTCATGCTTCCGAACTGAGGCTGGCGCGCCGTCTTTACAAGGGGCTGGGGAACGGCCATGGAAAAAGGGCCTGCCGGCTGGCAGGCCCTCGCGGTGGCTGGCCGACGTCGGGACGCGACATCGGCCGTCGAAACGCTGCCGCCGCTGCGGACCCCGGCGCTCAACCATGCCCCGGGTGGGTGTCCTCGAAATCAGGCTTGGCGGGGTCGGCTGGCGGCTTGCGGGCGGTGTCCGCCATGGCGGCATCGCGGATGGCGAACAGTGCCTGGAGGTCGCGCTCCATCTCCGCGTCGGGAGGGGGCTGCTGCGCGGGGGAGCCGCCGCGCTCCGCCGGCGTGGCCTGCAGGGGACCCGCGGGTGGTGCGGCGGGGTTCCAGCTCTTGGGATCGGGCATGTCGGCCACCTTGACCCCGGCGAACTCCCAGCCCAGGCTCAGGAGCCAGTCGCGGCAGCGCGGCTCGAAGCGCGAGAGCTCCTTCTCGAAGCTGTCCTGGAACGGGAAGACGTAGGGCAGCAGGCGGTCGTGCGCCTGCTTGACCACGAAATTCACGTGCAGGCCGCGCCTCCCGGTGCGGGTGACGGCGGAGAGCATGCGGCATTCGATCCAGTCGGAGGGGATGCCGTGCTTGCGCATGGTGTCGCGCAGGATCACCTGCACCAGCTCGCGCCGCGGCGCGTTGCGGCCGCCCTGCCCGTCCTGCGAGTCCGGTTCGTCCTCGTAGAACTGCGTGCTGGATTGCGTCGCCGGCCCGACCTTTTCCTTCTTCTCGTCCTTGCCGGGGGGGCTGTTCTTGAAAATGCGATCGATCAGGCCCATGCGGCCATTCTGCTTCATTCCCTGAGCTGGAAGCGCATGCGCGTGCCTGCCAGCTCCAGCACGTCAGCGTCCGTCAGCTGCACCGGCTCGGCGCCGAAGGCGGTGCCGTTGATCGTGGGTGCGGTCGTGCCCCCCAGCTGGTTGACGAAGAAGCCGCCGCGCCGGTGCGCGACGGACACCACGCAGACCCCCGGCTTGCCGAAGGTGGTGACGGCCTTCACCACCGGCATTTCCAGGCCGGCGGAGGACCCGTTCATCACGGAGAAGCTCGCCTGCAGCTGCGGCGGGTCGACGCTGAGCATCTGCGTGCCGCCGAAGGCGCTGGTGGGCTCCTCGCTGGCCTGCAGGTACTTGATGCGGTACGGGCCGATGGCGATCACGTCGCCGTCGTGGAGCCTGGTGCGCTCCTTGACCATGCGGTCGTTGACGTAGGTCCCGTTGGTGCTGCCCAGGTCCTGGAGGTAGACGTCGGCGACGCCCACCAGTTCGAAGGCACAGTGGTTCCCGCTGACGACCATCGTGTCCAGCACGATGTCGTTGCCCGGTTTGCGTCCCAGCGTCGTGCGGTCCTTGTGCAGGAACACGTGCTTGACCTCGACGCCCTTGACGCTTGCTATCAGCTGCGGCATGAACCACCTCCAGCCGTCCGCTGCGGCCGAGTCCCCATGCTAGCGAAGCCGGGCACCCCCCACAAGCGGAAACAGCTAGATGTATCCGACGACCTGCGGGACGTGGCGCAGATGCAGCGCCAGGCCGAGGGCGGCCATGTGGTTGCCGTTGCGACCGAGGATGCGCTCCGCCAGGGGCAGGAACACCGTTTCCTCGTAGCGGGCGTGGCGCAGGAAGGCCCGCACCAGTTCCTCCATCACCTCCGCGTCGACCTCGCTGCGGTTGCCGCGGGCGGCAGCGCGCACCGCGGGCTCCAGCCGCTTCCACAGGCCTTCCACCTCCCGGTGTTCGGCGGTGAGGCGCTCGATCATGCCGCGCACGGCCTTGCGTTCATTGGCGTTGGCGCTCTGCATCACGGCGGGGAAGAGTTCCGCCTCCTCCTCGGCGTGGTGCGGGATGATGGTCTGGCGGAACAGGTCCAGCGTGGTCTGCGCCATCTGGCGCGCGTGGTTGGCCGCATCCACCAGTTCGGGCAGCCGGGCGCTGCCTTCGAGCTGGGTGACGATGCCCAGGTGGCACCGCGTGAACGAGGTGAGCGGCGTCTCCAGCGTGGCGCCCTCGTCCGCGGCGTGCGCCGGGACGATCGTGGGCTCGTTCGCGGAAGTGCGCTGCAGCTCGCTCGTCGCGATCGGCTCGGGAGGAACACTGCTCATGGGGGGATGGCTCCTGGGTGCTTGATGCGGCGATGTTGCCGCCGACCCCGCTGGCCCAGTTGACACACGTCAAGCGACACGTTCGGGCGCCCCTGCACCATGACGGCAGAAGATCACGAAAGGAGTTCCCGCATGTTCCGCCACATCCTGCTCGCCACCGACGGCTCTTCCGCTTCCGAGCACGCCGCCCAGCTGGCGGTGGAACTGGCCCGCGTCCACAAGGCGCGCCTGACGGCGCTGTACGTGGTCGATCCCTACCCCTACCTGGGCGTCGGCGAGGCCAACCCGCTCGGCTTCCAGGCCTACATGTCCGCCGCCCTGCAGCACGCGGCCGAAGCGCACGCCAAGGTCATGGGCCTGTGCGGGCAGGCCCCCGCGGTGGAATTCCAGGCCCGCCTCGCGGAGGACGTGGCCGCCGCCACGGGCATCGTGCAGTCCGCCCGCCAGGTCGAAGCCGACCTGATCGTGGTCGGCTCGCATGGCCGCACGGGCGTCGCCCGCCTGATGCTGGGCAGCGTCGCCAGCAAGGTGGTCGCGGAGTCGCCGATCCCGGTGCTCGTCGCGCGCTGAGACCCGGCGAAGCCGTCATCGACCTGGCGTAGCCGGCGCCGCTTCCACGGCGAAGCCGTCATCCCCGCGCAGGCGGGGATCCATCCCCGCTACGCCTGCACCGTCGCGCCCGCCTCGCGCAGGCGCCCCAGCACGTCGTCCCACCGCTGCGTGTGTTCCGCGTGCAGCCGGCTGCCGGCCTCCAGCACGGGCTGGAACTTCCAGCCCTTCACCTGCGCCGCCTCGAACCACTCGCGCGTGCGCTGATCCACGATCCACACCGGCGTGCGCCAGGCGCCCCACGGCTCCGCGGTCCGCGCCATGTCGGGCCGGCCGGCCAGCGCGCCCGCCGCATAACTCAGGAGACCGTAGCGGCGCGGCGTCGAGGGCTGCCGGGGGCCGTCGTCGAAGGTCTCGAAGGTGGTCTTGTCTTCCAGCGCCGCGGGCAGCAGCTCGCGGGCGACCAGGTGATGGCCGCCCTCGTGCCCGTTGCCGCTTTCCGCATGCAGCAGGGGCCGCAGCTCGAAGCCCGTGAGGCCGCTCGCGCGCAGGCCCTCCGCGGCCTGGGGACCGACCACGTATTCGCCCGTCCAGTCGTCCACGTGGCTGATGGCGGTGCCCGCCACCGGCTTGCTCAGCCAGATCTTCTGCGGCAGCCGCACCGACCAGCGGCTGGCGGTGGGATGCAGCGTATCCGAGTGGTAGGCCGCCATGGTGGCCTTGGAATCGGCGCGGGTCTGGGTGATGGTGGAGCGGCACACGGCCTCGAAATGCGTCGCCGCGGCGAGGTCCGCGGGGCTGCACTGCATCTCGCGCAGGAAGCTCACGGGCTCGCCGTCGGCGAGCTCCAGCAGCCGGGGCAGCACGGGCCCGGAGGCATCGAAGAATTTCGGGAAGAGGAATCCGAGGGCGGGATGCGCCTTGGCCCCCAGGGCGCGGGCGAGCGCCTCGTCCGCGGCGAGGCGCCGGGCGAGGCCGGGGCTGCAGGGTCGCAGCGCGAGCATGACTTTCATGGGGCGTGATGGTAGCGGCAGCGGCCCCACGGCCGCGTCGGCGGATGCCGCATGCGACACTTGCGCCCGCCAAATGCCAGCTTCGCACCGCATCCCCAGCCCCGTGGCCATCGCGCTGGCCGGCCTCGTCTCCCTCGGTGTCGCCATGGGGATCGGGCGCTTCGCCTTCACGCCGCTGCTGCCGATCATGATGGCCGAGGGCAGCGTCAGCATCGCGGGCGCCAGCCTGCTGGCCAGCGCGAACTACCTCGGTTACCTGCTGGGCGCGCTGGCCTGCACCTTCCAGCCCTGGATCGCGCGCCGGCTCGGGTGGAGCACCGGGGTCGACGCGCCGCGGATGGTGCGCGCGGCGCTGGTCGCCACCGTGCTGCTGACGCTGGGGATGGCCCTGCACGTGCCCGCCGCCTGGACGGCGCTGCGCTTCGCGGCCGGCGTCGGCAGCGCGGTGGCCTTCCTCTACACCTCGTCCTGGTGCCTGGAGCAGCTCGCGCGCCGGCACGAGCCGGCGATGGGGGCGCTGATCTACGTCGGCCCCGGCGCGGGCATCGTGGCGAGCGGCCTGGCCGCGACCGGCCTGGTGGCCGCGGGCGCGCCGGCGAGCATCGGGTGGGTGACCTTCGCCCTGCTGGCCGTCGTCCTGACGGCGGCCGCCTGGAAGGTGTTCGACAGCCGGCACGGCGTCCCGGCGCCGGCGCTGACGGCCTCGGGCTCGCCGGACGCCCCTGCCGCGCCCATGGCAGGCGGCACGGAACTGGCCGCCCTCGCCTTCGCCTACGGCCTGGCCGGCATCGGCTACATCATCACGGCCACCTTCCTGCCGGTGATCGCGCGCCAGGCGCTGCCCGGGTCGCACTGGCTGGACCTGTTCTGGCCGCTGTTCGGCGCCGGCGTGATGGCCGGGGCACTGCTGGCGTCCCGCCTGCGCGGCGCAGCCGACCTGCGCGTGCGCCTGGCGGCCTGCTACGCGATCCAGGCGGCGGGGGTGGCGGCCAGCCTCGTGTCGCCGACGCTCGCCGGCTTCGCCCTCGGCAGCCTGCTGCTGGGACTGCCGTTCACGGCGATCACCTTCTTCGCCATGCAGGAGGCGCGCCGGTTGCGGCCGGCCAGCGCGGCGAGCTTCATGGGCCTGCTCACCGCGATGTACGGCGTGGGCCAGATCGCCGGGCCGCCGCTGGCCGCCTGGCTGGTGGCGCGCAGCGGAAGCGCCGCGCGCGGGTTCTCGCTGTCGCTGTGGATCGCCAGCGGCGTGCTGGCGGGCGGCGCGGTGCTGTACCTCGCGCTCGCGCGCGCCTACCCAGTGCGGCGCTGAGCGTCAGCGCTGCGCGAGCTGCGCCGGGCGCGCCCGGCTCAAGGCCGGATAGGGATTCACCGCCTCGCCCTGCCACCACTTGGGCGGCGTGCCGAGCCGGAACACCGCGAAGTGCAGGTGCGGCGTCTTCCGGTCCGCGTTGCCCGTCGTGCCCACGTAGCCGATCAGGTCGCCGCGGCGGACGTCCAGGCCTTCCCGCAGGCCCTGCGCGTACCCCTGCAGGTGGGCGTAGTAGTACGCCAGCTGCGACTGCGGGTCGTACTGGTAGACGGTCAGCCCGCCCGGCTTGCTGGTGAACAGCTTGGCGATGCGGCCGTCGTCCACTGCCACCACCGGCGTGCCGGCGGGCGCGAGGATGTCGATCGCCTCGTGCGGGCGGCTGCCGCGGCTTTGCTCGTAGTTGTCCGCCAGCGCGGTGGGCACGATGCCGGCGACGGGCACTGCGAGCGGACGCTGCGCCAGCAGCCGCGCGCCCTGCGGATCGCCGGGGTTGCGCACGGCGGGCAGGTCGGCCGCGGAAACCTTCTGCGGCGCCGTGCCGGAGGTGCCCGCGGGTTGCGCAGCGGAGGACGCACCGCCGCTGCCGGCGGGCGGGAAGGCCTGCCACATCTCGGTCATCGCGGCGGTGCCCTGCCCTCCTGGCGCCTGCCCGGGAGCAGCTGCAGCCGAGGGCTGCTGCGCGTTCGCCTCCGGCGGCGCGCCCATCGCGCTGGTCTGGGCGGCAGGCGATTCGCTGGCGGCCGGCGGGGCCGCGGCGACCTCTGACGCGCTGGCGTTCTCCGCCGGCGGCGTGGCCGCAACCGGCGGCGTGGCCCCGGTCGGCGGCGTGGCCGCGGCCTGCGGCGCATTGGCGCTGTCGGTGCCGTGCAGCACCGTGTCATCCGGCAGCGAGGCCCGCGGGGCCTGCACGGTGGTCTGCGGCGGCGACTGGTCGCAGGCCTGCAGGCCCAGCGCGGCGACGGCCGCCAGCAAGGTCAGGTGCCACCTCCTCATGACTGCACCTCCACCGCCATTCCCGGGCCGGCGATCGTCGACAGGCGCAGCACGTCCCAGTTGGTCAGGCGCACGCAGCCGTTGGTGGTCACGCGCGCCATCTGCGAGGGTTCGGCGGTGCCGTGGATGCCCGCGTGCTCCTTGCTCAGGCCCAGCCACATCACGCCCACCGGGTTGTTCGGGCCGGGCGGCAGCTTCAGTTTCTGGTCGCTCTTGGGATTGCGCAGCAGCGACGGGTCGTAGCTGTAGTCGGGGTTCTTCGCCTTGCTCACGATCTTGAGCGGGCCGAGCGGCAGCGGCGGATCGCCCAGGCTGATCGGGAAGGCACCCAGCACCTTGTCGCCGTCGCCCAGCACGTACAGCACCTTGTCGGACTTGTCGATGCGCAGCGAGGTGGCGCCCGCGGGCGCGGCGGTCGCGAGGCCCACGTCGGTCACCACGATCGCCTGCCCGGCCTGCAGGGTGCGGCCCTTGTTCAGCGCCGCCAGCAGCTTCGGGCTCATGTGGAAGCGCTCGGCGATCGCCTCCTGCATGCTCTGGTAGCCCAGCGAGGGCAGCTGCGCCTCCTGCTCCGGGTCGGCCGGCAGCTGCACGTACGGCCCGTTCACGTCGCCTTCGGTCAGCACGTAGGTGGCGAACGCGGGCGCGTTCTGCTGCGCAAGCGCCTGCCAGGTCGCCTCGTCCATCCTGCCCGTCGTGGGCAGGCCGCGCGAGAGCTGGAAGGCCTTCACCGCGCGTGCCGTGTTGGAGCCGAAGCTGCCGTCGATCTCGCCCACCGAGAACCAGGCGCGATCGAGCATCACCTGCGCGCGGATCACCGCCGGCCCCTTGGCGCCTTCGGCCAGCACCGGGGTGGCCGTGTCCGCGTTCCACTCCTGGATGTGCTGGCTGGCGTCGGCGGGGAAGTTCGCCGGCACGGCCGTGGCCGGGGCGGAGGACCTGGCGTGCGTGTTCTTGTGCTGCGCCGCCGCCGGCGCGGTTGCCGGCAGGGCGGCAAGGCCCAATGGCAGCGCCAGCGCGAGCGCGCGCAGGAGGGGGGAATGCTTGGGCATGGCAAGGCTCCGGTATGGAATGCCTTACCGTAGCGCTGGAAGGCCGGCGCGCTTGTAGTCGTGCAGCGAAGGGAGCAGTCGGCGAAAGCTGGCTGGGGCGAACCCCAGCCGGCGACCGAGCCGCTCAGCGCCCCTGTGGCTCCTTCTCCACGTCCGCCAGGAAATCGCTGGAACTCAGCTCGCTGAGCGTCCCGGCCTCGTGCAGCCAGCGCGGGTAGCGCTTGCGGAAGTCCGCCACCAGCGCCGCGAGCGGCACGTCGTCGTAGCGCCCGCGGTCTTCCAGGTACTCCATGTGCCGCTGGCCCGACTTGTCGAAGGGGTGGTAGATCGAATCGGTCTGGCCGTCGAACTCCAGCGGATGCAGGCCGAAGCGCTCGCACAGCGTGAGGTTGAACGCCGGCGTCGCCTTCACCCAGCGGCCGTCGAGCCACAGGTCCGCATAGCCGTGCCAGGTGAAGATGTCGGTCTCCATCGTCTCGCGCATGCGCTGGGTCGACAGGTGGTTGCGCACGTCGGCGAAGCCCATGCGGGCCGGAATGCCCGCGGCGCGGGACGCCGCGGCCAGCAGCGCCGCCTTCGTCACGCACCAGCCGTAGCCGATCTCCAGCACCGTGCTGGCACGCATGCCGTGCGGGCTCAGGTCGATGCGGTACGGGTCGTAGCGGAACTGGTCGCGCACCGCGTAGTACAGCGCCACGGCGCGCTCGCGGTCGGTGGCGCCGCGGGCGTGTTCGGCCGCGAAGGCGCGCACCGCGGCGTGGCCGCTGTCCACGAGGTCGGAGGGCGCGAGGCAGGAGTGGGGATCGTCGATCGGCATGCGGGGCTCAGGCAAAGCGCACCGAAAGCGGCGCGAGGGGTGGATCGAATGCGGCGCGCCATTGCTCGCCGCGGTGCACCGGCCAGGCGTCGGTCCAGGTGCCCGTGGTCACGACGTCGCCGGGCAGCAGGTCCGGCGCGCCGGGGCAATCGCGCAGCGCCGAGAGGAAATGCGCCAGCGCGTGCAGGGGACCCTCGAGCACGTTGGCGCCGGTGCCCTGGTCGATGCGGTCGTCGCCCTTGAAGAGCGTGATGCGCGCGGCGGCCAGCTGCGCGTCGAAGCCGGCGCCGTCCCGCGGCAGCGCCTCGACGGGGATCCTGCGGCCCACCAGCAGGCGGCCATGCAGGCCGCTGTCGGCCACGGTGTCGGCGGCGGTGAACTTCCAGTCCTTCAGGTGCGACTGCACGATCTCGAAACCCGGCGCGATCCATTCCACGCAGGCCAGCAGCTGGTCGAGCGTCGCGCGCGCCGGCGGCGTGGCCTTCAGGCCGAACACGCACTCCGGCTCGATGCGCGGCTGGCAGGTGCCGGCCAGCGCGATCTCGCCCTCGCCCTCGCAGAAGGACAGCGTCGTGTTCCACACCGTGCCCCAGATCGGCGCGTAGACGCCGTAGCGCTCCCAGAGCGTGCGGTTGGTGAAGCCCACCTTGTAGCCGCGCGGCTGCTCGCCCCGGTGGATGCGCAGCTGCCGCACGGTGAGGGCACGCTCGTACGCCTCGCCCACGTCGAGGCCGCAGCCCGCCGGCCACAGCGTGCCGTCGTCCAGGTGCCGGAGCAGCAGTTCCGCCTTCATGGGCGCAGCTTAACGCGCCACGACCGGCTGCCGCCCGCCGAGGTGCATGCCCCCATCGAGCAGCAGCAATTCCCCCGTGGTGGTGCGCGCGCCGTCCACCAGCCACACGATGGCCTCGGCCACGTCCTCGGGCGTGGAGGCGCGCTGCAGGGGTGCCGTCTTTTCGACGGTGGCCTTCAGGCGCTCGAAGCCTTCCTGCCCGATGCCGTCGACGAACCAGCGGCTGGTGATCAGGCCGGGGCACACCGCGTTGACGCGGATCTCCGGCGCGAGGTTGCGCGCCAGGTGCAGCGTCATGGCGTTCATCGCCCCCTTGGAGGCGATGTAGGGCAGCGAGGAGCCGATGCCCAGCGAGCCCGCGATCGACGACACGTTGACGATGCAGCCTCGCGTCGCCTTCAGGTGCGGCACGCAGGCGCGCACCATCTGGAAGCTGCCGACGGTGTTGACGGCGTAGATGCGCTGGAACGCTTCGAGGTCGAGCGCGTCCCAGCCGGCGGACTCGCCGAACACCGAGATGCCGGCGTTGTTCACCAGCGCGTCGATGCGGCCCCAGCGCTCCGCCGCCGCCGCGGCCAGGGCGCGGCAGTCGGCATCCTGCGCCACGTCGCCGCGCAGCAGCAGCGTGTCGGCACCGGCGGCGCGGCAGGCTTCCTCGGTCGCCTGCGCCTCGGCCTGGCTGCGCGAGTAGTTGATCACCACGTCGTAGCCGCGGCGCGCGAGGCCCTGCGCGGTGGCTGCGCCCACCCCCGTGGCCGAGCCGGTCACGAGGGCGACTTTTCGCGCGCCGCTCATGGCTTGCCCACCTGCGCCATCGCCGCCTTGCGGTCCGCCTGCACCTTCTGCGCCGCCTGCCGCTCGCCGAGCATCGCCAGGTAGGGCTTGTAGTCCAGGCCCTGGGCCAGCAGCAGGTCCTCGCCGTAGATCGTCTTCGTGGCCAGGCCCACCAGCGGCAGGTCGGTGAAGGCGCTGCAATCCGCCATCGTGAAGGTGTCGCCGGCCGCGAAGGGCGCGAACTTCAGCAGGCGCTGGACCGCGCCTGTCCTCT
This sequence comes from Ramlibacter sp. AN1133, assembly GCF_037890035.1. Lineage (NCBI taxonomy): Bacteria > Pseudomonadati > Pseudomonadota > Betaproteobacteria > Burkholderiales > Comamonadaceae > Ramlibacter > Ramlibacter sp. AN1133. The sequence continues at coordinate 11,715 of NZ_JBBKTQ010000012.1, forward strand.
GCTCCACCTCCTTGCGGATGCGGGCGGAATTGCTTTCCGACAGCGGCGGCGCGCCGAAGAAGGCCGAGGGATAGAGCTGGCGCGCGGCCATCTCCAGGTGCCAGTCGAGGAAGGTCACCAGCTCGCGCACCTTGGCGGCGGCGAACGGGTCGCGCGGCAGCAGGGGCTTTTGCGGATACGTCGCCTCCAGGTATTCCAGGATCACCTGGCTTTCGCACAGGCAGCCTTGTTCGGTCGAGAGATATGGGATCTTGCCCAGCGGCGAGGCCGCCAGCAGCGCCTCGCCCTTCTCGCGCACGCCCTCGTGCCGCTCCTCGAAGGGCACGCCCTTTTCCAGCAGGGCGAGCTTGACCTTGTTGTAGTAGTTGCTGATGGGAAAGCCGTGCAGGGTCAGCATGGGACGCTCCTCATTCGATCTTGGCGCCCGATTCCTTCACCACCTTGGCCCACTTGGCGGTCTCGGCCTGGATCAGGCTGGCGAGCGCGTCGGGCGTGCCGGGGTTGGCGTCCAGCCCCAGCTTGGCGAGCTTCTCCTTCACGTCCGGCATGGCCATCACCTTGAGCGTCTCCGCGTTGATGCGCATCTGCACGTCGCGCGGGATGCCGGGGGAGCCGAGCAGCGCGAACCACGAGGTGGCCTCGAAGCCGGGCAGGCCCGACTCCGCGATGGTCGGGATGTTCGGCGCGGCGGGCGACCGGTGCGCGCTGGTGACGGCGATCGCCTTGATCTTGCCTTCCTGCACCAGGGGCAGCGCCGAAGGCATGTTGTCGAAGATCATCTGGATGCGCCCGCCGATCAGGTCGGGGATCGCCTCGGCGCGGCCCTTGTACGGGATGTGCTGCATCTTCACGCCGGCCAGCGTGTTGAACAGCTCGCCCGACAGGTGGATCGAGGTGCCGCTGCCCGAGGAGCCGAAGAACAGCTGCTGCTTCTTCGCCAGCTCGATCAGCTCCTTGACGTTGCCGGCCGGCACGTTGTTGTTCACGACCAGCAGGTTCGGCGTGGAGGCGAGGAAGCTGATCGGCGTGAAGTCCTTGACGTTGTTGTACGGGATCTTCTGGTACAGCGACGGGTTGATGGCATGCGTGCCCACGGTGCCGATCACCAGCGTGTGGCCGTCGCCCGGCGCCTTGGCCACCATGTCGGCGCCGATGTTGCCGCCGGCGCCCGGCTTGTTGTCCACCGTGATCGGCTGGCCCAGGGGGGCCCACTTCTCGGCCAGCACGCGCGCCAGCGTATCGGGCGCGCCGCCGGGCGGGAAGGTGACCACGATGCGCACGGGCCTGGTGGGCCAGGCGCCGGCCTGGGCGTGCGCCTGCGGCACGCCGGCGGCGAGGACGAGGCCGGCCACGGCGGCGACGGCGATGGCGGGCAGGCGCGAACGGTGCATGGGAAAGGTGTCGTTGGTTGGCATGCAACCATTCTCCGGCGCGGCGCGTGCGCTGCAAATGCTCGTGTCCCCTAGTCCCGGCGGGGACACCGGTATCCTCCCTCCCATGGCCCCGACCGTCCCCACCTCCGAAGAGCTCGCCCTGCTGGAGCCCTTCACGCGGCTCGGGCTCGATCGCATCGCGCTGGTCGCCACCGCGGCCGAGGCCGCTCGTGCGGCCGACACCCTGCTGCGCGCGCCGGCCTGGGGCTTCGACACCGAATCGCGGCCGACCTTCGTCACCGGCCAGGCCTCCGAGGGCCCGCACGTGATCCAGCTCGCCACCCTGGAACAGGCCTTCGTGTTCCAGCTCCACGACCCGGAGTGCCGCGGCGTGGCCGGCGAGCTGCTGGCGCGCGCAGGCATCGTCAAGGCAGGCTTCGGCTTGCGCGACGACAAGCGGCGCATCGTCGACAAGCTCGGCGTCGAGCCGCGCGACGTGCTGGACCTCGACACGCTGTTCCGCCAGCGCGGCTACCGCAAGCAGGTGGGCGTCAAGACGGCGGTGGCGGTGCTGTTCGGCAAGCGCTACCAGAAGTCCAAGCGCGCGGCCACCTCCAACTGGGCCCAGCGCTCGCTCACCGAATCGCAGCTGCTGTATGCAGCCAACGACGCCTGGGCCGCCCTGTGCGTCTATGAAGCGCTGCGCATGCAGCCCGCGGGCCAGCGGCGCTAACGGCGGGCGAGGACTTCCTGCACCTTGCGCAGCAGCACGTCGATCAGCACCGGCTTGCGCAGCAGCTCGAACTTCTGCGCCACCAGGTCGGTATCCATCGCCTCCTGTGCGTAGCCGGTGATCAGGATCACCTTCAGGCCGGGACGGGTCGCGCGCGCGGCGTCGGCGAGCTGCTTGCCGCTCACGCCGCCGGGCAGGCCGATGTCGGTCAGCAGCAGGTCCACCGGGCCGAGCGCGTTGAGCAGCTGCGCGCCCTCCGGGCCGCTCGCGGCGGCATGCACGGCATAGCCGAGGCCCGAGAGCGTCTCCACCGCCAGCGTGCGCACGATCTCGTCGTCCTCCACCACGACGATGATCTCGCCGCGGCCCTGCACCAGGTCGGCCGGCGCGGGCTGCACGAGCGGGCCGTCCGCCGCATCGCCCTCGTACCGCGGCAGCAGGATGGACACGCTGGTGCCCTCGCCTTCGCGGCTCTCGATCAGCGCGAAGCCGCCCGACTGGCGCGCGAAGCCGTACACCATGGACAGCCCCAGGCCGGTGCCCTGCCCGATCGGCTTGGTGGTGAAGAAGGGGTCGAAGGCGCGCTCGATCACGTCCGGCGGCATGCCCGTGCCCGTGTCGCTCACCGACAGGCGCACGAAGTCGCCCGCATCGAGCGTGTCGGCGGGCCCCACCTGCGTGCGCGGGAGCGTCGCGTTGGCCGTCCGCAGCGTCAGGCTGCCGCCCTGCGGCATCGCGTCGCGGGCATTGATCGCCAGGTTGAGGATCGCGCTTTCCAGCTGGTTCGGGTCGCAGCGGATCGGCCAGACGCCCGGCGCGAGATCGGTCGCCAGCGTGATCGACTCGCCGCAGGTGCGCCGTACCAGTTCGCGCAGCGATTGCACCAGCGCATTCAGGTCCACCTGCTGCGGCGCCAGCGGCTGCTGCCGCGCGAACGCCAGCAGCCGGTGCGTCATGGCGGCCGCGCGCTGGGCGGAATTCATCGCCATGTCGACGAAGCGCGGAATGTTGCCGGTGCGGCCCGTGGCCTCGAGCTTGCGGATCACGTCCAGCGCGCCGACGATCCCCTGCAGCATGTTGTTGAAGTCGTGCGCGATGCCGCCGGTGAGCTGGCCGATGGCCTCCATCTTGTGGGCCTGGCGCAGCTGTTCCTCGGCGTGCAGCAGCTGCTCGGTGCGCAGCTGCACCTGCCGCTCCAGCTCCTCGCGCGAGCGGCTCAGCACCTCGCGCGCGTCCACGATGTCCTGGATGTCGGTGCAGGTGCCGAACCAGCGCACGATGCCGCCCGCCGCGTCGCGCAGCGGCTGCGCGCGCCCGAGCACCCAGCGGTAATGGCCCGAGCGGTGGCGCAGGCGGTATTCGATGTGGTACGGCTCGCCGGTCGCGAGGCTGTGGCGCCACACGGCCCACGCGCGCTTCTGGTCCTCCGGGTGGAACATGCCGCTCCATGCCTCCCCGTCGGTGGTGCCGTAGGGCACGCCCGTGTACTCGTACCAGCGGTCGTTGTAGTAGTCGTGGAAGCCGTCGGCGCGCGTGGACCAGATCATCTGGTCGATCGAGTTGGTGATGGCGCGGAACTTGGCCTCGCTTTCGCGCAGGGCCTCCTGCGCCGCCACGCGCTGGGTGGCGTCGGTCGCCTGGATGAAGATGCCGGTGATGCGCGCGGCGTCGTCGCGCACCGGCTGGAACACGAAGTCCACGATCCGCTGCTGCAGCGCCCCGCCGCCGGCGCCGCGCAGCTGCACCGTCACCTCGCTGCCGACATAGGCCTCGCCCGAGGCGTACACGGCGTCGAGCATCTGCACGAAGCCCTGGTCGGCCAGCTCCGGCAAGGCCACCCCCACCGTGCGACCCACCAGGTCGCGCTCGCCCACCAGGCGCAGGTAGGCCTCGTTGGCGAACAGGTATTCGTGCCGCGGACCGCCCAGCCACGCGACGGCGGCGGGCGCGTCGCGGAACAGCCGCTCCAGTTCCTGCAGGCCGTAGCGCGAGGGGCCGGCGGCGACCGCGGCGACGCGCTGGTCGGTCGCGGTGTTCACTGGATCATCCTCAACAGGCGCCCCAGCAGGTCGTTGACGATCTCCTGCACCGGGTCGCTGCGCGGCACCTCGCGCGGCTTCGGCCGCGGCCGCGGGATGTCGAATTCGGCTCGCGCGTCGACGGCGCGGCTGCGCAGCGCCTGCGTGAAGAAGTCGCCCACGATCGGCAGCGCGCTGCGGGCGCCCGGGCCCCAGCTGTCGCCCATCGTGAGGCGCTGGTCGTTGAAGCCGACCCAGGCGCCCGCCACGAGCTGCGGGTGGATCAGGATGAACCAGCCGTCGGTGTTGTCCTGGGTGGTGCCGGTCTTGCCGGCCACGTCGGCCTGGATGCCGTAGCGCGTGCGGATCGCGTTGCCGGTGCCTTCGTCGACCACGCCGCGCATCACGTTCACGAGCTGCAGCGCGCGCGGCTTGGGCATCACCTCCTCGCCCTTGGGGCGGGTGAACAGGGCGAGGGTGTGGCCCTTGCGGTCCTCCACCCGGGCGATCAGCTGCGGCTCGCCCAGGTAGCGGCCGTTGTTGGCCAGCGTGCCGTAGGCGGTGACCATCTCGCGCAGCGTGACCGGGCTGGTGCCCAGCGCCAGCGACAGCACCGGCTCGAGCTTGCTCTCGCGCACGCCCAGGCCCTGGGCGAGGTCGATCACCTTGGCGGGGCCCACCCGCTGCATCACCTGCGCCGTGATGCTGTTGCGCGAGTGCACGAGGCCGTCGCGCAGCGTCATCGGCTGGTTGCTGGGCGGCGTGGTGTCGCGCGGGCTCCAGACGGCGCCGCCGCGGTCGCGGAGCGCCACCGCCTGGTCGATGAACACGTCCTCGGGCGTGAGGCCCTCGGCGAACGCCGCGCCGTAGACGAAGGGCTTGAAGGTGGAGCCGGGCTGCCGGCGCGCCTGGTTCACGTGGTCGAACTGGTCGACGGCGAAATCGCTGCTGCCCACCCACGCCAGCACCCGGGCGCTGCGCGGATCGATGGCCAGGAAGCCCGCCTGCAGCAGCGCGCGCTCCTCGCCGCGGCGGCGGCCGCGGTCCACGATGCCCTGCAGCTGCCCGAGCTGGCGCGCCACCGCCTGGTTGGCGGCCTTCTGCAGCCGCGTGTCGATGGTGGTGCGCACGACCAGGCCGTCGGCGTAGATGTCGAAGTCCTCGCGGTCGGCCCAGGAGATCAGCCACTTGCGCACCTGCTGCGCCACGTGCGGCGCGATGCCGATCGGCTCGGTCTGCCGCTCGAAGTCGATGCGCAGCGGCCGTGCCGCCAGCACCTCGGCGCGCTTCGCATCGAGCTTGCCGTACTTCGCCATCTGGGCCAGCACGGTGTTGCGGCGCTCGCGCGCGCGCTCCGGGTTGAGCACCGGGTTGTAGTAGCTCGTGCCCTTGAGCATGCCGATCAGCGTGGCGCTTTCCAGCACGTCCAGCTTGTCGGCCGACTTGTCGAAATACGTCCGCGCGGCCATCTCGATGCCGAAGGCGTTGTACAGGAAGGGCACGGTGTTGAGGTAGACCTCCAGGATCTCCTGCTTGGAGTAGATCGCCTCGATCTTCAGCGCCGTGATCGCCTCCTTCACCTTGCGCGTGACCGAGGCGGCGCGGCCGATCTCCTGCGGGTACAGGTTGCGCGCGAGCTGCTGCGTGATGGTGGAGCCGCCCTGGCGCACGCCGCGCAGCGTGTTGAGGACCGCGCCGGCGGTGCGGCGGAAATCGATGCCGTGGTGTTCGTAGAAGCGGCGGTCCTCGGTGGCGATCAGCGCGTCCACCACCGGCTTGGAGATCCGGTTCAGCGGCACCCACTCGCGGTTGACGCGCTTGAACTCGGCGAGCACCACGCCGTCGGAGGACATGACGACCGTCGGCACCTCGGACTTGGCCTTGCGCAGGTCGGAGATGCTGGGCGTGTAGGGGATGAGCACCAGCACGTACGCCAGGAACAGCGTGGGCAGCGCCAGCGCCGCGCGCACGGGGTGGCGCCGCGCGAGATCGCGCAGGCGGTGCGACAGAACGACGGCCCAGGCCTGGGCCCGGGCAAGGGCCGGGGACATCCGCTGAAATCTAGTGAGGGGTGTGGCTGAGCGATGTAGGACTCGGGCGCGTGGACACAGTTCAGCTGCCTGCGTAAGCCGATGTTCGACTCAGCCGCCGGCGCGCTTGACCTTGTGGCCGCGCTGCTGGAGCCAGGCCATCACCTTGTCCACATGGTCGCCCTGGACCTCGATCGTACCGTCCTTGACCGTGCCGCCGCAGCCGCAGGCGGTTTTCAGCTCCTGGCCCAGCCGTGCCAGCGCTGCCGCGTCGCCGGGAGCGCCCCGCACCACCGTGACGGCCTTGCCGCCGCGTCCCTTGCTCTCGCGCAGCACGCGCACGATGCCGTCGGAGGGCGGGGGCGGCGCCGCCTTGCTGCAGCTGCACTGGGCCAGGGGACGGCGGCAGGCGGGGCACATGCGGCCGCCTTCGGTGGAGTAGACGAGGCCACCGGTGGGGGATCGGGACTTCACGGGGCTGGAGTCTGCGAGGTTTTCGTAGGCTGGAGGTGGAGCGACAGCGAAACCCCAGCGCTTATCGCGCCAATGCTGGGGTTTCGCTGCGCTCCACCGCCAGCCTACCATCGACCGCGACGCGGCCGAAGTGATAGACGGTGTCGTTCAGGTAGCGGGCGACGGCGTCCACGTCCTCGTCGGTCCACCGCAGGCGCGACTCGCCCTCCCAGTGGCGCACCCACGTGCGCAGCGTGTCCCAGTCGCGCGCCTGGCGGCGGTCGCGCCAGTGCATCTGGGTGGTATGGCATTCGACGCAGTGCGTGGTGTACAGCAGCTGGCCGCGCGAGGGCGAGGCCTGGGCGTGCGCGCCGGCGGCACATGCGACCAGCAGCAGCGGGAGAAGACGCAGGGAAGGCATGCTTCCATGCTAGGCAGCGGCGGGCGCCGCCCCTTGCGGCAGATCAACGCCTGCGACCGGTGCGCGCCAGCAGCCACTCGACGAACACGATCGCGCCGGCGATGCCCAGCGCCCACAGCGCCACGGAGGAGTCGATGGACAGCGTGGCGTACGCATCCGAGGCCCGGCTGTACGCCTGCACGCCCTTTTGCGCGCCGTGCACCAGCGGCGCCATGTCCGCCGCGCCGCGGGCCTGGGCGGCCGGCAGCCCCGTGGCCGCGGCGAGGGGCTGCACCGAAGTGGCGACGAAATGCAGGATGTTCATGGAAGCCCCCAGATGGTGCCGTGGTGCGCGTTCGTCAAGGTAGCAGGGGACGGCGCGCTTGCCTATCAGCCTTTCGGCGACCGAGCGGGCGAGGTGTGCCAAAAGTCGCTCGACCGCGGCATGACCATCGTCACCCTCGCGGCGCAGGGCTGCCCTTCATCCGCATTCAGGACGATGGCAGGCATCGGTGCCCCACCCTATGCTGGCAACGAGGTTCTGTCGGAAGTTGGGAGCTGGCGATGAGCGAAGTCCTGAGCCTGACCGTGGCCAGTGCCGACGGCGGCGAACACAGGCACGACCTGGAAGGCACCGGCCACCTCGTGGTCGAGTGCCGCGACGACCCGGCGCTGCCCGGCCACTGCGTCCTGCGTTTCACCCGGCCTTCCACCCCGGCGCCCCTGGGGTGCCAGCCGCTGCCCGCTTCGCAGGCGCAGGCGGCGAAAGCGCTGGTGCACCTGCTGGCCACCGGCAGGCTGCGCGCCGACCCTTCCGCGCTCGCGCTGCAGCCCGGCGAGTGCGGCCGCCTCACTTTCGGCGGCGCGCGCGCGAGCCTCGGCTCGGGGCACCTGCACCTGCTGGTGGAGCGCTACTGCGGCACCGTCGGCGCACGCTTCGGCGCCCGGCTGCGCGCCTGGCTGCCGGCCCTGGCCGGCCGCAGCGCCACCGTCGACCGCGAGGGCAAGCTGCACAACCTGCTGCGCGCCAGCGCCGACGATCCGGTGATGCGCGACCTGCAGGACAGCCTGTTCGACGAGCTCTACTGGGATCCGTCCCTGCGCGCGGCCAGCCGCCTGGGCATCCGCTCGCCGCTGGGCGTGGCCGTGGTGCACGAAAGCTGGCTGCGCGGCGCCTGGACGCCGCTGCGCGATCGCGCGAGCGCCGGCGGCAGCGTGCAGCAGGTGGGCGAGCACGAGTGGCTGCGGCGCTACGTCCAGCTGCGGCGCGACTGGCTGGCCACGCATCCGAACCCGCTCCTGCGCGAAGCGGTCGCGTGCATGGACACCTTCCGGCACCTGATGGACCAGGAAGCCTGGGCGCTGCCGCTGCCGCTGGTCGTCAACGGGGAGGAAATCTCGCCGGCCACCCTGGCCGCCCCGCCGCACGGCTGCCACGAAGGCCCGGAGCCGGGTACGCGCGAGCTGGCGGTGCATTCGCCGCTGCAGCGCGGGCTGGACGTGCGGCTGGTGCAGCTCGCCCTCTCGGACCAGGGCTGCGAGCTGCGCGCGGACGGCGTCTGGGGGCCCGTCACGGCGCGCTGCATCCGCGCCTTCCAGCGCGCCAGCGAGCTGCCGGAAACGGGCATCGCCGATGCCGCGTTGATCCAGAAGCTGCTGGCGCTGGAAAACTAGGAGCCTGGGCGGCAGAGAAACGGGCCTGCGTTGGGCCTGGAAGCCCGCCATCCGTCGTTACAGGCTCCTAGTCGCCGGCCCGGGCCGAATCCGGCAGGGCCATGTAGCCCACCGCGCCTTCGCAGCCCGCGGGATAGGCCTTGCGGTCCGGCTCGCCGGGCTGCAGGTCCGCCTCGGAGCGGAACAGGCGGCCGAACAGGCGCCGGCTCTCCGCCGTGAGCCCGTCGACGAAGTAGCGATGCCCGCCGCTGCCGGTCTGCGCGTTCGAGAAGCTGACGTAGCGGAAGCCGGCGCCCTGCAGCAGCTCGCGGCCGGGATCCGTGCCCAGCTTGGCCTGCTTGCGCCCGTCGGCCAGGAAGGCGCCGGCCAGCACCGTGTCCGCCCGGTTGAAGGTGACGTAGGTGCGGCCCTTGGGGCGCAACTGGTGCAGCCAGCCGCGGTGCCCGTCGGCGCGCACGCAGGGCGCGAGCAGCACCACGTTGTACGCCGCGCCGATGGCCTCGCCGGCGCCCGGCACCTCCAGCGCGTACTGCAGCAAGTGGGCGCCGAGGCCGTGGGCCGCGATCGTGAACGGCTGCGTGTTCGAGATGAGGCGGCAGGTCGCCAGCATGCGCAGGAACTTGGCCAGCGCATCCACCGATTCCTGCGCATTCACCTTCGCCTGCCGGTAGCGGCGGGCGAGCTGCTGGCCTTCGGCGTCCACGCGGTTGGAGGACTTGAGGCCGGCGAGATCCAGTTCCTCCGCCGGTGCATCGGGCGCGGCCAACCTGGGCACGGGCTCGCCGTCGCACAGCAGGCCTTCGGACGGCCACGAGAAGCCGATCACCTCGGCGCCGTATTCCGCCTCCAGCGCGGCGCAGCGCGCGAAGCACGCCGCCGGAGCGCTGCCGTGGCCGTGCAGGTACAGCAGCAGGGGCCGGCCGCCGCCGAACAGGGGCAGCAGCAGGTCGAAGGCGTCGCGCTCGGTCACGTCGTCGTCGATGCGCGAGAGCGCCCACCGGCCGGCAGCGTCGCGCGCCACCGCGGCGACCGCGATGCGGTTGCCGCCGGGCGTGAAACTGCGCTGGAAGGCGGACGGGTCTGACTGCGCGACGACGTCGCGGTTCGTGAACACCAGCATGGGAGCCTCCTGCGGGTGCCGGCAGTGTGCGCGCCGCGCGGTCTTTTGTCCTCCTCCGAAAAGCCGGGGCGGCGTCAGGGGGGTTCTCCCTAGAACCGCCCGGCTGCGCCGGGGCTAGATTGCAGTCCGAGTCGCCGTATCACCCCTTCATCGCGACCAGGAGACCACCATGCTTCGTCCTTCCCGCCGCTCGCTGCTGGCCGGCGCGTTCGCCGCTGTCGCCCTCGCTGCTGCCGCCCTGCCCGCCGCGGCACAGAACTATCCCGCGCGCCCGATCACGCTGATCGTGCCCTGGGGCGCCGGCGGCGGCACGGATGCCACGGCGCGCATCCTCGGCAGCCTGATGGAAAAGGAACTGGGCCAGCCGGTGACGGTGGTCAATCGCACCGGCGGCAGCGGCGTGGTGGGCCACGCCGCCATCGCCGCGGCGCCGCCCGACGGCTACACCATCGGCCTGGCCACCGTCGAAATCGGCATGATGCACTGGCAGGGCCTGACGGAATTGAGCGGCGCCTCGTACACGCCGATCGGCCTGGTCAACGCCGACCCGGCCGGCGTGCAGGTGCGCGCGGACGCCCCCTACAAGAACGTGCAGGACCTGCTGGCCGCGATCAAGGCCAACCCCGGCAAGTTCAAGGCCTCGGGCACGGGCCAGGGCGGCATCTGGCACCTGGCCCTGGCCGGCCTGCTGCGCGACCAGAAGATCGATCCGGCCAGCGTGTCCTGGGTGCCGAGCAACGGCGCCGCGCCCGGCCTGCAGGACATGGTGGCCGGCGGCATCGAGATCGCGCCGGTGTCGCTGCCGGAGGCGCGCTCGCTGATCGATGCCGGCAAGGTCAAGAGCCTGGCCATCATGGATGCGAAGCCGGCGGCGCTCTACCCGAACGTGCCGACGCTCAAGGCCTCGCTGGGCAGCGACTGGACCATGGCCGCCTGGCGCGGCATCGTCGCGCCCAAGGGCATCCCGAACGACGTGCGCGAGAAGCTCGCGGGGGTGGTGCGCAAGGTCGCCAACAGCAAGGACTACCAGGACTTCATGCACAGCCGCGGCTTCGGCGTGGTGTACGCCGGGCCCGAGGACTTCGGCAGGTTCATGGCGAAGTCGGACGCCGAACTGGGCGCCACGATGAAGGCCGTGGGCATCGCGAAGTGAAACTGAACGACGCCGTTTTCGGCGTCCTGCTGATGCTCCTGGGGGCGGCCGTGCTGGTCGGGGTCCAGGGGTATCCCAAGATCCCGGGGCAGCCCGTCGGCCCGGCCCTGTTCCCCGGCCTCATCGCCGCGGGCCTGTGCATCGGCGGCGTGCTGCTGATCGCGCGGGGCTGGCGCGAGCGTGCGGCGCACCGCTGGCTGGCCTGGGACGACTGGGTGCGCTCGCCGCGCCATGTGCTCTCGCTCGCGGTGCTGCTGGCATCGGTGGTGTTCTACATCCTGGCCGCCGAGAAGCTCGGCTTCCTGCTCACCGCGCCGGTGATCCTGGCCAGCCTGTTCCTCGTGCTGCGCGTGCCGCCGCTGCGGGCGGTGACGATCGCGCTGGTGGCCACGCTGCTGATCCACTTCGCCTTCTACAAGCTGCTGCGCGTGCCGCTGCCCTGGGGCGTGCTGAAAGGGATCGCCTGGTGACGACCTCCGCCGCCGTGCTGCAGGCGTTCGCAATGGTGTTCGAGCCCGGCACCCTGCTGGCAATGGTGCTGGCCTCCCTGTTCGGCCTCTTCGTCGGCGCCGTGCCCGGACTCACGGCCACCATGGCCACGGCACTGCTGGTGCCGGTCACCTTCTTCATGCCGCCGATCACGGCCATCGCCACCATCGTCACGGCCACCGCGATGGCGATCTTCTCCGGCGACGTGCCCGGCTGCCTGCTGCGCATCCCGGGCACGCCGGCCTCGGCGGCCTACACCGACGAGGCCTACGCCATGACGCGCAAGGGCCAGGCCGAACTGGCGCTGGGCGCCGGGCTGGTGTTCTCCGCGGTGGGCGGCCTGTTCGGCACGGCGGTGCTGATCCTGGCCGCGCCGGCGCTGGCCGAATTCGCGCTGCACTTCAGCTCGTTCGAGTACTTCTGGCTGGTGCTGCTGGGGCTGACCTGCGCCGTGTTCATCACCAGCGACGAGCCGCTCAAGGGCGTGATGACGCTGTTCCTCGGCCTGCTGGTGGCCTGCGTGGGCCTGGGCAACCCGGCGGGTTATCCCCGCTTCACCTTCGGCAGCGCGGAGATGACCGGCGGCATCGGCATGATCGCCATGATGATCGGCATGTTCGCGATCTCCGAGGTGATCCGCTTCGTGGTGGACACGAGCCCGCCGGCCGAACTGGTGGTCGAGAAGGTCGGCAACGTGATGAAGGGCCAGTGGGAACTGGCGAAGAAATACCCGCTGCAGATCCTGCGCGGCAGCGCCCTGGGCACCGCGGTGGGCGCCCTGCCCGGCGCGGGCGCCGACATCGCGGCGTGGATGTCCTACGCCATGAGCAAGAAGCTGTCGAAGGAGCCGCAGAAGTTCGGCACCGGCCACGTCGAGGGCATCGTGGAATCGGGCTCGGCGAACAACAGCGCGCTGGCCGGCGCCTGGATCCCGGCGCTGGTGTTCGGCATCCCGGGCGACTCGATCACGGCCATCGTGATCGGCGTGCTGTACATGAAGAACATGAACCCGGGGCCGACGCTGTTCACGACCAACCCGCAGAACATCTATGCGGTGTTCCTGCTGTTCATCCTGGCCAACATCATCATGGTTCCGATGGGCCTGCTGTGCATCAAGGCGGCCAAGCGCATCCTGCTGGTGCCGCGCAACGTGCTGATGCCGCTGATCCTGCTGTTCTGCATCGTCGGCACCTTCGCCATCAACAATTCGACGTTCGAAGTGACCGTGATGCTGGTCGCCGGCATCGTGGCCTACGTGCTGGAGGCCAACCGCTTCCCGATCGCGCCGGCGATCCTGGGCGTGGTGCTGGGCGGGATGCTGGAGGAGAACTTCATCACCTCGATGATCAAGTCCAACGGCAACCTGGCGGCCTTCGTGGAGCGGCCGATCGCGGCGGGGCTGGCGGTGGTGACGGTGCTGGTGTGGTTCGTGCCGCCGGTGCTCAAGGCCTTGCGGCTGCGGCGGGCGGAGGTGCCGGCCTGAGGGTGGCGAGCATTTGACCCTGGTGCTGACCCGGTAGGCTGGTGGTGACCGAAGGGAACCCCAGCGCCGCGCGACCACCGCTCAAGCGCTGGGGTTCGCGCGCTGACGCGGCTCACCGCCAGCCTACGAACGCGGCATCGCCACCCCCAGCTTCTGAGCCCACGGCTGCAGCGCCTCCAGGATGCCGGCATGCAGCGCCACGCCCTGCGCCTGCTGCTCGCGCGCCAGCGCGAAGCCCTTCTCCCCCGGCAGCCGCACCGGCCGGCCCGCGCGCGCCGGGCGCGAGGCGTGGCATTGCGCCGCGACCGCGTCCATCTGCCGCACGAAATCCGCGCGGCCGGCGAACGCCTGCGGGTCCAGGATCTGCAGGAACACCGTGGCGCCCCAGCCCTGCTTCGGATCCGCGCGGCCGAAACCCGCCAGGCCGCCCGTGAGGGCCTCGACCGTGAGCGACAGGCCGTAGCCCTTGTGCCCGGAGTCCAGGCCGCCCAGGGGCAGGATCGTCCCCTTCGGTTCCCGGAACAGCACCGAGGGGTCGTCGGTCGGCTGGCCGTGGCCGTCGATCACCCACGCCGCCGGCAGTCGCCCGCCCTCGTCGTGCAGGCGCTTGGTCAGGCCGTTGGTGGTGGCGGAGGTGGAGATGTCGGTGACGATCGCGTCGCCGCTCTTGGGGATGCCGATGGAGATCGGGTTCGGCGTGAACACCGCATCCAGCCCGCCGAAAGGAGCGACGCTGGCGGAGTTCGCGTCCGAGGAGGCCAGGATCATCATCAGGCCGCGGTCCGTCGCGCGCCGGTGGAAGGCCGCCAGGCAGGCGATGTGGTGGCTCTGGCGGATCACCACCGTGCCGGTGCCGCACTGCTGCGCCTTGGCCGCGGCGGCCTCCATGGCCTGCAGCACCAGCCAGGGGCCGGGCAGGCGCCGGCCGTTCCAGGTGAGCGTGGCGGGCGTCTCGCGGATCACCTCCGGCGCGCCCTCGACGCGCATCGAGCCGGACTCGACCTCGCGCAGGTACGAGGGCAGCAGTTGCAGGCCGTGGGTGGTGTGCCCGAGCAGGTCGCCCTCGACCAGGATGTCGGCGACGCCCTGCGCCTTGTCTTCGGGCATGCCGGCCGCGCACAGGAGCGAGCGGGCGAAGGCGAGCAGGTCGGCGGCAGCGTGGCGGGGGGAGGACTGGGGCATGGAGCGGCGGGGCCGAGGTGAGGCTGCCGAGTCTAAGGCGAACACTCCGTTACCGACACCCCCGCCGCGCGCCGCGCGCACCCACAATCCCCCCACAACAACGGCAGAGCACACCCCTTCACCCATGTTCGCATCCCCCCTCTGGGTCTGGCTGTCCTTTGTCCTCATCGCGGTGCTGCTCCTGGTCATCTACTCGATCCGGTGGCATCGCAGCCCGATCCTGCAGGTCAGTTCCGAGTCGCCGATCGACCAGCTCATGCCCTCGCTCTCGGGGCTGACGCTCAGCACCGCCGTGGACGGCAACACGGTCGACGTGCTGCAGAACGGCCGCTTCTTCGACGTGCTGATGGAGCGCATCCGCGCGGCGCAGCACACGGTGCACTTCGAGACCTTCCTGTGGAAGCCGGGCGAACTCGCCAACCGCATGTTCGCGGCGTTCATCGACCGGGCCAGGGCCGGCGTCACGGTCCGCATCCTGCTCGACGCCCAGGGATCCAAGACGATCGACAAGGACATGGTGCAGCGCCTGCGCGAACAGGGCTGCAAGGTGAAGTTCTTCCACAAGAAGTCGCTCTACACCATCGGCGTGCTCAACGACCGGGACCACCGCAAGCTGTGCGTGATCGACGGGCGCGAGGCCTTCGTCGGCGGCCACTGCGTCACCGACGAGTGGCTGGGCGACGCCGAGGACGGCCAGCACTTCTCGGACGTGAGCGTGTGGCTGCACGGGCCGATCGTGCACAGCATCCAGGGCGCATTCAGCGAGAACTGGGCCGGCGAGACCGGCGAGCTGTTCGTGGGCGACGAAGTCTTCCCGGTGCTGGAGCGGGTGGGCGACATCCCCATCCACGCGGCCTTCGCCAAGCCCGAGAACTCCGCACCCGCGGTCAAGATCCTGCACCACGCGGTGCTGTGCCTGGCCAAGAAGCGGATCTGGATCCAGAACCCCTACTTCATTCCCAAGGTCGAGGCCATAGCCGCGCTGGCGGCGGCGGTGCGGCGCGGAGTCGACGTGCGCGTGCTGATGCCCGCCGCGAGCGGCTCCGACAGCCCGATGGTGCAGCACGCCGGCCACCGCCACTTCGAGCAGATGATGCGCCACGGCGTGCGGCTGTTCGAGTATCCGCACACGCTGCTGCACCAGAAGCTGATGGTGGTGGACAGCTGCTGGTGCGCCGTGGGCTCCACCAATTTCGACGACCGCTCCTTCGACACTAACGACGAGATCACGCTCGGCATCCTGGACCGCGGCATCGCGGCGCAGTTCGAGCAGATCTTCGAGCGCTACGGCCAGCGCGCCGAGGAGATCCAGCTGGAGAAATGGCGCAAGCGCGGCGTGCTGCACAAGATCAAGGACAACGCGGCGTACCTGCTGAACGACGTGCTTTAGGAGCACCGGCAGCAGCCAGGCGCGCCTCGGAGAGAATCGGGCCATGTCCCGCCTGCTCGCCGAAGACCTGCCGCCCGAAGCCCTGGCGATCCTCAAACGCGCCACGCGCCTGACTTCGCCCTGCGGCGACGGCGACATGGTGTGGCACGCCTGGGGCGACGGCGACCCGCTCGTGCTGCTGCATGGCGGCAGCGGCAGCTGGACGCACTGGATCCGCAACATCGAGCCCCTGGCGGCCGCCGGCCGGCGCGTGCTCGTGCCCGACCTGCCCGGCTTCGGCGATTCGGCCAGGCCGCCCGGCAACGGCGATGCGGATGGCGTGGTGCCCGTGCTGGCCGAGGGCCTGCCCTACCTGCTGGGGATGCAGGCCGTCGACGTGGCGGGCTTTTCCTTCGGCGGCCTCTGCGGCGGGCTGCTCGCGGCCGCCCACCCCGAAATCGTCCGCCGGCTCGTGCTGGTGGGCGCCCCGGGCTTCGGGCTGCGCGAGAAGCGCCTGACGCTCGTCGCCTGGCAGCACCTGGACGACCCGCATGCGCGCACCAACGCGCACCGGCGCAACCTCGCCACGCTCATGCTGCATCGGCCGGAATCGGTCGACGCGCTGGCCGTCGCGGTGCAGGCGGCCAACGTGCCGCACGACCGGATGCGCCGGCGCAAGCTCGCGATGACGGACATCCTGCTGCGCCACCTGGCCGCCATCGCGTGCCCGCTCGACGCCATCTACGGCGAGCACGATGCGCTCTACAGCGGCGGCATGCTCGAGGAGCTGGAGCGGCTGCTGCGCGCGGCGCCGCAATTCGGGCGCCTGGTGCGTATCCCGCAGGCCGGACATTGGGTACAGTTCGAGGCGGCCGCGGCCTTCGATGAAGCCCTACTCCAACTCCTGGCGTGAGGCAAGCCCAAGACAGACGTGAACCGATCACATTTACACCGGTATCGAGCCGTCTTCCGGCGTTGCCGGACGTTCATAGACTCTCCTCCACCTAATGGAGGACAGCGCATCATGGACGCAGCAACCCAGACCCTGGCCACCTTCACCCTGTCCCGCCCGCCCGCGGCGGTCGCCGGCGACCCGCGCGCCGTCGCGCGCTGTGCCTGGCGCGTGCTGGAGGAGATCGATTACGGCCTCATCCTGCTGAGCGCGACCGGCGAGCTCCAGCATGCCAACCAGCTCGGGTGGAGCGAGCTGACGCGGGCGCGCTTCCTGCGCGTGGACGACGGGCTGGTGATCGGCGAGACGCCGGCCGTGACGCAGGAACTGCGCCGCGGGCTGCAGGCCGCGGCGCTCGGCCGGCGGCACATGCTGATGCTGCGCGAAGGCGGCGACGTGCTGCCCGTGACCTGCGTGCCGCTGATGCCCACCGAGGGCAGCGGCACCCCGGTGCTGCTGATGCTGGCGCGGCAGACCGCGACGCGCAACCTGAACGTCGGCTTCTTCTCGCGCACGCACGGCCTCACCGCCGCCGAGGAATCGGTGCTGCGCCACCTGTGCGAGGGCCTGCAGGTCAAGGAGATCGCGCGCGTCAAGGGCATCACGCCCTCCACCGTGCGCACGCACCTGCGCTCGCTGCGCGAAAAGACCGGCCTGCGGCACATCCGCCTGCTCGCGCAGCGCGTCGCGATGCTGCCGCCGATGCTGCCCACCAATCCGACCCTGCCCGGGGGACCCGGGCGCATGGTGCATCAGTGAGGAGGGACCTCCGCCTCTCCGGCGATGCCGCGGAAGCGGAGGGCCTTCCATTCGCCGCCGGCTCGCGCCACACCGAGGCGCTGGCCGCGCGCGGAACGCTGCGCAGCTTCCGCCGCGGCATGCTCCTGATCCAGGAGGGCGACATCGGCAGCACGCTCTACATCGTGCGCACGGGCCGCCTGCGCGCCTACGCGGCCGACCCCAAGGGCAAGGAAATCACGCTGGGCCTCTACGGCCCCGGCGAATACGTGGGCGAGATGTCGCTGGACGGCGGGCCGCGCTCGGCCAACGTGGAGACGCTGGAGACCACCACGTGCGCCGTGATCACCCGCGAGACGCTGCTGGCGTACATCGCCGAGGAGCCGGATTTCGCGCTGGAGATGATGGCGCGCCTGATCCGCCGCGCCCGCCTGGCCACCGAGAGCACGCGCAGCCTGGCGCTGATCGATGTCTACGGACGCTTCAAGCGGTTGCTGGAGCAGTTGTCCGAGCCGCCGGCGCCCGATGGCAGCCGCATCCTGCGCGAGCGCATCACCCACCAGCAGATCGCCAATCACCTGGCCTGCTCGCGCGAGATGGTCAGCCGCCTGATGAAGGACCTGGAGGTGGGGGGGTACGTCGGCAAGCAGGACGGGCGGATCGTGCTGTTCCGGGAGTTGCCGGCGCGCTGGTAATCGCCTGCGCACCGGTCCAGGTCCGCGGCGCACTCCCGTAGGCTGGCGGTGGAGCGCCAGCGAAACCCCAGCGATGCGCAGCGCTACCCGCGCGCGCTCCTCCTGGCCCGCATCCACCACCCCACCAACACCACGACGAGCACCAGCGTCAGCACGTTGTCCGCCACCTCCACCGGCGCGATCGACGCCTGCCAACTCCACCCGAACGATCGCGTTCCCACCTGCGCCAGCGCGACCTGGATCAACGCCGCCAATGCATCGGCCGCCAGGAAAGCCTTCCACGGCATGCGCAAGGAGCCGAAGATGAAGAACAGCGTCCCCCGCTGCCCCGGCAGGAAACGCGTGACGAAGGACATCGTCGCGGCATGCCGCCGCATCCCCTCCTCCAGCCCCGGCAGCCGCTGCGGCGGCACGAAGCGCGCCGCCCACGGCCGCCGCACCCAGCGAGCGCCGTAGTGATGGCCGAACCAGACGCTCAGCGCATCCCCGGCCAGGATCGCGAGCCAGGCCGTGGCCGCGACGGCCACCGGGTCCAGGCCGCCGGAGCGCAGGCCCAGGCCCGCCGCGGCGAGGAGGACGATGTCCTGCGCCCAGGGAGCGCCGAGGCCACCCGCCGCGACGAAGAGGAACAGCACCGCATAGGCTGGGCCGCCGTGCAGCGACGCAAGGAGGTCGAGGGCGATTTGCTGGAACATGGGCCTGCTACCTTCCGCCAGACGCACACCACTGCTTTTCGCAGGGGACGCCATCGTTGTTGCCGTCCATCTGGACGCCGGGACAGTTGCGCAGGAAGAAGGTCGCTTCCTCGCAGGAGTGCATCTGGGAACACAGGGTCCGGCCGTCGCAGGTGAAGGCCGGAGTGCCTGCCCGCTGCGCGGAGAGGGGCTGGCTCGAATTTTCGGGCTCGACCGAACTCTCGATGGCGCGTGCGGCCTGCCGTTCGCCGTACACGCCATACCCCACGCGGCCCAGCACAGCCAACAGCACCAGGGTCACGAGCACGGGCACCTTTCCTGAAACAGAACGCCGGTCAGGCCGGGCGAACTGCCTCTGCACGACGCCATGGCTGCCGCGCGCGCGATCCTCCTGCAGCGCCGCCGCTTCCTGCAGCTGCCGGCGCACCTCCACGGCCTTCTTGCGCCCCTGCCGATCGAGCGCCACCTCGAACGTCAGGAGCTCCTCGCTTGCCGGCCGCGGCGAAGGCAGCGCGGAACCGTGCACGAAGACATCGTCACCGCCCTCGGCCGGCCGGATGAAGCCGAACCCGCGCTGCTCGTTCCAATCCCGCAGTCGTCCCGTGAAGCGCATCCCGGCAGCCGGTGGCGATCAGAGCGCGCGGCCCAGCCGGGCCACGCCTTCCTTGATCTTCTCGACATCCGCCGTCGCGAAACTCAGTCGCAACGTCGACGGATCCGCATCCTTCGCGAAGAAAGGCGCCCCCGGCACGAAGGCCACGCCCTGCTCGATCGCGCGCCTGGCGAACTCGCCGGCATCCTTCACCTTGCCGCCGGCGCCCGTGAGGCGGGCCCAGAAGAACAAGCCGCCCTTGGGCTCCGTGAACTCGATCGCATCGCCCAACTCGCGCTTGAGCGCCTGGGCCATCGCATGCGAACGCTCCGCGTACTTGCGGCGCACGTTGGCCAGCGTCGCCGGCATGCGCCCGCTCTTGAGGTATTGCGCCGCCGTCGCCTGCGCGAACGTGCTGGTGTGCGCGTCGCTGAACTGCTTGCACATCGTGGCCTTGGCCAGCAGCTCCGGCTGCGCGATCAGCCAGCCCACGCGCAGGCCCGGGCTCAGCACCTTGCTCATGCTGCCGCAATGGGCGATCCACTCGCGGCTGCCCGGCACGTCCTTCGAGAGGGCCAGCATGCTCGGGGGCGGCGCCTCGCCGAAGTACAGGTCGCCATAAGGGTCGTCTTCCACGACCAGCACCTGGTGCTTCACGGCCAGTTCCAGCACCCTGCGCCGCCGCTCCAGCGACAGCAGCGCGCCGCTCGGGTTGCCGAAGGTGGGGATCAGGTACACGAACTTCGGCCGGTGTTCGACGATCAGCTGCTCCAGCCGGTCGACCTGCACGCCCCGCGCGTCGATGGGCGCGCTCTGGATGTCCGCGCCATAGAGGCGGAAGCACTGGATGGTGGCCAGGAAGGTCGGCCCCTCGACGATCACCTTGTCGCCGGGGCTCACCATCGTCTTGCCGATCAGGTCCAGCGCCTGCTGGCTGCCGGTGGTCACGATCAGCTGCTGCGGCTCGATCTCGGCCACGCCCTTGCCGCGCTCGAAGGCGGCGAGCTGCGTGCGCAGCGGCTCGTAGCCCTCGGTGGCGCCGTATTGCAAGGCGCCGCCCGGCTCCTCCGCCAGCGCCTTCTGCGAGGCCTCGCGCAGGCCCTCCACGTCGAACATGGCGCTGTCCGGGAAGCCGCCGGCGAAGCTGATGATCCCGGGCTTGCCGAGCAGCTTGAACAGCTCGCGGATGGCGGAGGTCTCGACGTTGTCGAGGCGGGAGGCGAATTTCAGGGGCATGGGGGTTTCTTCCGGCTGGCGAAGCGAATCGCCGCATTTTCGCCTAGTGCCAGGCCGCCTTCACCCGCTCGAGGGCCTGCTCCACCTGGCGCGTGAGGCGCGACGAACCGACGGCAGCCAGCACGAGGCTGTGCGTGGCACGCGTCATGGCGACGTAGAGGAGCCGCAACTCCTCGACGCGGTTCGCCTCGGCCGCGTCGATGCGGTCGAGGCCGACGAGGAACACGCAGGGGAATTCCAGGCCCTTGCTGCTGTGGAACGTGGTCAGCATGACTTCGCCGCCGGACTCCTGCCGTCGCCCGCGTTCACCCTTGGGCGGCGTGCAGGGCACCCCTTCCGATGCGAGCGCGGCGCGCACGCCGTCCAGGCACGCGCGGTAGCGGGCGAGCACGGCGACCTCGGCGGGGTGGCGGCCCTGCGCCAGCAGCTCGCGGACCTGCTGCGCGATGCCGCTCGCCTCTTCCCGCCCGCTGTCGAAGCAAAGGAAGGTCGGCAGCGGGCCGCTGCGGCCGGCGGACTGCGGCATCACGAGGGGCATGTCCTCGGCCGCCAGCGGCTTTGCCGCATCGAGGACGCCCTGGGCGCATTCGACCGCCAGCGCGAGCACCTCGGTGGTGTTGCGGTAGTTGATGCGCAGGATCTTCGTGCGCCCCTGCGCCTCGATGCCGAGCTTCGCGAAGCTGGTCTTGCGCCCCTTGCGGTGATAGATGGACTGCGCATCGTCGTACAGGACCAGCAACGATTTCGTCGCCGGGTCCACCATCTGCACGGCCGCCGCGAGCCACTCGTCGGCCAGGTCGTGCGCCTCGTCGATGAGCAGCGCCGTGTACTGGCCCTTCGGCACCCGCGCAGCGGTGATGCCTTCGCAGGCCAGGCGCGCCAGGGCGTCGTAGTCCTCGCCCGTGAGCCTGCCGCTGGCGATCGGTCCGAGCTGGTAGGTGCGGATCAGGTCCATCGCCCAGGCATGGAAGGTTGCGACCTGCACTTCGGGGCCGACGCCCTTGAGGCGCAGCATGGTCTCCAGGCGCGTCGCCAGGTCGCGGTTGTAGCAAAGCACGAGGATCGGCTTGTCGGGCCGCGCCGCGGCGGCGAGCTGCACCGCGCGGAACACCAGGATCATGGTCTTGCCGGAGCCGGCCGGCCCGTGGATCACGCGGTGCCCCTCGCCCAGGGTGCGCGCCACCATTTCCTGGTGCAGGTCCATCACCTGCAGCACGTCCTGGACCACCAGGCGGGAGGGCGAATCGGCCAGCGGCAGCACCTGCTGCGAGCCGATGCGCAGCTCCGGGAACAGCAGGCCGCGCACGATGTTCATCTGCGGCAGCGACAGCTGGTGCTGCCACCGCACGTTGAACATGCCCCACAGCTTCTCCTGCAACGCCATGGGGTCGACATCCTCCGCCAGGTCGTCCCACAGCAGCACCTTGTGGGGCTCGAACACGCCGGCGAAGCCGGCATCCCCCTCGACCTCCTTGCGGCGGATCCCGTTGAGGACGGCGCCCCAGCCCCAGGGCAGCAGCAGCTGGCCGCGGTGGCGCCCTTCCGGCTGCAGCAGTTCGGGATACTTCTGCAGCTGGTGCGTCAGCTCCAGCATGTAGCTGCGCGCCTGGGCGACCGGGTGGAGGGTGCTGACCCGCCCCCGCTCCGTCTCGATCAGCACCCGCATCGGGTTCGCGTCGAGGATCGTGCGCCGCTTCCAGTCCTTCACCTCCAGGACCAGCAGGCCGCGGCTGGGGTGCAGGATCACGACGTCCGGCTCGCGGCCGGACCCCATGATCGGGATGTTGTGCCAGACCGTGTAGTCGTCTTCCAGGGTGCGCGCCAGCGCTTCCAGCAGGCGCTTTTCCCCGCCCCGCGTCCGGTCGATGACCTTCGTCTTGCCCTGAGGAAATATGGCCACCCCGAGAGACCTCCCGCAGGAAGTCTAACGGTCGCGGCCGCGGGCTCCCGCGCTCAGCGCGGCTTGTCGCTGTCCTCGTGCGCCGCCGCGATGTCCGGCGATGCGATCGGCCTGTCGTCGTCGACCACCTTCAGCTCGCGCTGCTCGCCCCAGCCCTGCGAGGCCATCGCGCGCTCGGGAGCGCGCTCCACCGTGCCTTCGCCCTCGAGGTCCGCCGGCCTGCGCTCCGGCGGGAAAAGCTCGCCTTCCCGCCGCACGTCCATGTTGTGGCCGGCCCCCATCTCCGCGCGGGCGGTGCCGAATCGCTGCTCGAGGCTGCCGCCCCGGCGCTCGGCGACCAGGTCGCGCAGCGGCGGCTCGCCGGCGCGGTGGACGAGGGTGACGTCGGCGGGATTCAAGCCATGCAGCACGTCCTGCGCGTGCTGCGCCTCGGACTCGTCGGCGCTTTCCACCAGCACCACGTACAGGCCCTGCTCCACGGCGCGGCTGTACGTGTCGGCGTGCGGCGCGTGCCGGCCGGCGCCGAACAGGCGCTCGAAGAACGAGAACTTGCCGACGACGTCGTGGTCGCGGCGCTCGGTGCCCGCATCGGGCTCCGCCATCGGCGTGCCGTCGGCGTGGCGGTGCTCGACGTGCACCTCGCGGCGGTCGAACCCCGCTTGCACCAGTCGCTCGGCGGCCTGCTCGGCCCCCGCGCGGTCCTCGAATGTACAGATCGCGGTATGCATGCGAACCTCCTGTTCGTGGGCGCGGGTCCATGCTCGCGCCGGGGGCCGTCCGGGTCAACCCCGGTCCGACGGGAGCGGCATCAGCCGTTCGGCTTGTCCTTGTCCGAGTAGCGCAGCCCCGGGGCGCGCTCCACGTCCGGATCGCGCAGGTCCGGGCCGGCGGTCGGCGCCAGGCGATGCGAGGCCAGGGCGTGCTCGCTTTCCATGTTCGAGGAGGTCGCCGTGCCCTCGTAGGGCTCGCGGTTGCGCTCCACCATGCCGGCGTCTCCCTGGCGCATGCCGACGATGTCGCGCAGCGGCCGCTGCTCGGGGCGCGGCACCACGTTCAGGTCGCCGGCCTGCAGGCCGTTCAGCATCGTGCGCGCCCGCTCGGCCTCGGCCTCGTCGTGGGCGTCCACCACCACCACGTAGCTGCCGCGTTCCACGTGCTGCGCATAGGTGTCGGCGCGGCCCGAATCGCGCCCGAACAGGCTGGCGAAGAAGTGGCCGAAGGAAGACAGCACGCCGCGGTCCACCGCGATCTCGCGCTCCATCCCGTCCCAGCGGTCGTTGGCGTCGCGGTGCTCGTCGTACAGCTCCTTGTGCTCGATGTGCACGTCGTGGCGCGCGAAGCCCGAGCGGACGAGTTCGTCCCTGGCCTGTTCGGCGCGGCTGCGTTCGTCGAAAGCGCAAATGGCGGTATGCATGGTGTGTTTCCCCTTTTCTATGGCACTCCTGACTATGTAGGTCCGCCGCCGCGCTTCGCATGTCGTCCCGCCGAGGTCCGGCGGGTAGGTGCGGGACTACCCTGTAGCCCAGGCTTGGCGCGCTGCCTCATGCTCTGCCGCCTGGAGGCCCCGCGATGATCGAGAAGCACCTGGACATCCCCACCGCCGACGGCGCCATGAACAGCTTCGTGGTGCATCCGGAGGAAGGCGGGCCGCACCCCGTGGTGCTGTTCTACATGGACGCGCCGGGCAAGCGCGAGGAACTGCACGACATGGCACGGCGCCTGGCCAGCGTCGGCTACTACGTGGTGCTGCCCAACCTCTACTACCGCCGCACCCGCGAATTCGAACTGAAGGAGCGCACGCCGGAGGCGATGAAGCCCATGTTCGAGCACATGGACAGCCTCACCAACGCGATGACCGTGCGCGACACCGCCGCCATGCTGGACTTCGCCGATGCGCAGCCCGAGGCCGATGCCAAGCGCGTCGGCGCCGTGGGCTACTGCATGAGCGGCCCGTTCGTGTTCGCGGCAGCCGCGGCCTTCCCCGAGCGCATCGCCGCGATCGCCTCGATCCATGGCGCGCGCATGGTGACCGACCGCGACGACTCACCCCACCTGATGGCGCCGCGCATCCGCTGCGAGACCTACGTGGCCTGCGCGGAAACGGACATCTGGGCGCCGCCGGAGGCGGTGGCGAAGCTGCAGGCCGCGCTGGAATCGGCGGGGACGCCGCACCGCATCGAGTGGTATCCCGGCGCGCAGCACGGCTTCGTGTTCCCGAAGCGCGCGGGCATCTACGACCAGCCATCGGCGGAGCGGCACTGGGAGCGCCTGTTCGCCCTCTTCGACCGCAAGCTGCGGCGCGTCAGCGCTCCAGCTTGAGGAACAGGTCGCGGTCCGGCGCGAAGTTGGCGTACAGCGGCAACAAGGCCCCGCCGAGCGCGCGCGCGTCCGAGCCGATGGCCCCCGCGTGCAAGGTCGGGCGGGCCACGCCCTCCCAGCTGTAGGCCCCCAGCGCGGCGTCCAGGCGGTCCAGCAGCGCGGCCAGCAGGGTGCGGCCGAAGGAGCCGTCGATGACGATGCCGTCCAGGTCCAGCAGGCAGGCGGCGTTGTGCACCGCCACCGCGATGGCCGGCGCGGCCTGTTCCAACCAGCGCCGCGTGTGCTGCTCCCACGGCGGCTGCAGTGCGCGCTCGTCGATGGCCGCCGCCGGGTCCAGGCCCGCCTCCCGGTAGAAGGCTTCCAGGTTGAACAGCGAGGCCACGCTCAGCAGCTGCGGCGGCGTCGCTTCGCCCGCCGCGGCTTCGCGCAGCGCCAGCGAGCCGACCGCGCCGGCGTTGCCGTGCAGGCCGCCGCGCAGGTGGCTGTCGATGACCAGTCCGCCGCCGATGAAGGTGTCGACGAACACGTAGAGGAAGCTGCGCACGTTGCGCCCGATGCCGGCCACCAGCTCCGCGACGCAGGCCGCGGCCGTGTCCTTGACGAAGTGCACCGGCAGCCGGGTGGCGCGGGCCACGCGCTCCGACAGGTCCACGTGGTTCCACTTGTCCGCGATGGCCGGATCCACGCCCAGCAACTGGTGCCAGCCGCCCAGCGACAGCGGCGCGGCGATGCCGATGCCCTGCAGGCGCTCGCGCCGGGCCGCGGGCAGCGCCTTGCGGAAGGCCTTCACCTGCTGCGTGATCTCGGGCAGCAGCGTGTCCGGGTCGGGGAAGACGTAGCGCAGCGACGCCCGCTCGCGCACTTGCCCCGCGAAATCCAGCAGCAGCAGGTCCATGCTGCGGCGGCCCACCTTGATGCCGATGGAGTACGCCCCGTCGGCATCCAGCGCCAGCGGCACCGAAGGCTGGCCGACCTTGCCGCGCACCGGGTCGCCCTTGGCCAGCAGGCCGTCGTCGAGGAGTCGCTTGGTGATCAGCGAGACCGTCTGCGGAGTCAGGCGGGTGAGTCGCGCCAGGTCGGCGCCGGCCATGGCGCCATGCTGGCGCAGCGCCTGCAGCACCACCCGCTCGTTGTACTGGCGCACGCCGCCCTGGCTGGAGCCGTGCGGCCGCAGCGGGGAGCCGGAGGCGACGGCGTCCATCACGAAGCTCAAGCCAGGCACTCCTGCGGCAGTTCCTCGGGGCGCCGGGCCCCCGTCATGACGGCGACGGTGTCGCTCATGGAAATCCTCTTCGGGTCGACGACCGCGGCGCGCTTGCCCAGGCGGGCGATGTGGATGCGGTCGGCGATCTCGAACACGTGGGGCATGTTGTGGCTGATCAGGATCACCGGCAGGCCCTTGTCGCGCACGCGCCGGATCAGCTCCAGCACCATGTTGCCCTCCTTCACACCCAGCGCCGCCGTCGGTTCGTCCATGATCACCACGTGGCGCGCGAAGGCGGCGCTGCGCGCCACCGCCACGCCCTGGCGCTGGCCGCCGGAGAGCGTCTCCACCGGCTGGGTCATGGAGCGGATGCCGATCTTCAAATCGGCCATCGCGGCGCGGGCCTCCTCCAGCATGCGCTTCTTGTCCAGCACGCGCAGCAACCGGCCGATGGCGCCGAAGCGCGTGAGCTCGCGCCCGAGGAACAGGTTCTCGGCGATGGTCATCGCGGGCGCCACCGCGAGCTCCTGGTACACGGTCTCGATGCCGGCGCGGCGCGCGTCGCTGGGGCTGCGGAAATGCACCGGCTGGCCATCGAGCAGGATCTCGCCCGAATCGGGCACGGTAGCGCCCGAGAGCGCCTTGATCAGGCTCGACTTGCCGGCGCCGTTGTCGCCGATCACGGCCAGGATCTCGCCGGCGCGCAGTTCGAAATCGGCGCCGTCGAGGGCGGTGACCTGGCCGTAGCGCTTGACCAGGTTGCGGGCTTGCAGAACGACAGGGGGCTTCATCAGCGGCCTCCGCGGCGGGAGAGTTGGTCGGTGGCCACCGCGAGGATGACCAGGATGCCGGTCACGAGGACCTGGTAGATGGAGGAGACCCCCATCAGCGTGAGCCCGTTGCGGAACACGCCGACGATCATCGCACCGATGAGCGAGCCGAGGATCACGCCGCGGCCGCCGAACAGGCTCGTGCCGCCCAGCACCACCGCGGTGATCGCGTCGAGGTTCTCGGTCTGGCCCGCGTTGGGGTCGCCCACGCCGGTGCGCGCCACCGACAGCAGCGCCGCCACGCCGTACATCAGCCCCGCGAGCGCATAGACGCCCATCAGCACGGTCTTGACCGAGATGCCGGTCAGGCGCGCGGCCTCGCTGTTGTTGCCCACCGCGTAGACGTGGCGGCCCGGCGCCGTCTCGCGCAGCGCCAGCCAGGCGAGGAAGTACAGCGCCAGCATCAGCAGCACGCCGTAGCTCACCTCGGCGCCGCCGAGCGAAAAGGTGTTGCCCAGCACCGTGAGCGCGTCGGGCAGGCCCGTCACCGTCTGCGAATTCGAATAGAGCTGCGTCAGCGCGAAGGCGATGTTCATCGTGCCCAGCGTCACGATGAAGGACGGCAGCTTGATGCGCGTGACCAGCAGGCCGTTGGCGATGCCGAACAGCGTGGTCACGGCCAGCCCGCAGGCGATGGCCAGCGGCGCCGGCAGGCCGGACTCCACCGCCAGCTTCGTCATGACGATGCCGCCCAGCGCCATCACCATGCCGCAGGACAGGTCGATGCCGGCGGTGAGGATGATCAGCGTCTGGCCGATCGCCAGCAGGCCGACCACCATCACCTGCTGCGCCACCAGCGCGAAGTTCTGCGCCGTGAAGAAGCGGTCGCTCTGCAGGGCGAAGAACAGGCAGGCGGCCACCAGGGCGAGGAAGGGGCCGAGCTCCACCAGCGACGGCAGGTGGAAGTGCCAGGGCTCGCGGGCCACCGCGGCGGCGGCTTCGCTGGCGGGCGCGGCGGGAACGAGGGGGGCCTCGTCGTGCGGGAGGGCGTGGCTGTCCATGGCGTCGTTCCTCACTTGCCCCAGCACAGTTCCAGGCCCCTGGCGGTGTCGGTGGTCTGCACGCCGGGCAGCGGCTTGTCGGCGATCAGCGTGACGCCGGTGTCGGTGTAGCCGCTGACCTTCTTGCCGGTCTTCGCGTAGTCGATGCCGGCCTCGACGCCCATCGCCGCCATCTTCAGCGGGTACTGCTGCGCGGTCGCCGCGATCATGCCGGCCTTGACGTTGCGCACGCCGGCGCAGCCGCCGTCCACCGAGACGATCATCACGCCCTTGTCCTTGCCGGCCTTCTTCAGGGCCTGGTGGGCGCCGGCGGCGGCCGGCTCGTTGATGGTGTAGACGAGGTTGATGTCCGGGTTCTTCTGCAGGCAGTTCTCCATCGCGGTCTGCCCCTTGGCCTGGTCGCCGTAGCTGTCGGCCATGCAGACCACCTCGGGCGCGCTGCCCAGCGTGGTGGCCTTGGCGTCGGGGGCGGTGAGGCCGAATCCCTTGAGGAAGCCGTTGTGACGCTGCGCGCCGACCGGGTGGCCGGGGAACAGGTCCAGCGTCGCGATCTTCACCGGCTTGCCGGCGAAGGCCGCCTTGGCGTATTCGCCGATCACCATGCCGGCCTTGTAGTTGTCGGTGGCGAACAGGGCGTCGGTGCCTTCCGCCGGGTCGGTCGGGCTGTCGAGCGCGATCACCTGGACGCCCTTGGCGCGCGCCTTCCGGATCGCCGGCAGGATGGCCTTGGCGTCGCTGGGCGTGATGAGGATGGTCCTGGCACCGGCGTTGATCATGTTCTCCAGGGCCGTGACCTGGCCGGCGTTGTCGCCGTCGGTCTTGCCGGCCCCGGTCAGCAGCTTGCCGCCCTTCGCCTGCACGGCCTGCTGCGCACCCTCCTTCATCTTCACGAAGAAGGGATTGGTCTCGGTCTTGGTGATCAGGCCGATCACCGGGGGTTGCTGGGCGGCAGCGCCGGCGGCGAGCGCGGCGGCGGCGAGGGCGAGGAGGGGCGTGCGCATGGGGTATCTCCTGGAGCGGGCGGGTGGAACCGGATTGCGCGAATTCTGGCTGGCGTGGTTTAATAAATCAAGTTGATTGACTTATGGAAAACCCCATGATCCTCGTCCTTGGAGAAGCCCTGCTCGACGTGTTCGCCGGTGCCGACACGGCCACCGGCCTGCTCTTCGACGCGCGCGTCGGCGGCTCGCCCTTCAACGTGGCGGTGGGGCTGGCGCGGCTCGCGCGCCCGGTGGCCTTCGCCGGCGGCGTGTCGACCGACCGCTTCGGCGAACGCCTGCTGCAGGCCCTGCGCGCCGAAGGCGTGGACGTGTCGCTGGTGCAGCGGCCGGTCGCGCCCACGACCCTGAGCGTGATCAGCGCCGACGCGGCGGGCGTGCCCACCTATGCCTTCCACGGCGACCAGGGCGCGGACCGGCAGCTCTGTGCCGCACCGCTGGAGCACCTGCCCGCCGCGATCCGCGCCGTGCACGTGGGGTCCTATCCGCTGGTGGTGGAACCCATCGCCAGCAGCCTGCGCCGGGTCGTCGAAGCCTCCCGCGCGCAGCGGCTGATCGCCTGCGACCCCAACGTGCGCCTGAACGTCGAACCCTCGGTGCTGCGCTGGCGCGCCGCCGTCGAATGGATGGTGCAACGCACGCACCTGCTGAAGATCAGCGCGGAGGACGCAGGCCTGCTCTATCCCGATGTGCCGCTGGACGCGCTGGCCCGCCGCTGGCTCGCCCAGGGCGTCGCGCTGGTGGTGGCGACCTGCGGCGGGGACGGCGCGCTCGCGTGGACCGCGCGGGCGCAAGGCAGCGCCCGCGCGCAGGAGGTGACGCTGGTCGACACGGTGGGCGCGGGCGATACCTTCCAGGCGGCGCTGCTCGCGTGGCTGGGGGAGAACGAGCGCCTGCAACCGCAGGCGCTGGCAGCCCTGTCGGGCGAAGAGCTCGGATCGGCGCTGCGCTTCGCGGCCCGGGCCGCGGCGATCACCTGCGGCCGGCGCGGTGCCGACCTGCCGCGCCGCGCCGAACTGTGAGGCGGCAGCAAGGCCCGCACGCCTGCGTCGCCACGCGCTTGGTGGCGCCCATCCGCGCCCCTATACTCCGCGAAATGAACGAACTGGTACATCCGAGAGCGCGCGCGGCGGGCCCTTCCCGCGGCAGCGCGCCGAGGGAGACGACGCGCACCAACGACCCGGAACGCACCAAGGCGAACATCCTGCAGGTCGCCGCGTCCGAGTTCGCGGAGAAGGGCCTGGCGGGCGCGCGCATCGACGAAATCGCAGCGCTCACGCAGACCAGCAAGCGGATGATCTACTACTACTTCGGCAGCAAGGAGGGCCTGTACCTGGCGGTGCTGGAGGAGTCGTACAAGCGCGTGCGCGACATCGAGGCCGAACTGCACCTGCGCGACCTCGAACCGGAGCAGGCGCTGCGCCGGCTGGTCGCCTTCACCTTCGACCACCACCTGCAGCACGAGGACTTCATCCGCCTCGTGATGAACGAGAACATCGCGCGCGGCCAATACCTCGCGCAGTCCACGCGGATCCAGGAACTGAACGTGCCCGCCGTGGAAGCGATCCAGCACCTCTATGCGCGCGGCATCGCCCAAGGGATCTTCCGCCCCGGACTGGACCCCGTCGACATCCACGCGTCGATCTCCGCGCTGAGCTTCTTCAACGTCTCCAACCGCCACACCTTCGGCCTGATCTTCAAGGTCGACACGACCTCGGCCGCTTACATCGCGCACCGGCGCGACAACGTGGTGGAGATGATCGTGCGGTTCATGCGCGCGCCCTGAGCGCACCGCGCCCGGGGACCCCGCCACCCTGCCGTGGGCCCCGGGTATTCCCCCAGCGGGACAACTAACCAGTCCGTACAAAATCCGGCGCCAGGAGCCCGCCCATGCTGCAAGCCCTTCTCGATCGCCTCGCCCGCGCGCTGTCCGCGGTGATGGTGCTGTTCCTGGCCGCGATGGTGGTGCTGGTCTTCGGCAACGTGGTGCTGCGCTACGGTTTCAATTCGGGCATCACGCTGTCCGAGGAGCTTTCGCGCTGGCTGTTCGTGTGGATGACGTTCCTCGGCGCGCTGGTCGGCCTGCATTCGCACCACCACCTCGGCACCGACAGCCTCGTCTCGCGGCTGCCGCTCGCGGGCAAGAAGTTCTGCCTCGGGGCCAGCCATGTCCTCATGCTGTACCTGTGCTGGCTGATGCTCGCCGGCTCGTGGCAGCAGACCGTGATCAACGCCGGCACCACCAGCGCCGTGATGGAAGTGTCGATGGCCTGGTTCTACGGCGCCGGCCTGTTCTTCTCGGTACTGGCCTTCCTGTTCGTGCTGAACGACTTCTGGAAGCTGGTTTCCGGCCAGCTGTCCGAAGCGGAACTGGTGGGCATCACGGAGTCCGACGCCATGCCCACCGGCGAGCCGCACCCCCGCCCCGCCGCCGGCAAGTAAGCCGATGACGATCACGATCTTCCTCGGCGCCCTGCTCGGCGCCATGGCTCTCGGCGTGCCGATCGCCTTCTCGCTGCTCGCCTGCGGCGCGGCGCTGATGTGGCACATGGACATGTTCGATCCGCAGATCCTGGCGCAGAACACGATCGAGGGGGCCAACAGCTTCCCGCTGCTGGCGGTGCCCTTCTTCATGCTGGCGGGCGAGATCATGAATGCCGGCGGCCTGTCGCGCCGCATCGTGCATTTCGCCATGACGCTGGTCGGCCACGTGCGCGGCGGCCTCGGCTACGTGGGCATCATGGCCGCGATCATCATGGCGGCCCTGTCCGGCTCCGCGGTGGCGGACGCCGCGGCGCTCGCGGCCCTGCTGCTGCCGATGATGAACCGCGCCGGCTACGACACGGCGCGGTCGGCGGGCCTGCTCTCGGCCGCCGGCATCATCGCGCCCATCATCCCGCCCTCGATCGGCTTCGTGGTGTTCGGCGTCGCGGCCAACGTGTCGATCTCCAAGCTGTTCATGGCCGGCATCGTGCCGGGCCTGATGCTGGGCGTGGCGCTGTGGGTCACCTGGTGGTGGCTGGTGCGCAAGGACAGGATCCAGGCCGCGCCCAGGGCCAGCCGCGCCGAGGTGGCCGCCGCCTTCAAGGACGCGACGCTGGCCCTCGTGATGCCGCTGATCGTGGTGGTGGGCCTCAAGTTCGGCGTGTTCACGCCCACCGAGGCGGCCGTGGTGGCGGCGGTGTACGCGCTGGTCGTATCGACCCTCGTGTACCAGGAACTGAAGCTGCCGCAGCTCTATCGCCTGTTCGAGGCGGCGGCCAAGACCTCCGCCATCATCATGTTCCTGGTGGCTGCCGCGATGGTCTCGGCCTGGATGATCACGGTGGCCAACCTGCCGGCCGAAGTGGTCTCGCTGCTGCAGCCGCTGCTGGACCGCCCCACCCTGCTGATGCTGGCCATCATGGTGCTCACGATGGTGGTGGGCACGGCGATGGACATGACGCCCACCATCCTGATCCTCACGCCGGTGCTGATGCCGATCGTCAAGGCCGCGGGCATCGACCCGGTGTACTTCGGCGTGCTGTTCATGATCAACAACGCCATCGGCCTGATCACGCCGCCGGTGGGCACCGTGCTCAGCACCGTGGCCGGCGTCGGCAAGGTGAGCATGGACGACGTCACCCGGGGCGTGTGGCCTTTCATGGTGGCGCAGTTCGCGGTGATGTTCCTGATGGTGTTCTTCCCGCAGCTGGTGATGGTGCCGGCGCGCTGGTTCTATGGCTGATCCCAACCCCTCCCAAGGAGACAGAAAAATGAAGCGATTCTTCCTGCAGGCCGTGGTGGCCGCCGTGGCGCTCGGCGCGTTCGGCCTGGCCCAGGCGCAGACGCGGACCATCAAGTTCGCCAACCAGAACGCCAAGGGCCACCCCATCGTGCTGGGGATGGAGCGGTTCGCCGAGCTGGTGGACAAGAGGTCCGGCGGCAGGCTGAAGGTGCAGGTCTATCCCGGCGGCGCGCTGGGCAGCGACCAGGCCAACGTGTCGGCGCTGCAGGGCGGCACGCTGGAGATGGCCTCCATGAACTCGGGCATCTTCGCCAGCCTGGTCAAGGAATTCGCGATCTACGACTTCCCCTTCCTGTTCGGCAACCCGAAGGAAGCCGACGCCGTGGTCGACGGCCCCTTCGGCCAGGCCCTGCACAAGAAGCTGGAGGAAAAGGGCATCGTGGGCCTGGCCTACTACGAGCTCGGCTTCCGCGAACTCACCAACAGCAAGCGGCCGATCCACAAGGTGGAGGACATCGCCGGCCTGAAGCTGCGCGTGATCCCCAACCCGATCAACGTCGACTGGGTCAAGGCGCTGGGCGCCAACCCCACGCCGCTGCCCTTCCCCGAGCTGTACGCCGCGCTGGAACAGGGCGCCGTCGACGGCCAGGAGAACCCGGTGGCCACCATCAAGGGCGCCAAGCTGTACGAGGTGCAGAAGTACCTCACGCTCACCAACCACCAGTACAACCCGCAGTCGGTCGTCGTCAGCAAGAAGTTCTGGGACACGCTCGCCCCCGCCGACCGCAAGGTCCTGGAGGAAGCCGCCCACGAATCCGCGCAGTACGAACGCACGCAGTCGCGCGCCATGCTGCAAAGCGGCCTGGAGGACCTGAAGAAAGGCGGCATGCAGGTGAGCGAACTGCCGCCGGCGGAAGTCGCCAAGCTGCGCGACAGGATGAAGCCGGTGATCGACAAGCACGCGGCCAGCGTCGGCGAAGCCACCGTCAAGGCGATCATGGCCGAACTGGCCAAGGCGCGGAAGTAAACGGCCGGCATGCCGATCGACGGACACACGCAGCTGATCGCCCACCTGGGCTGGCCGACGCACACGTTCAAGGCCCCGATGATCTACAACCCCTACTTCGAGTCGGTGGGGGTGAATGCGGTCGTCGTGCCCATGGGGTGCAAGCCGGAGAACTTCGCTTCGGTGCTGCCCGCCGTCTTCGCGCTGGAGAACGTGGCCGGCGCGCTGATCACCATGCCGCACAAGGTGAGCGTCGTCGACCTGGTCGACGAGGTCACGCCCACGGTGAGGGTCGCGGGCTCCTGCAATGCCGTCAAGCGCCTGGCGGACGGGCGCCTACTGGGCGACATGTTCGACGGCGAGGGCTTCGTGCGCGGCCTGCAGCGCAAGGGGCTCGCGCTGCGCGGCGCCGGCGCGCTGGTGGTGGGCAGCGGCGGCGTCGGCTCGGCGATCGCGGCCTCGCTCGCCCAGGCCGGTGCCGGCACGCTGGCGCTGTACGACGTGGACGCGGACGCGGCCCACGCGCTGGCGCAGCGCCTGCGGACGCACTTCCCCGCGACGGCCGTGCGCACCGGCGGGTGCGACCCGGCCGGCTTCGACCTCGTCGTCAACGCCACGCCCCTGGGCATGAACCCCGGGGACGCGCTGCCGGTCGACGTGCAGCGCCTGGATGCGCGCACCTTCGTCGGCGAGGTGGTGATGAAGGCCGAGACGACGGCCTTCCTCGCCGCGGCGCAGGCCCGGGGCTGCCGCGTGCAGGTCGGCACCGACATGCTGTTCGAGATGATCCCCGCCTACCTGGAGTTCTTCGGCTTCCCGACGACGACGGCGCAGACGCTGCGCTCGGTGGCGCGCCTGGCGTACTGACATGAGCGGCCTGCGGGGCCCCTCGGAGCTGCGGGCGGTGGGGCGGTCAGGCTTCGCGCAGCCAGCGCAGCGCGGCCTCCGGGTCCTCGAAGAAGCGCACCCCCTCGGCCTCGCGCGGGTCCGCGCCGGCGCCCAGCACGGCGATCCGGCGCAGGCGAGCCAGCCGGCGGGCGGCCTCGGCGGCCAGCCGCAGCTGCTCCCGCGCATCCAGCGGCGCCCGCAGCCCGCGCAGATCGAACAGCACCGATTCGCGGGGCCAGGAGGCGCTGTCCACCTCCAGGACCTGCAGCAGCGAAAGAAGGCGCCCGAGTGTCGGCTCGCCGATGACGCCGACACGGGTGCAATGCGCCTCGTGGGCGATCGAGACATCGAACCTCATGCCGCACTACTGTGCGACCAAGGGCGGCAAACTGCTGTCCACTAATTGGGCGAGCGGGCGCTGAAACACGTGTTGCGGACGCCACCGCCCGCTTCACATGCCGTTGCCCACCGTTACGGGAACTCCGCCTCAGAAGCCCGCGGCGAGGCCGTCACGCCGTGAATCCGAGGCGATCACGTAGCCTTCGCGCGACGGATCGCCCATGCGCCAGATAAACTGGCCGGCGCCGAAGTCCTGGTAGCTGTCCTCGATCACGTCGATGCGATGGCCGCGCTGCACGAGCTCCTGCACCGTGGCCTTGTCCATCTGGTGTTCGACGTTGATCTCCAGGCCCGTGTTGAAGCGCCAGCGCGGGGCGTCGCAGGCGGCCTGCGGGCTTTGCCCGTAATCGACCATGCGCACCAGCGTCTGCAGGTGGCCCTGCGGCTGCATGTTGCCGCCCATGACGCCGAAGCTCATGACCGGCTGGCCGTCCTTCGTGAGGAAGGCGGGGATGATCGTGTGGAAGGGCCTCTTGCCGGGGGCGACCTGGTTGGCGCCGGGCTGCAGGCCGAAGCCGTGGCCGCGGTTCTGCAGGCTCACGCCGAAGGTGGGCTCCACGCAACCCGAGCCGAAGCCCATGTAGTTGCTCTGGATGAAGCTGATCATCATGCCGTTCTCGTCGGCCGCGGTCAGGTAGATCGTGCCGCCCTTGACCGGGTTGCCGGCGCGGAAGTCCTGCGCGCGCTTCATGTCGATCAGCTTCGCGCGCGACGCGAGATAGGCGTCATCGAGCATCTGCTCCGTCGTGACCTCCATCGCGCCGCGCTCGGCGACGTAGCGGTACACATCGGCGAAGGCGAGCTTCATCGCCTCGATCTGCAGGTGCTGCGAGTCGGCGCCATCCACCTTGTGCGCGGCGAGGTCGAAGTTCTTCAGGATGCCCAGCGCGATCAGGGCCGCGATGCCCTGCCCGTTGGGCGGGATCTCGTGCAGCGTGTAGCCGCGGTAGTCCTTGGAGATCGGCGTGACCCATTCGGGCTTGTACGCTGCGAAGTCCTGCACCGTGTGCACGCCGCCGTTCTCGCGCGAAAAGCGCGCCAGCGCCTGCGCGATCTCGCCTTCGTAGAATGCCGACCCCTTCGTTTCCGCGATGGCGCGCAGTGCGCGCGCCGCGGCCGGGAAGCGGAACAGCTCGCCCACGCGCGGGGCGCGGCCCCAGGGCAGGAAGCTCTGCGCGAAACCGGGGAGCTGGCCCAGCTCCGGCGTCGCCGCTTCCCATTTCTGCTGCACCACGATCGGCATCAGGTAGCCGCGTTCGGCGATCTCGATGGCGGGCTGCAGCAGGTCGGCGAAAGGCAGCTTGCCGTAACGCTCGCTCAGCGCCACCCAGGTGGCGACCGCGCCGGGCACGGTGGCGGAGTCGATGCCGCGCTTGGGCGGGTTCTTCGCCTCGGCGCCGTACTTGCCGCGGAAGTACTCCGGCGTCCAGCCCGCGGGCGCGCGGCCCGAGCCGTTGATGCCCTGCAGCTGCTTGCCGTCCCACAGGATCGCGAAGGCGTCGCTGCCCAGGCCGTTGCTCACCGGCTCGACGATCGTCATGGCGGCGGCGGCGGCGATGGCCGCGTCGACGGCATTGCCGCCCTTCCACAGCATGCGCAGGCCCGCCTGCGCGGCGAGCGGATGCGAGGTGGAGACGGCGTTCCGCGCGAACACCGGCACGCGCGTGGTCGGATACGGGTTGTGGAAGTCGAATTGCTGCATGCTCATTGCTCCGCGGTGATGTGGCGCTCGGTGACGATCTTCTTCCACTTCGCGCGATCCTTCTCCAGCATGGCGGCGAACTGCCGGGGCGTGCCGCCCACCGGCTCGATGCCCAGGCGCGCGAGGCGGTCCTTGACCTCCGGATCGTGCAGCGCCTGGTTCAGCGCCGCATTGACCTTGGTCGTGATGTCGGCGGGCAGGCCCTTGGGGCCGTAGAAGCCGAACCAGGTGACCGACTCGAAACCGGGGATGGTCTCGGAGACCGCCGGCAGGTTCGGCAGCAGCGGCGAGCGCTTGGCGCTGGTGATGCCCAGCGCGCGCAGGCGCCCTTCCTTCACGTGCGGCAGGCCGCTGGGCAGCGAATCGAACAGCACGTCGACCTTGCCGCTCACCAGGTCGGGAATCGCCAGCGCGGTGCCCTTGTAGGGGATGTGCACCAGGAACAGGTCGGCCTGCGCCTTGAAGTATTCGGCGGTGAGGTGGACGATGGTGCCGTTGCCGCTGCTCGCGTAATTGAGCTTGCCCGGGTTCTTGCGGGCGTAGTCCACCCACTCCTTGACCGTCCTGGCCGGCGCGGTGTTCGGCACCAGCATGATGTTGGGTGCGTCGCCGGCGTGGACGATGGGCGTGAAGTCGTGCACCGCGTCGTACGGCAGCTTGGTCGAGAGCAGCGGGCCGACGCTGTGCGTGCTGGTCGTCGCCAGCAGCAGCGTGTAGCCGTCCGGCGCGGCCTTGGCGGCCAGGTCGGAGCCGATGGCGCCGCCGGCGCCCGGCTTGTTGTCGACGACGATCGTCTGGCCCAGCCGCTCGCCCATCTTCTGCGACAGCGAGCGGGCGAAGATGTCGGTGGCGCCGCCGGCCGGGAACGGCACGACGAGGCGGATCGGACGGTTCGGGTAGCCCTGCGCATGAACGGCGGGCACGGCCAGCGCGGTGGCGGCCAGGAAAAGGGACGCGAGCAGCTTCATGCCCCGATGATAAGACCGCCACGGCAAAGCAAAATCGAATAATGCTTTAACGAAGCTAAAGCGATGCTTTAGCATGGCGGCATGAGCAGCATCCGCGTCCTGAGGACCTTCGCCGCCGTGGCGGGCGAGGGATCGTTCGCCGCCGCCGCCGCCCGCGTGGCGCTGACGCAGGCCGCCGTCGGCCAGCAGATGCGCGCGCTCGAGGCCGACCTGCGCCGGCCCCTGTTCGAGCGGCAGGGCAAGACCGTGGTGCTCAACGAAGCCGGCCGCGAGCTGGTGCCGCAGGTGCGGCGGCTGCTGGCGCTGTACGACCAGATGCTCGCGCCCGCCCACGCGTCCGATGCCATGGCCGGCACCGTGCACCTCGGCGCGATCGTGTCGGCCGTGCGGCCGCTGATCCAGGCCACGCTGGCCCTGAAGGCGCGGCACGCGGCGCTGGATCTGCACGTCTCCGCGGCCAAGTCGATCGACCTCATCGCCAGCGTGCAGGCGGGCGCGCTCGATGCCGCCGTGGTCGTGCGCGAGCCCGGCGCACCGGAGGAGATCGCCTGGTCGCCCCTGTATGCCGAGCCCATGGTGCTGCTGGCGCCGCGGCGGCTGGAGGAAGCGAACCCGCGCGCGATCCTGCAGTCGCAGCCCTTCATCCGGTTCGACCCGACCCAGCACACCGGATTGCTGGTGGAGCGCACTCTCGCGCGGCTGCGCGTGAAACCGCAGGAATTCCTGGAGCTCAACGCGCTGGAAAGCATCGTGGAGCTGGTGCGATCGGGCCTCGGCGTGAGCGTGGTGCCGCTGCTGCGCGATGCGCGCTGGCAGGCGGACGCCAAGCTGCGCGTGCTGGAGATCCCGCGGGCGGAGGAACGCCGGATCGCGGTGGCGCAGCGGCGGGATTCGGGCAAGGCGCGGGTGGTGGCAGCGGTGGTGCGGGAGCTGCGCGGCTGAGCGCTGGGGTTCGCGCGGGCGCGCTCACCGCCAGCCTACACTCGCGCAATGAACGACGAGGACGTCGAACCCTTCTTCGCCACGCTCAGAGCGGCCAACCCGATGCCGCAGAGCGAGCTCGAATACAGCACCGTGTTCGAGCTGCTGGTGGCGGTGCTGCTGTCGGCGCAGGCCACCGATGCGGGCGTGAACAAGGCCACCCGGCGCCTGTTCCACGTCGCCAACACGCCGCAGCGCATCCTGGCACTGGGGCAGGAGGGACTGGAGGAATACATCAGGACCATCGGCCTCTACCGCTCGAAGGCCAGGCACCTGATGGAAACGTGCCGCATCCTGGTGGAGCGGCACGGCGGCCGGGTGCCGCGCGAGCGCGAAGCATTGGAGGCCCTGCCCGGCGTCGGCCGCAAGACCGCCAACGTGGTGCTGAACGTCGCCTTCGGCGAGGAGGCGATGGCGGTGGACACGCACATCTTCCGCGTCGGCAACCGCACCGGCCTGGCGCCGGGGCGCAACCCGCTCGAAGTGGAGCAGCGCCTGATGGAGCGCGTGCCGCCGGCCTACCGGGTCGACGCGCACCACTGGCTCATCCTGCACGGGCGCTACGTGTGCGTGGCACGGCTGCCGAAGTGCTGGCAGTGCGCGGTGGCCCGCTATTGCGACTACGAACCGAAGACGCCGCCGCCGGCCCTGCGCGCCTGAGCCGGCCCTGCGCGCGCGAGGGTGTCACAATGGGCCGAGGACGTATCGAGGCCGGCATGGAACAGGACAAGCAAGACAGGGAACTCAGGGAAACCGTCGAGATCCACACCCAGAGCATCCAGGGACTGGTGGACAACCAGCTGATGCTCGCCGCGCAGGTGCAGGTGCTGCAGGCGGCGCTCGCCACCATGCTGCTGCACCACGGCGATCGCGCGCAGCTGCTGCGCACCTTCAAGGGCTACATGAAGATCTCCAAGGAGTCGACGCCGCAGCTGTCGCGGCACATGGAGGCGCTGGAGGGCGGGATGCTGGCGTTGCTGGGGCAAGGCACGGAGCCCAACTCATAGGCTGGTGGTGAGCCGCGAAGCGCGCGAACCCCGGCGCTTCGCGATGCTGCGGTCGCTGGGGTTCGCAAGGCTCACCACCAGCCTATCCACCCCCCGCGTCAGGCCGACCACTCCCCGAACACGAAGGTGAACACGCGCGGCCGGGTCTCGCCGGGCCGCGTCATCTCCAGGTGCAGTTCCTTCGGCCGCGGATGGATCGCGACGAACTTCAGCACGCCCGCGCGGTGGCCGACCAGGCCGGTCGGCTCGCCTTCCCAGGCCAGCGGCTTGACGCGCACGCCGTCGCCCACCAGCACCACGTCGTCCAGCACCTCGTCTTCCAGGCGCTTGCCGAGCGCACTGAACGCGATGGCGAAATCCCAGACGCTGCTGTCCGCCTCGAGGTTGCCGGGCGTCACGGCCACGGTCACGCCGTGCACCTCGCTGGTCTGCGTGACCGCCGGCCACGCGGCCACGCCCACCGACACCAGCAGGGCGATGATCGCGGCGAATTTTCCGAATCCCATGCCTGCACGGTACTCCGGGTGCGCCGCCCGCGCTTGACGGCCATCAAGGCGCACTGGCGGCGACGCTGCCGAAGCCGCCCCAGCCGCCCCCGAGCGCCTGGATCAGCGACACCGCCGCCAGCTGGTGGTCGATCTGGGCCTGCACCAGGGCGCGCCGCGCCGCGGCGGCATTCTGCTGGGCGGTGATGACCTCCGTGTACCCCACCTGCCCCGCCTGGTAGCGATTGAGCACCTGCTGCTCCACCAGGTCCGACGCCCGGCTCGCCTGCGCCCGCAGGCCCTGCTGCTGCGTGAGCACGCGCAGGGCCGAGAGCTGGTCCTCGACGTCCTGGAACGCCGTCAGCACGGTCTGCCGGTAGCGCGCCGCGGACTCGTCGAGCGCGCCGCGCGCCTGCTCCACCCGCGCCCGCGTCGCGCCGGCATCGAAGATCACCTGCGCCAGCGAGGAGCCGAGCGCCCAGACCAGGTTGGAGACGCTGAACAGGTCGCCGATGGTGGCGGCGCTGACGCCGATGGAGCCGGTCAGGTTCAGGCTCGGGAAGAAGGCGGCGCGCGCGATGCCGATCTGCGCATTGGCGCGCGCCACGCTGCGCTCCGCCGCCGCGATGTCGGGCCGGCGCTGCAGCAGCATCGAAGGCACTTCCTGCGGGATCGCCGGCACCTTCACGCTCCACTTCGGGTCGACGGGGAGGCTGAAGTTCGCCGGCGCCTTGCCCACCAGCACGGCGATCGCGTGTTCGAAGGCGGCGCGCTGGCGCTCCAGCGTCAGCAGGTCGGCCTGGCTGTTGGCGAGCTGGCTCTCGGCCTGCAGCACGTCGGTGCGGGCGACCACGCCGGCCTCGTAGCGGTTGCGCGTGATCTGCAGGCTGCGCGTGTAGCCGGCCAGCGTCTCGGCCTGCAGCCTGTGCAGCACGTCGGTCTCGCGCAGGCCGAAGTAGTTGGCCGCCAGCTCGCCCTGCGCCGCCAGCCGCGCCGAGGCCAGGTCGGCCTCGGCGACCTGCTCGCCGGTGCGCGCGCTGTCGACGGCCAGGCGCAGCCGCCCGAACACGTCCGGCTCCCAGCTCGCGCCGATGTTCCACTGGTAGCTGCTGCGCGAAGGCGTGTCGGGGCCGCCGGTGCGGCTGCTGCGCACGTCCAGGTCCACCCGCGGGAACAGGCCGGCGCGCTGCTCGCGCGTCAGCGCCCGCGCCTGCGCGTAGGCGGCCACGGCCGCGGCGACGTTCTGGTTGGAAACCTCCACCTGCCCGGCCAGGTCGTTCAGCACCGGATCGTCGAACAGCTCCCACCAGGCGCCGCGCTCCAGGGCGTCGGCCGGCGCCGCGGTCACCCAGACGCCCCGGCCTTCCTTGAAGGCCACCGGCGTGTCGACGGCGGGGACCTCGTAGGTGGGCGCGAGCGGCAGCCGGGCGCAGCCGGCCAGCACCAGGCTGGCGGCGAGGACGGTCAGGAGGGGACGGGGACGAAGCGGCATTCTTGCGGGGGTCCAGGCGTTCAGGCGTTCAGGCGCTTTGCGGTTCGGCGTGCCGCGCGAGCTGGTCTTCGATCGGGCTGCGCCGGCGCAGTTTGTCCAGCAGCAGGTACACCACCGGCGTCGTCAGCAGCGTGATCACCTGGCTGGCGATGAGGCCGCCGATGATCGCGATGCCCAGCGGCCGCCGCAGCTCCGCGCCCTCGCCGAAACCGACGGCCAGGGGCAGCGCGCCCAGCATGGCGGCCAGCGTGGTCATCAGGATCGGGCGGAAGCGCAGCAGCGAGGCCTCGCGCACGGCTTCCTCCGGCGACAGGCCGCGCGAGCGCTCGGCGTCGAGCGCGAAGTCGATGATCAGGATCGCGTTCTTCTTCACGATGCCGATGAGCAGGAACAGGCCGATCAGCGCCATGATGGAGAACTCCATCTTGAACAGCAGCAGCGCGAGCACCGCACCGATGCCCGCCGACGGCAGGGTGGAGAGCACCGTGAGCGGATGCACGAGGCTCTCGTACAGCACGCCCAGCACGATGTAGATCACGACCAGCGCCGCCAGGATCAGCAACGGCTGCTGCTGGTTCGTCTCCTCGGCCGCGCGTGCCGTGCCCTGGAAGCTGCCGCGCACGTTGATCGGCACGCGGATCTCGTCCTGCGCCCGGGCCACCGCGGCCTTGGCCTGGTCCAGCGTGAAGCCTTCGGCGGTGTTGAAGGAGATGGTGGTGGCGAGTTCCGCGTCCTGGTGGTTCACGGAGGTGGCGGTGGGGCGTTCGTAGAAGCGCGCGATCGCCGACAGCGGCACCATGTTCCTCGCCGCCGTGCTGAGCGCCTGGCCGCTGGAGACATCGCGCAGCCCGGGATTGACGCTGCTGCCGGTGACGGCCGCCGTCGTCGTGGCGGCGGTGGGGGTCGAGGCCTCCGCGTTCGTCGTCGCCGGCCCCGTGTTGCGCGCGGGCACGAAGATGTCCTTCAGCGCCTCGGGGCTGCGGATGTAGCGCGGCGCCAGCTGCATGATCACGCGGTACTGGTTCAGCTCGTCGTAGATGGTGGCGACCTGGCGCTGGCCGAAGGCGTTGTAGAGGGCGTTGTCGATGTCGCGCGAGCTGATGCCCATGCGCGCCGCGGTTTCCTTGTCGACGTCGACGAAGGTCTCGACGCCGTTTTCCTGCTGGTCGGTGTCGACGTCGGCCAGCGCCTCCTGGCGCTTCATCGCTTCGGCCAGCCGCGTCGCCCACAGCCGCAGGTCGGCGACGTTGTCGCTCTTGAGCGTGTACTGGTAGCTGCTGTTGCTCTGGCGGCCACCCATGCGCAGGTCCTGCACCGGGTTGAGGAACAGGCTCACGCCCGTCACGCGCGCCAGCTGCGGCCGCAGGCGCGCGATCACCGCCTGGCCGCGTTCGGCATTGCCGCCGCGCTTGAGGTTCACGAACATGAAGCCGCCGCCGGCGCGGCCGCCGCCGGTGAAGGCGACGACGGTGTCCACGGCCGGATCGTTGCGCACGATGTCCACCAGCTGGCGCAGCTTGTCCTGCATCTGCTGGAACGAGATGCTCTGGTCGGCGCGGATGCCGCCGTTGATCTGCCCGGTGTCCTGCTGCGGGAAGAATCCCTTGGGGATGCGCATGAACAGGAAGCCGTTCAGCCCGATCACCAGCACCAGGATCAGCAGCACCAGCCAGCGCGCCGCCAGCGCCCAGTCCAGGCTCGCCGCGTACGCCTGCTGCACCCAGCCGAAGCCGCGCTCGGCCCAGCGCGCGATGCGCCCCTGCCGGCGCTCGTGCGCCTCGGGATGCAGCAGCCACGCGCACATCATCGGCGTGGTGGTCAGCGAGATCACCAGCGAGATCATCACGGCGGCCGACAGCGTGATCGCGAACTCGCGGAACAGCCGGCCGGCCTGCCCGCCCATGAACAGCAGCGGGATGAAGACGGCGATCAGCGACACGCTGATCGACAGCACCGTGAAGCCGACCTCGCGCGCACCGCGCAGCGCCGCCTGGAAGCGATCCATGCCCGCCTCGATGTGGCGCGAGGTGTTCTCCAGCACCACGATCGCATCGTCCACCACGAAGCCGGTGGCCACCGTCAGCGCCATCAGCGACAGGTTGTTGAGCGAGAACCCCAGCAGGTGCATCACGCCGAAGGTGCCGAGCAGCGACACGATGGTGGCCACCGCGGGGATGAAGGTGGCGCGGGCGCTGCGCAGGAACAGGCTCACCACCAGCACGACCAGCAGGATCGAGATGCCGAGCGTGAGCTCCACCTCGTGCAGGGAGGCGCGGATCGAGTGCGTGCGGTCGGAGGCGACCTCCAGCGAGATGTCCCTGGGCAGGGCCTCCTGCAGCGAGGGCAGCAGCGATCGCACGCCGTCGACCGTCGCGATCA
Source organism: Ramlibacter sp. AN1133 (assembly GCF_037890035.1). Lineage (NCBI taxonomy): Bacteria > Pseudomonadati > Pseudomonadota > Betaproteobacteria > Burkholderiales > Comamonadaceae > Ramlibacter > Ramlibacter sp. AN1133. The sequence goes on from NZ_JBBKTQ010000012.1 coordinate 55,386, forward strand.
CGTTGGCGCCCGCCTGCAGCGTCACCAGCACGATCACCGCGGGCCGGCCGTTGAACAGGCCCATGGTGTTGATGTTCTCGACACCGTCGCTCACCTCGGCGATGTCCGCCAGCCGCACCGCCGCGCCGTTGCGCCAGGCCACCACCATGTTGCGGTAGTCGGAGGCGGACTTGCCGTTGTTCGCCATGCCGGTGCCGGTGTAGATCTGCAGCCGCTGGCCTTCGATGTTGAGGTCGCCCTTGGGCCGGTTGGCGGTGCCGGCCTGCAGCGCCGCGCGCACGTCCTCCATCGCGATGCCGTAGCGGTTCAGGGCGAAGGGAATGAGCTCCACGCGCACGGCGGGCTGCGAGCCCCCGCCCAGTTCGACGTCGCCGACGCCGGGCACCTGCGCGATCTTCTGCTGCACGATGTTGGACACCGCGTCGTAGATCTGGCCCGGCGAGCGCGAGGGCGAGGTCAGCGCCAGGATCAGGACCGGCGCCGCGGAGGGATTCGCCTTGCGGTAGGTCGGGTTGCTGCGCAGGTTGGCCGGCAGGTCGGAGCGGGACGCGTTGATCGCGGCCTGCACCTCGCGCGCCGCCGCGTCGATGTTGCGGTTCAGGTCGAACTGCAGGGTGACGCGCGCATTGCCCGTGCCGCTGGTGGACGTGACCTCGTTGACGCCGGCGATGGTGGCCAGCCGCCGCTCCAGCGGGGTGGCGACGCTGGTCGCCATCGTCTGCGGACTGGCGCCGGGCAGGCTCGCGGAGACCGAGATCACCGGGAAGTCCACTTGCGGCAGCGAGGCCACGGGCAGCCGGAAGAAGGCGGCGATGCCGGCCAGCGCGAGCCAGACGGTGAGGAGCACCGTGCCGACCGGGCGGCGGACGAAGGGGGAGGAGAGGTTCATCGTGCCCCTTCGGGAGCGCCCCCACCCCTACCCTCCCCCAGAGGGGGAGGGAGATGTCTTGCTCCTTCCCCCTCTGGGGGAAGGCTGGGATGGGGGCTCTTGCGCCACCGCCGCCCCAGCCGGTCGAACCCGAGATAGATCACCGGCGTCGTGAACAGCGTCAGCAGCTGGCTCACGATCAGTCCGCCGAAGATCGCCAGGCCCAGCGGCCGCCGCAGTTCGGCGCCGGCGCCGAACCCCAGCATCAGCGGCACCGCGGCGAACAGCGCCGCCAGAGTCGTCATCAGGATCGGCCGGAAGCGCAGCAGCGCGGCCTGGTGGATCGCCTCGCGCGGCGGCTTGCCCTGCTCGCGCTCGGCGTCGAGGGCGAAGTCGATCATCATGATCGCGTTCTTCTTCACGATGCCGATCAGCAGGATGATGCCGATGATGCCGATCACCCCCAGGTCGTTGCCGGTGACCATCAGGGCCAGCAAGGCGCCCACGCCCGCCGAAGGCAGCGTGGAGAGGATCGTGAGCGGGTGCACGTAGCTCTCGTACAGCACCCCCAGCACGATGTAGACGCACACCACGGCCGCCAGGATCAGCCAGAGCTGGTTGCCCAGCGACGATTCGTACGCGCCTGCCGCGCCGAGGAAGGTCATGCTGACGGTGGGCGGCAGCTCCACGTCCTTCATCGCGGTGCGGATCACGTCGACGGCGGTGCCCAGCGCCACGCCCGGCGCGGCGTCGAAGCCGATGGTGGCCGCCGGGTACTGCGCCACGTGCGTGAGCTGCAGCGGCGCCCGCCGCTCGGAGATGCGCGCCACCGCCGTCAGCGGCGTGGGCTCGCCCGAGCTGCTGCGCAACTGGATGGAATCGAGCGCGTTGGCCTGCCCCGCGGTGTCGCCGCGCGCCTCCAGCACCACGCGGTACTGGTTGGTCTCGGTGAAGATGGTCGAGACGATGCGCTGGCCGAACGCGCTGTAGAGGGCCTCGTTGATGGTGGAGGCGTTGATGCCCAGGCGCGCCGCGGTGTCGCGGTCGACGTCGACGAACATGGCGGCGCCGCTGGCGCTGGCGTCGGTGGTGACGTTGGCCAGGCGCCGCTCCTGCCGCAGCCGGTCGACCACCCGGCGGGCGGACTCGTTCACGGTGGCCGCGTCGGCGCCTTCCAGCGAGAGCCGGTACTGCGTGGGGCCGCTCTCGGATTCGATCGTCAGGTCCTGCACCGGCTGCAGGAACAGGCGCACGCCCGCCACCTTCTGGCCGCGCTCGCGCAGCCCGTCCATCACCGCCTGCACCCCGGGGCGCGATTCCTTCAGGTTCACCAGCATGCGGCCGGTGTGCACCATGGTGTTGTTGGCCGCGTCCACGCCGACGAAGCTGGCGATGGATTCCACCGCGGGGTCCTCCAGCAGCACGCGGGCGACGTCCTGCTGCAGCGCCGCCATGCGCGGATAGGAGATCGACTGCGCCGCCTCCACGCGCACCTGCAGCTGCCCCGTGTCCTGGATCGGGAACAGCCCCTTGGGGATGGCGATGTACAGGATCACGGTGAAGACCAGCGTGGCGAGCGCGACGAGCAGCGTCGCCTTCTCCCGGTTCAGCACCCAGGTGAGCGCCGTGTCGTAGCGCGCGATCACGCGGTCGAAGCCGCGCTGGATGCGGCCGCCCAGGCCCTGCTCCGGCTCGTGGTGGCCCTTGAGCCAGCGGCCCGCCATCATCGGCACCAGCGTCAGCGAGACCACGGCGGAGATCAGGATGGTGATGGCCAGCGTGACCGCGAATTCGCGGAACAGCCGCCCGATCACGTCGCCCATGAACAGCAGCGGGATCAGCACCGCGACGAGGGAGACCGTCAGCGAGATGATGGTGAAGCCGATCTCCGTCGCCCCCTGCAGCGCGGCCTCCATGGGGCGCATGCCGTCCTCGATGTGGCGGGAGATGTTCTCGATCATCACGATCGCGTCGTCCACCACGAAGCCGGTCGCGATGGTCAGCGCCATCAGCGACAGGTTGTTGAGGCTGTATCCCAGCAGGTACATCACGCCGCAGGTGCCGATCAGCGAGATCGGCACCGCGAGGCTGGCGATCAGCGTGGCCCGCGGGCTGTGCAGGAAGAAGAAGATCACCAGCACCACCAGCAGCACCGCCAGCACCAGCTCGAACTGCACGTGGTGCACCGAGGAGCGGATGCCGGTGGTGCGGTCGGACAGCACGTCGACGCGGATCGATTCCGGCAGCCCCGCGGTGAGCTCGGGCAGGCGCTGCTTGATCGCGTCCACCGTGGCGATCACGTTGGCGCCGGGCTGGCGCTGCACGTTGAGGATGATGGCCGGCTGCAGGTTGGCCCAGGCGCCCAGTTTCACGTTCTCCGCGCTCTCGACCACCTGCGCCACGTCCGACAGGCGCACCGGCGCGCCGTTGCGGAAGGAGACGACCAGGTTGCCGTAGTCCTCGGCGGTGAGCAGCTGGTCGTTCGAGTTGATCGTGTAGGAGCGGGTCGGGCCGTCGATGCTGCCCTTGGCGGCGTTGGCGTTCGCCTGCCCGATCGACGTGCGCAGGTTGTCCAGCGTCAGGCCCAGGGTGGCGAGCGCGCGGCTGTCGGCCTGGATGCGCACGGCCGGCCGCTGCCCGCCCGAGAGCGTGACCAGGCCCACGCCGTTGACCTGGCTGATCTTCAGGGCCAGCCGCGTGTCCGCGATGTTGCGCACGTCGGTGAGCGGCAGCGTGTTCGAGCTCAAGGCCAGGGTGAGGACCGGCGCGTCGGCCGGATTGACCTTGGCGTAGACCGGCGGGGCAGGCAGGTCGGCGGGCAGCAGCGACGCGCCGGCGTTGATCGCCGCCTGCACCTGCTGCTCGGCGACGTCGAGCGCCAGGCCCAGCCCGAACTGCAGCGTGACGATCGAGACGCCGGCCGCGCTGGTCGAACTCATGCGCGACAGCCCCGGCATCTGGCCGAACTGGCGTTCCAGCGGCGCGGTGACTGTCTGCGCCATCACTTCGGGGCTGGCGCCCGGGTACAGCGTCTGCACCTGGATGGTCGGATAGTCCACCTGCGGCAGCGCGGACAGCGGCAGGAAGCGCAGCCCCACCAGGCCGGCCAGCACGATGGCCAGCATCAGCAGCGAGGTCGCGACCGGCCGCAGGATGAACGGGCGGGAGGGACTCATTCGCCCCCACCCCGGCCCTCTCCCGCCGGGAGAGGGTGAGAACGGCGCTGCGCGTGGCTCATGGCTGGTTGGGGGCGCCCGCGCCGGCCTCGCGCGCCTGGCGCCGCTGCTGCCGCCGCGCCTCGCGTTCCTCGGGGGAGAGCTTCTCGAATTCCGCCAGGCGCGCGGCACGCTCCTCGGGCGTCATGTTCTGGAAGCGGCGGCCGCCGGGGCCGGAAGCCGATGCGGTCGGCGAGGACGCGGCCGGGGACGGGGGTGCGCCGGCCGTGCGCGCGTTGACCGGGCCGGGCGCGCCGGCGAACGGGTTGGTCGCCTCGCGGGCGGGACTGGCGGCGGGGCGCCCCGCGCCAGGAGCCTGGGCGGCCGAAGCACCGGTGAAAGGCTGCGATGCCGCCGGCACCGCGCCGGACGCCGCACCGCCAGCCGGCACTGCGGCATCGCGCCGCCGCCGACCGCCGGCACCGCCCCCACCCGGCCCGGGCGCATCGCCCGGCAGCAGCACGCGCGAGCCGTCGCGCAGGCGGTCCGCGCCTTCGGTGATCACGCGCTCGCCGATCTGCAGGCCGCTCAGGATCTGCACCCGGTCGCCCAGGGGCTGGCCGCGCACCACGGAACGCTGCCTGACCGTGCGGTCTTCCTGCAGCACGAAGACGAACTCGCCGCCGCCGCCCTGCCGCACCGCGGTCACGGGCACCACGACGGCGTTCTGGATCGTGCGCACCTGCAGCTGCACGTTCACGAACTGGCTGGGAAAGAGCTGCTGGCGCGTGTTGTTGAAGCGCGCCTTGGCGCGCACGGTGCCGGTCTGCGTGTCGATCTGGTTGTCCAGCGAGGCGAAGGCCCCCGTATCGAGCAGCGTCGTGCGGGTGCGGTCGAAGGCGCGCACCTCCATGAAGGCGCCGGCGTTGTGCTGCAGCCAGGACGCGTGGTCCTGCGGGACCGCGAACTCGACGTCGATCGGCGTGATCTTGGTGATGGTCGCGATGCCGTTCGCATCGCCGGTGCTGACCTGGTTGCCCACGTCGACGGCGCGCAGGCCGACGCGGCCCTCGATCGGCGCCGTGATGCGCGTGTACGAGAGGTTCAGGCGCGCCGTGCCCTCGGCCGCCTTGTCCGACACCACCGAGGCTTCGAGCTGGTGCACGGTGGCGCGCTGCGTATCGACTTCCTGGCGCGCGATCGAGTCCTGCTTGAGCAGCGTTTCGAAGCGATCCAGCGTGACGCGCGCGGCGGCCAGCTGCGCCTCGTCGCGCATGCGCTGGCCCACGGCCTGCTGCAGCGCCATCTCGAAGGAGCGCGGGTCGATGGTGGCCAGCAGCTGCCCCTTGCGCACGGGCTGCCCCTCCTTGAACAGCACCTGCGTGAGCACGCCGCTGACCTGCGGCCGCACCCGCACCGTCGCCTGCGAGACCACCGTGCCGAGGGCCTCGAGGTTGACCGGGATGTCGGCCGCTTCGGCCGTCGCCACGCCCACGGTGGTGGCACCGCGCGCCCCCCCGCCACCCGGGCCGCCGGGACCTCCGCCGCCACCGCCGGCTCCGTTGCGGCCGCCGCCGCCACCGGGCCCGCGCTGCATCGCCGCGGTCTGCTCCGGCCGCGTCAGGTCCCAGGCCAGCCAGGCGAGTCCGGCCGCGACCACCAGCGCGATGACCGTGCCGATCACCGACGCACGGCGGCTCAGCTTGCGGCGCTGCGGCTGCGAGGGCCGCGGCGGCAAGGCACTGTCTTCGGGGGAGCTCGCCGGTGTGGCAGGCGGTGTGGGCATCGGCATCCTTGTCGTTCTGGCGCGGCGCGGGCAAGTTCAGCAGGCGCCGAGGGTGCCTGCGGATGGCTCATCCGGGCGACAGTGCCGGTCGCATGCCCGTGTAGGCGGGCTTCTGCTGTGCTCCGCCGCACGGCGCGACCCACAGCATGCGCCCGCCGCGTAACACCGCCGTGTGGTTTGTGTTGCGCGTGCGTGAAGTGTGCCGCATCCGCGGCCGGGCACGCCGCTACACCCGGCCGCAGGCGATGTAGAAGCCGCCGATGAGGGGCGAGCGCACCCGCACGTCGTGCAGCCGCGCGGTGAGCAGGCGCCAAGGCTGCTGCAGCCCGCCGAGGCAGCTGACCGAATACAGCGCGGCGCCCAGCACGAACAGGTTCACGGGCAGGCTCCAGGGCGGCCCCCATTGCAGGCCCGCGGCCACGACGCGCGCGCCGGGCTTGAGGTGCGCCAGCACGTTGTCCAGCGCCTCCTCGTCCTGCAGCACGTCGTGCGTGAAGTGGAACAGCGCGGCATCGGCGCGGCCGTGCAGCGCGGCGGCGTGCGCGGTGGCCTCCACCAGCGAGATGCCCGTCCAGTGATGGCGCTGGATGCGCAGTCGCGCCTGCGCCAGCATTTCCGGCGACGGGTCGATGCCGACGATGCGGCCGGCGGCGCCGATGCGTTCCTTCAGCGGCTGGAAGCTCAGGCCCGTGCCGCAGCCGACGTCGATCACCGTCGCACCCTCCGCCAGTTCGAGGCGCGCGATCGCGGCCCTGCGCACCGGCTCGAACGCGACCAGCTCGAAATCGTAGTGTTCGGCGCGCCGCCGGTACTGCGCGATCGCGAGGGCGGGGTCCGGCCGGCGGCCGGTGCCGCGGGAAAGATGCATGCGGCCGCCGTCGGGGCCTAGTGGATGATCACGACGAGCACGCTGCACGGCGCGTGCTCGATCAGCGCCCCCGAGATGGAGCCGCGCCACCAGCGCGCCGCCCAGCTGTCCAGGTGCTTGTGGCCGACGACGATCAGGTCGGCGCCGATCTTGCGCGCGTACTTGCCGATCTCGTCGATCGCCTCGCCGGTGACGACTTCGCCGCGGGCGGTGAAGCCCGCTTCGCTCAGGCGCCGCAGGCCGTCGTCGAGCACCGCGCGGTACTTCTTCTTCTCGCGCTCCTCGAGTTCCACGTCGTAGACGCCGCCCTCGAGCCCCACGAAGCTCATGGCCGACGGCATCACGGCGACGAGGTGCAGTTCCGAATTCGACCATTGCGCGAGTTCGCGCGACTCGAGCAGCGCCTTCTGGCCCGCATCGGAGCCGTCGTAAGCGAGCAGGATCTTCTTGTACATGTTGCAACGCCCCCAAAGACGCCGCGGCCCGGTGCCTTGGCTGGCCTAGTATGGACCGGGATTTCTTGCTTGGGTACCCCGCCGGATTACGGCGTTTCCCCTAGAAATCTGCCCCAGATCAATCAGCAGGCGATCAGGCCCGGCAACACGCCGGTGGCGAAATGGGCGTCGACGACATCCGCGAGCCGGTCGAACACCGTCTCCAGCGTCGGCACGCTCGCACCGAACAGCGCCTGCAGCACGCCCGCGTCCTCGAACAGGCCGTGCAGGTACACGCCCAGCACGTTGCCCTGCGCATTCGCCCAGCCCAGCCCCCGCGGCAGGGCGATGCGGCCGGCCGCCATCCCGGCGTGCTGCGCCGTCTGCCCGGTGTGGATCTCGTACCCCTGCACGTGCAGGCCGGAGAGCGCGGACCAGGCCCCGGCCAGCGGCTCGAAGGTGACCTCGGTGCGGCGCACGGTCTTGCTGCGCGCGAACTGCGTGACGAGCGGCAGCAGGCCGAGCCCCGGTGCATTGCCGGCGAAGTCGTCCGGATCGACGAGCGCTTCGCCCAGCACCTGCAAGCCGCCGCAGATGCCCAGCACCGGCCGGCCGGCATTCGCGTGGTCCGCGATGGCGCGCGCCAGTCCCCGCGCGCGCAGCCACTGCAGGTCGGCGGCGGTGTTCTTGGAGCCGGGCAGGATCACCCAGTCGGCGTCGGCCAGTTCGGCCGGCGTGCGCACCCAGCGCAGTTGCAGCCCGGGGATGTTCTTCAGCGGCTGGAACTCGTCGAGGTTGCTGATGCGCGGCCACGCCACGACCGCCACGCGCAGGCGCACCGCACCCGAAGCGCCACCGCGTTCCTCGAACACGCCGTCTTCTTCCGGCAGCCCGTGCTGCCACACCATGGGCAGCGTGGCGACCGTCGGCACGCCGGTCAGGCCTTCCAGCTGCGCCGGCCCCGGCTGCAGCAGGCCGGGATCGCCGCGGAAGCGATTGAGCACGAAGCCGCGCAGCAGCGCGCGCTGCTCCGGCGGCAGCAAGGCCCACGTACCGTACAAGTGGGCGAAGGCGCCGCCGCGGTCGATGTCGGTCACCAGCAGGCAGGCCGCCTGGGCGTGCGCGGCGACGCGCTGGTTCGCGATGTCGCTGTCCTGCAGGTTGATCTCCGCCGGCGAGCCCGCGCCCTCGATCACGACGACGTCGTTCTCCGCGCGCAGGGCATCGAGCGCGTCGCGCACCACCGGCCACACCAGCGCGCCGCGTTCGCGCCAGGGCATGGCGGTGAGCTGCGCATGCACCTGCCCGAGCAGCACGAGCTGGCTGTGGTCGTCGCGCTCGGGCTTGAGCAGGACCGGATTCATGCGCACATCGGGCGACGCGCGCGCCGCCAGCGCCTGGAAGTACTGCGCGCTGCCGATCTCGCCGAGGCCGCCCTCGAGTGTGGCGACGACGCGCGCGTTGTTGCTCATGTTCTGCGCCTTGAACGGCGCCACGCGCAGGCCCTGGCGGGCGTACCAGCGGCACAGCGCGGTGGCGAGCCAGCTCTTGCCGGCGCCGCTGCTGGTGCCCAGCACCATCACGCAGCGCGCCGTCATGGCGCCTCCTCCACCGGCAAGGCCACCCAGCGCCCCGCGACCGCATGCACCTTCAGCCGCCGCGCGAACACCGCCTCCAGCGCCCGGTGCGTGGCGGCATCCGCGGCGGCGCCGTGGTGCGCGACGCGGCCGGCCTCCAGCAGCACGATGTCGTCGGCCTGCAGCGCCAGCCCGATCTCGTGCAGCACGCTGACGGCGGTGCCGCCGCGGGCGACGTGCCGGCGCACGATCGCCAGCCAGTCGGCCTGGTGCGGCGGGTCCAGGTGCGACAGCGGCTCGTCCATCAGCAGCACGGGCGCCTGCACCGCCAGCGCCCGCGCGAGCAGCACCCGCTGGCGCTCGCCGCCCGACAGGTTGCCGAGCGCTCGCGCGCGCCAGTCCCAGCACTGCGTCTCCAGCATCGCGGCCTGCACCGCCGCGAGGTCGGCCGCGCTGGCGCCGCCCAGCCAGTCCTGGTGCGGCAGCCGTCCCAGCATCACGACGTCGTGCGCCAGCAGGTCTTCGGCGCCGGCGTCCCCCTGCCCCAGCCAGGCGATGGCGCGGGCGCGCTCGCGCACCGGCCAGCGCGCCGCCGGCCGCCCGAGGATGTCGATGCGCCCCTGCGCGGGGAGCAGTTGCGCCAGCGCCTTCAGCAAGGTCGTCTTGCCGGCGCCGTTGGGGCCCGCCAGCGCCGTCCAGCGCCCGGCCGGCAGCGCGAGCTCCACGTCGTGCAGCACCTCGCGCTCGCCCAGGCGCACGCGCAGGCCGCTGCAGCGCAGCGCCGGTTCGTTCACCGCGGCCTCCGCTGCATCAGCGCCAGCAGGTAGCCGCCACCCAGCACCGCGGTCACCACGCCCACCGGCAGCTCGCGCGGGGCGAGCAGCCAGCGCGCCAGCACGTCGGCGCCCAGCAGCAGCATGCCGCCGGCCAGCCCCGACAGGGGCACCAGCCAGCGATGGGTGGGCTTCGCGAGCGCCCGCACGAGATGCGGCGCCATCAGACCGATGAAGGCGACCAGGCCCACGTGCGCCACGGCCGCGCCGGTGCCCAGCGCGATCACGCCGACCAGCAGCAGCCGCACGCGCTCGAGCGGCACCCCGAGGCTGGCCGCCGTCGTCTCGCCGAGGGCCAGCGCGTCGAGCGCGCGGCTGGCGCCCAGCGCGACTCCCGCGCACCCCAGCAACACCACCACGAGCACGCCGGCGCTGGCCCAGCCCAGGAAGCCGGTCGTTCCCAGCAGGAAGGACTGCATGGTGCGCAGCAGCTCGGGCGCCAGGAAGATGACCAGCGAGGCAAGCGCGCCGAACACCATGCCGACGATCACGCCGGCCAGCAGCAGCCGCAGCGTGTGCTGCACGCCGCGCGCGAGCGCCAGCGTCAGCATCACGGCGCCCACCGCGCCGGCGAAGGCCGCGCCCGTGAGGCCCAGCGACGTCACCCACGGGGCCGAGGCCGCCGGTGCGGCGCCCAGCAGCACCAGCAGCAGGGCGACCCCCAGGGCGGCACCGGTGGAACTTCCGAGCAGGTAGGGATCGGCGAGCGGATTGCGGAACAGGCCTTGCGCCACGGCGCCCGACAGGCCCAGCAGCGCCCCCGCCGTCCACGCGCCCAGCGTGCGCGGCAGGCGGATCTCCCAGAGGATCATGAGGCCGGCGCCGGTCTCGTCCAGCAGGGGCTCCCAGCCCATGCTGCCCACTGCAACCCCCAGGGCCAGCAGGCCCGCGCTCGCGGCCAGCAGCCAGGCGGCCAGCCCCGCCGGCGCGCGCGGCGCCTGCGTCATCGACCGGGGCTCCCGGCACCGAGCCGGCCCTGCAGGCAGTCCGCCAGCAGGTGCGCGGCTTCGCCGAGCCGCGGGCCGGCGCGCATCAGCACGTTCATCTGGTCGGTGTCGAGCGCGCACACGCGGCCGCGGCGCAACGCCTCGATGCGCTGCCACGCCGGCCGCCCGCGCAGCGAGGCCGCATCGCCGCGGGCGACGATGATCACCTGCGGATCGGCCCGCACCACGAACTCGGGGTTGAGCTTCGGGAAGGGACCGAGCGTGGCGGGCACGATGTTCTCCGCGCCGAGGCGCACCAGCAGCTCGCCGATGAACGATCCTTCGCTCGCCGCGAAGGGCGCGCTGCCGACCTCGACGTACACGCGCGTGCCGCGCAAGGCCGGCGGCAGCTTCTGCGCCGCCACCTGCACTTCGCGGTTGATCGCCTGCCACACCGCCTCCGGATCGCCCGCCTCCAGCACGGGGCCGAGCACCTGCAGCACCCGCCGCACGTCGCGCAGCGTGCGCGGCTCCAGCGCGAGCACGGGCAGCCCCAGCGTCTGCAGGCGCGGCAGCACGCGCGAGGAGGTCGGGACCAGCACCAGGTCCGGCCGCAGCGCCACGATGCTCTCCACGCGCGCGTCCTCGAGTCCGCCCACGTGCGGCAGGGGAGCCACCGGCGGCGGCCAGTTGGAATAGTCGTCGACGCCCACCAGCCGGCCGCAGGCGCCGAGGGCACAGACGGTCTCGGTCAGCGAAGGCATGAGCGAGACGATGCGCTGCGGCGGCCGCGGGATCTGCACGCGCAGGCCGCGGTCGTCGATCGCCTCGACGGCGTGCGCCGCCGCCGCCGCGAGCGCCAGCAACAGCACGGCGAACCACGCGGCGACCCTCGAGCGTTCACGCATGGTGCTGCCCCCAATCCATCATGATGCGATGCAATTGCTCCACCCCATCGGTCAATGCCGCCGGCCCGGGCTGCAGGATGTCCGCGGACTTGATCTCGAACAGCTGGCCGTCCCGGACCGCCGGCACCTCGCCCCAGCCCGGGCGCGCCGCGACCTTCTCGCGCCGGAACTTCTTGCCGCACCAGGAGCCGATCACGATGTCGGGCTGGCGGCGCACGATCTCGGTGCCATCCGCGATGATGCGGTCCTTTCCGAGCGGCTGCAGCGAGAGCTCCGTAAAGATGTCGTCGCCGCCGGCGATGCCGACCAGCTCGGAGACCCAGCGGATCGCGCTGATGTGCGGCTCGTCCCACTCCTCGAAGTACACGCGCGGGCGGCGCGGCAGGCGGCGCGCGCCGTCCTCGATCTCCAGCAGCCGCGCGCGCATGCGCTCGAGCAAGGCGAGCCCTTCCGCGGCGCGGCCGACCATCGCCGCGACCTGGTAGAGCATGGAGAAGATCTCCTCGACGCTGCGCTGGTTGAAGATGGTCACCTGCACGCCGCGCCGGACCAGCGCGGCGGCGATGTCGGCCTGCAGGTCGGAAAAGCCGAACACGCAGTCCGGCTGCAGCTCCAGGATGCGCTCGATCTTCGCCGAAAGGAAGGCGCTGACCCTGGGCTTTTCGTCGCGCGCGCGGCGCGGCCGCACCGTGTAGCCGGAGATGCCGACGATGCGATCCTCCTCGCCAAGCAGGTACAGCCACTCGGTCGTCTCCTCCGTGAGGCACACGATGCGGCGTGGGCCGCGCGGGATGGCAGGCAGGGCGGGCTCTCCGTTCTTCATGCGTTCAGAGCTTCGGTTGCCACGTCACGCCCACGAAGACACCGCGGCCCGCCTGCCGGTACCCGAACACGGTTTCGTGGGCGCGGTCGAACACGTTCTCGATGCGGCCGAACGCCTTCACCTGCGGCGACACCGCGTAGGCCGCCGAGAGGTCCAGCACGCCATAGCCGGCCAGGCGCACCGGCGTGCCCTGGGCGCGGTCCTCGCGGTTGCCGCTGGCGCGCAGGTTGCCGCCCCATTGCCAGGCACCGAGCTCGCGCGTGACGCCCAGGTGGCCGAAGACGCGCGCGCGGCGCACCAGCCGCGCGTCGGTGTCGAGGTCGCGCGGGTCCTGCGCCGTGAGGCCGGCACGCACCGCGTAGTCGCGGACGCGGCCCGCATACGCCAGTTCCAGGCCGCGGTTGCGCGCCCGGCCCACGTTGATGCTGTGGAAGGCGGAATCGAAGCCGATCAGGTCGTGGAAGCGGTTGCGGAACAGCGTGGCACGCACTTCCTGCCCCCGCACCGCGTACTGCAGCGCGAGCTCCGTCGAACGCACGCGCTCGGGCCGCAGGTCGGGGTTGCCGATGCCGAAGGGGAAGAACAGGTCGTTGAAGCTGGGCGCGCGAAAGCCGGTCGAGACCGAGGCGCTGGCGCGCCAGGCCTGCGTGAGCTGGTACCCGTAGGCCGCGAGCCAGGTGTTCGCGCTGCCGAAGTCGCTGTAGCGGTCGTGCCGCGCGTTGAGCTGCAACTGGTGCCTGTCGTGGTCCAGCGCGTAGCCCAGGCGGGCGCTGTCGACGGTGCGCCGATCGCGGTCGTAGGGCGTGTCCGCGGCGATGTGCTGGCGCGTGTGCTCCAGGCCGGCGGTGACGCGGTGGCCGGGCGCGGCCTCCCATTCCGCCGCGAGCTGCCCGGCGTCGGAGCGCGAATTCACGAAGAACGGGAACGCGCCCTCGTTCGCATCGAGCTTGTCGACGGCACGCGTGAGCGCCGCGTCCACCCGCAGCGTGGGCGCCAGCCGCAAACGCGCGTCCAGCGTGCCTACCTGCTCCACGAAGCGCGAGGCGTCGCGCTGGGTCGCCGGCCCGAACTCGTTGTCGTATTCGATGCGGCCGCGCGCATCGCGCAGCCTCAGGCCGACGACGTGCGCGCCGACGTCCTGCGTGAGGGCCACGGACGCCGAGCGCCGCCGGTAGCCGTCGCGGTCCGGGTTCGTGCCGGGGATCTCCTCCTGCCGGATCGCGTTGAAGCCGCGGTCCCGCAGGCCGCCGACGCTGGCGCGCAGGCCGGTGCCGGAGGCGAGCTTGACCGAGCCGGTGGCGTTCGCGTCCACGAGCCCGCGCGAGCCCGCCTGCGCCGTCACGCTGGCGAACGGCGTGCCGGTGGGTTGCCGCGTGAAGACCTGGATCACGCCGCCGATCGCGGCGCTCCCGTACAGGCTGGAGACGTTGCCGCGCACGACCTCGATGCGCTCGACGTCGGCCAGCGGGATGTGCTCGATCGCCCCCAGGCCGAAGTTGAGGTTGTTGATCGGCACGCCGTCGACCAGCACCAGCGTGTGGCGCGGCTCGGCGCCGCGCAGGAACACGCCGGCGACGCTGCCCTGCGGGCCGGTCTGCGTCAGCTCGGCGCCGGTGAGCCGCCCCAGCAGCGTGGGCAGATCGGGCGTCTGCGCCTGTTCGATCTCGCGCCGCGTGATCAGCGTGGTGGCGGGCAGCGCGTCCTGCACGGCCTGTTCGGTGCGGGCGGCGGAGACGACGACCTCGCGCAGCGCGGACTGCGCGCCGGCACCGGAGGCGGCAAGGGCCAGGGCCAGCGGCAGGCCGGCGCGGGAAACCAGTTTCTTGGGGACCATGGTTGGATGACAGGGATGCATGCCCGCGCCGGCTTCCCCGCCTGCGCCCTGGGCGTCACGGCCCGCGCGCGTTGCAGGCGTGCGGGCCACCTCGTTGGCCGGTATCCGGGCTGGCGGAAGAACTCCCGTCGCCTTCCCAGGGCCGCTGTGTCGGGCGGTTCCCAGTGGCTTGCGAGGACGAAAGTCGCGTGGAGGAATCCACACGTCCGCTTACCGTTGCGGGGGCAGCGCAGGTTGGCCATTCGCGTTTGCGCGGCAGGCGCCCTGCTTCCCGTTGAACTGCGGCATGCGAACCACACCGCGAGCACCAACCCCTTGATTCTAAAGCGGCAATGGACACAAAACCCTACAATTCGCGCCATGGCCAATGGCTCCCAGATCGACCAGCTCGTCGACCGCGTCGAACGCCTGCTCGTTCGCTACGAGGAGCTTCAGCGCACCAACGCGCTGCTGGCCGAACAGGTGGAGCTGCTCACGACGGAACGCGATTCGCTCCGGTCGCGCCTGTCCGCCGCCCGCGCGCGCGTCGACGCGCTGCTCGAACGCCTGCCCGACCTGAACACCCCCGCATGAAGCAGCTCGAAGTCCAGATCATGGGCCAGAGCTACCTGCTCGGTTGCCCCGAAGGCGGCGAGCAGCGGCTGCTGGAAGCGGTGGAAAAAGTCGACACGGCGATGTGCCGCATCCGCGACGCCGGCAAGGTCAAGGCCCGCGACCGCATCGCCGTGCTCGCGGCGCTGAACCTGGCCTTCGACGTGGCAGGAAAGGCGTCGCAGCAACCGCTGCACGCGGCCAGCTTCGCCAACGGCGACAGCACCGTCACCAGCATGCGCAACCTCGCCGACGAAGTGAAGCTGGCGCAGCTGCTGGTGCGCGTGGACAAGGCGCTGGGCGACGACGGGCGGCTGCTTTAAATCCAAGACCGAACTGCCGGACGCAGAGGACGCGAAGGGTACGCAGAGGGCGCAAAAGGAACAAAGAAAACTTCAGAAGGTTTTCTTTGCGTCCTCTGCGTACCCTTTGCGCCCTCTGCGTACGGCTGTCTGGTGTTTCCCGCCGCACACGCAAAGCAGTTGAGCTTAGCCGCTCGCGTGTCAAGTCCGAAATTCCTTGATGCCTTCACGCTGGCATTGCACACGGGCGCGATTTGCGTCCTAGAATGGCTTCGTCTGCAGTGCGTATCGGGCTTTATATTTCCTTGAACCAATGCTCATTGAGCAAGGGCTTGGAACATCGCCTGGTGAGCGTGAACATCTCGCGTCAGATGATCCCAACGCCAGCAGCTGACCTCGCCCACCTGAACCCCGGTTCAGGATGCGGTCCGGTGGCACTACAGACACCTTCTCCCGACCGGCCGCCTCGCGCGGCCGGTCCCCTTTGCGCAGCCCCCCTGCCCGACTGAGCCACAATGGCGGCCTGCCCGCCGCGGAAAAGGCGCGGGCCGGCGCGCGTCGCGCGCGACAAGAACAATGCTGCTGCAACCCGTCCTGATCCTCGAACTGCTGCTGGCCGGCGTCGGCGCCGGCCTGCTGTCCGGCCTCCTCGGCATCGGCGGCGCCATGGTGCTCGTCCCGGTGCTCACCTTCGTGCTGGGGCACACGGGCATCCCGGCGGAATACACGGTGAAGATGGCCGTGGCCACCTCGCTGGCGACCATCATGTTCACCTCGATGTCCTCGGTGCGCGCGCACCATCGCCGCGGCGCCGTGCGCTGGGAGATCGCCCGCGTGCTCGCACCGGGCATCGTCGTGGGCTCGCTGGCCGGGGCGCAGGTCGCCGTGGCCCTGCCCGCGAAGACGCTGGGCATCCTGTTCGCGATCTTCATCGCGTTCTCGGCGACGCAGATGCTGCTGGATCGCAAGCCCTCGGCCACGCGCACCATCCCCGGTGCGCTCGGCACCTTCGGCGTCGGCATCGTGATCGGCCTGCTGTCGGCACTGGTCGGCGCCGGCGGCGCCTTCGTCTCGGTGCCCTTCATGACCTGGTGCAACGTGAAGATCCACGAGGCGGTGGCGACCTCCGCCGCCCTGGGCTTCCCGATCGCGCTGGCCGGCACCGCCGGCTACATCTGGGCCGGGCGCGACCTCGCGCAGGCGCCGCCCGGCTCCATCGGCTACATCTTCCTGCCCGGCCTGGTCATCATCTCGCTGGCCAGCATGACGCTGGCGCCGCTGGGCGCCCGCATCGCGCACGGCATGCAGATCCGGCCGCTCAAGCGGATCTTCGCCGTGGTGCTGTACGGCATCTCGGCATACTTCCTCCTGCGCTGAACGACTTCCAAGGAGCCCGCCATCGCCCGCATCGCCTTCATCGGACAACAGGAATTCGGCAAGGCCGTCCTGGAAGCCTTCCTCGCCCGCGGCGACACCATCGCCGGCGTGTTCTGCATCCCCGACAAGCCGGGCGCGAAGCCCGACGCGCTCAAGGCCGACGCGCTGGCGCTGGGCCTGCCCGTGTTCACCTTCGCCAGCCTGCGCAGCCCCGAGGCCGAGGCCGCCATGCGTTCGCTCGATGCGGACATCGGCATCATGGCCTACGTGCTGCAGTTCGCGCCGCAGTCCTTCGTGAACATCCCGCGCCACGGCACGATCCAGTTCCACCCCTCGCTGCTGCCGCTGCACCGCGGTCCCTCTTCCATCAGCTGGCCGATCGCGCTCGGCGCGAAGCGCACGGGACTGACGATCTTCCGCCCCACCGACGGCCTCGACGAAGGCCCCGTCATCCTGCAGAAGACCTGCGAGATCGGGCCGGACGAGACGCTGGGCGAGGTCTACTTCAACAAGCTGTTCCCCATGGGCATCGCCGCGCTGCTCGAAGCCACGGACATCGTGATGGCCGGCCGGCACGAGGAGCAGGTGCAGGACGAATCGCAGGCCACCTACGAAGGCTGGCTGCAGGACGCCGAGGCCGAGATCCACTGGTGGGGCCACGTGGACACGATCTACAACCTGATCCGCGCCTGCAACCCCGCGCCCGGCGCGTGGACGATGATCGAAGGCGTGAGGGTGCGCGTGTACGACTGCCGCAAGCACGTGGTGGGGCGCTTCGTGGCGCGCGGCCACAAGCCCGGCGACGTGGCCGGCGTGAGCGAGGACTCGATCGTGCTCTGGGCCCAGGGCGGCCTGATCGAGATCCTCAAGCTGCGCCCCGAAGGCGGCGGCAAGATGGCCGCCGGCGAGTTCGCGCGCCAGCAGGGCCTGGCTATTTCGGACGCGTGGAAGTCCTGGGTGCGCCCAGCCGCGACGACCTGATGCCCAGGGCCTGGTCGATGAGCCCCGCGCCATCGGCCAGCAGGAAGTTCTTGAAGGCCTGCGCCACCGGCGGCAGCCGCTTGGTGCGCCGGTGCACGACGAACCAGTTCAGCATCAGCGGGAAGCCCTGCACGTCCAGGATGCAGAGGCTGCCGGACTGCAGTTCGCGGCTCACGGTGTGGGCGGACAGGAAGCTCACGCCCATGCCCGCCATCACCGCCTGCTTGATCGTCTCGGTGCTGCGGATCTCCATCGCGATGTTCAGCCCCGGCAGCTGCGTGCCGAAGCCGTCGACCATCGAGTTCCAGGTGTCGGAGCCCTTCTCGCGCACGACGAAGGGTTCGCGGATCACGCGCGAGACGGATATTCGCGGTGTCTTCGCCAGCGGATGCGTGGGCGCCGCGACGATCACGTAGGGGTGCGGCGCGAAGGGCTCCGCCACCGTGTCCTCGTCCTCCGGCGGCCGCACCATCACCGCGAGGTCGGTCACGTTCTCCTTCATCTGCGCCAGCAGCTCCTCGCGGTTGCACACCCCGAAGTTGAGCGTGACGCCCTCGTGGCGCTGCGCGAATTCGACCAGCAGCCGGGGAAAGAAGTAGTCGCCGGCGCTGATCACCGAGACGTTCAGCCGCCCGCCCGACACGCCCTTGTACTGGGCCATCGCCTCCTCGGCCTCCTGGAACTTCTGGATGATCTCGCGGCTGGACTGCAGCATCTGCGCGCCCGCGGGCGTGAGATGGATCTTCTTGCCCAGCTGCTCGAACAGCGGCAGCCCGGCGTGTTCCTCGAGCTTGCGGACTTGCGTCGACACCGCCGGCTGGGTCAGGTGCAGTTCCTCGGCGGCGCGCGAGAAGCTGCGGTGGCGGGCGACGGCTTCGAAGACCTTGAGCTGGCGCAGGGTGGCGTTCTTCATGGCGCCGCCGATCATAACTCCGGGATGATGAAGATGATCAAATACTTTCACTATCATTAATCGTGAGCGGGACCTAAAGTGGCTCCATCGCAGCACGCAACAGGAGACCGCCATGCGCCAGCAGACCACTTCCACCCCGGCCACCGCCCGCCCCCACAGCTACACCGGTGACGAGGAACTGGACCTGTCCTGCACGTGGGAACCGGCCCGCCACGGCGAGGGGCGCGAAGCGATCCGGGCCTACGTCGAGAAGGAGATGCCGCACCTGCTGCGCTCCTACGACCCCGAATTCCTGCTGGACGCCGTCGAGAGCACGCGCGCCCGCCAGGGCCGCTGAAGCCGGCCCGCGGGGCCCGGCCCTGCGATGCGGCCTCGCCCGGCGCGGGGCACGCTCTCCTTCGTCTCCCTCGCGGCGCCTCGTGCGCCGCGTTGTCATTGGGCCTTCGCAAAACTTCACCGTGCGGCAACATGCATCGCTCGCGCATGCATCGCCACCGTCGCGCCACGCTGCGCGCCGCAGTAGTCCTTCGGCTTTCACTGCCCACCTGGAAGGCCCCGGACTTTCCCTAGACGAACAAACTCCTTTTGGAAAAATTGACCGCAGTCAAGAGAATTCGGGGGTTCATCGTCCGACCATCCGCCGCAGCCCCGCGATGAACGTTCCTTCCGACGACAGAGGGCGCGGGCGGCGCAAAAACTCAGGAGACAACGCGTGAAGACAAGCAAGGTCATGTTCCGCATGGCGGCAGGCATCGCCGCCGCCGCATCCGCCGCCCTGTTCGCGGCCCCCGCGCTGGCGGCGTGGGAGCCCGGCAAGCCGGTCGAATTCATCGTGCCGGCCGGCACCGGCGGTGGCGCCGACCAGATGGCCCGCCTGATCCAGGGCGTGGTGGTCAAGCACAACCTGATGAAGCAGCCGCTGATCGTGGTGAACAAGTCCGGCGGCGCGGGCGCCGAGGGCTTCCTCGACGTCAAGAACTCCAAGGGCGATCCGAACAAGATCATCGTCACCCTGTCGAACCTGTTCACCACCCCGATGGCGACCGGCGTGCCCTTCAACTGGCGCGACATGACGCCGGTGTCGATGATGGCGCTGGACAACTTCGTGCTGTGGGTCAACGCCGAGACCCCGTACAAGACCGCCAAGGAGTACCTCGACGCCGCCAAGGCCGCGGGCCCGGGCAAGATCAAGATGGGCGGCACCGGCTCCAAGCAGGAAGACCAGATCCTGACCGTCGGCCTCGAGAAGGCCACCGGCGCCAAGTTCATCTACATCCCCTTCAAGGGCGGCGGCGAGGTCGCGGTGCAGCTGGTGGGCAAGCACGTGGATTCGTCCGTGAACAACCCGATCGAGGCCGTGGCCCAGTGGCGCGCGGGCAAGCTGCGCCCGCTGTGCGTGTTCGACGCCCATCGCATGCCGTACAAGGCGAAGATCACCGACACCATGTCCTGGGGCGACATCCCGACCTGCAAGGAAGCGGGCGTGCCCACCGAGTACACGATGCTGCGCGGCATCTTCATGCCGCCCGGCGTCTCGGCGGAGCAGAAGCAGTTCTACATCGACCTGCTCAAGAAGGTGCGTGAAACCCCCGAGTGGAAAGACTACATGGAGAAGGGTGCCTTCAACCAGTCCTACATGGACGGCGAATCCTTCAACCAGTGGCTCGGCAAGGCGGAGCAGCACCACCGCGAACTGATGAAGGAAGCAGGCTTCCTGGCCAAGTGAGCGTCCCCACGCCCCCCGCCACGCGGGGGGCGTTTTTCTTTCCGACCTTCCCCCCGAGAACATTCACGGAGATGCCGGCAGTATCGGCAGGAGACAAGCGCATGGATATCGCACAACAAGAGCCCGTCGCCGAGGAGCGCTCGGGCGTTCCCACTTTCGCGGTCGAGGCCGCGGTCGCGGCCCTGGTGCTGCTCATGGGCCTGGTCGTCACCACGGCGAGCTGGAAACTCGGCGCCGGCTGGATGAGCGACGGTCCGGGCGCCGGCTACTTTCCCTTCTACGTCGGCCTCATCCTGTGCATCTCCGGCGCCGGCACGCTGTACCAGTCGCTGCTGGGCAAGAAGCGCAACCACGAGATCTTCGTCGACGGCGAGCAGATCAAGCGCGTGCTGATGGTGCTGGTGCCGGCGGCGATCTACGTCGGCGCGATCCAGCTCGTGGGCATGTACATCGCGTCGGCCGTCTACATCGCCATCTTCATGATCGTGCTGGGGAAGTTCTCGCGCATCAAGAGCGTGCTCCTGGGCGTGGCCATCGCCGTCCTCTTCTTCGCGATGTTCGAGATGTGGTTCAAGGTGCCGCTGGAAAAGGGCATGCTGAACCCGACGGGCTTCCTGGGCTACTGAGCCCCTTCCCATGAACCAGGACGGATTCTCGTCATGACCGAACTCAGCGCACTCTTCCATGGCTTCAGCGTCATCCTGACGCCGATGAACATGCTCCTCATGCTGGTGGGCATCACCCTCGGGGTGCTCATCGGCGTGCTGCCGGGGCTCGGCGGCGCCAACGGCGTCGCCATCCTGCTGCCCCTGACCTTCACGATGTCGCCCACGTCGGCGATCATCATGCTGTCCTGCATCTACTGGGGCGCGCTGTTCGGCGGCGCCATCACGTCGGTGCTGTTCAACATCCCCGGCGAACCGTGGTCGGTCGCAACCACCTTCGACGGCTACCCGATGGCGCAGAAGGGACAGGCGGGGCAGGCGCTCACGGCGGCCTTCACCTCCTCCTTCGTCGGCGCCTTCGTCGCGGTGCTGATGATCACCTTCCTGGCGCCGCTGGTCGCCAAGTTCGCGCTCGAATTCGGCCCGCCGGAATTCTTCGCGGTCTACCTGCTGACCTTCTGCAGCTTCGTCGGCATGGGCAAGGGCTCGCCCTTCAAGATCCTCGCCTCGATGGCGATCGGCTTCGCGCTCGCCGCGGTGGGCATGGACACCGTCACCGGCCAGCTGCGCCTGACCTTCGGCTTCGAGGAGCTGATGCGCGGCTTCGACTTCCTGATCGCGGTGATCGGCCTGTTCGGCATCGGCGAGATCCTGCTGTCGATGGAGGAAGGCCTGGCCTTCTCCGGCAAGTCCGCGAAGATCAACCCCAAGGTCGTGTTCGAGACCTGGAAGCAGCTGCCCAAGTACTGGATGACCTCCGTGCGCAGTTCGCTCGTGGGCATGTGGATGGGCATCACCCCCGGCGGCGCCACGCCCGCATCCTTCATGAGCTATGGCCTGGCGAAGAAGATGTCCAAGGACGGCGCCAAGTTCGGCACCGGCCAGATCGAGGGCGTGATCGCGCCGGAGACCGCTGCGCACGCCGCCGGCACCAGCGCCCTGCTGCCGATGCTGGCACTGGGCATCCCCGGCTCGCCGACGGCTGCCGTGCTGCTCGGTGGCCTGCTGATCTGGGGCCTGCAGCCCGGGCCGCTGCTGTTCGTGGAACAGAAGGACTTCGTCTGGGGCCTGATCGCCTCGATGTACCTGGGCAACCTGGCCGGCCTGATCGTCGTGCTGACCACCGTGCCGCTGTTCGCGTCGATCCTGCGCATCCCGTTCTCGATCATCGCGCCGGTCATCGTGGTGATCTGCGCGATCGGCGCCTTCACCGTGCACAACGCGATGATGGACGTGTGGCTGATGCTGCTGTTCGGCGTGATGGGCTACGTGTTCAAGAAGCTCGACTACCCGCTGGCGCCGCTGGTGCTGGCGCTGGTGCTCGGCGACAAGGCCGAGGACTCGTTCCGCCAGGCCATGCTGGTGTCCCAGGGCGACCTGTCGATCATGGTGTCCAATCCGCTGGTGGGCACGATCACGGGCCTGGCGCTGCTGCTGCTGGCGTGGCCGGTCATCTCGAAGATCATCCACAAGCTGCGCCCGCCCAAGGGCAGCAACTTCGCGGCCGAACAGCCGGTCGATTGAGAATGACGCAGAGGAAGGGGACCTGACATGCCCGTGATCGCACTGACCCAGGAAATGGGCTCGCTCGCCAAGGACGTCGCCGAGCGCGTCGCCGCGGCCGGCGGGCTGGCCGTGATGCGCAACGAGGTGATGGAGAACGTGGCCGAACGCATGCACGTGCCGCCCAGCCTGGTGCGCCGCGTGCGCGAAGGCAAGGCGGGGCTCGTCGAGCGCCTCACCACCGACAAGCAGCAGTTCGCGCTCTACACCGAGGAGGAGATCCTGCACCAGGCGGCCCGCGGCAACGTGGTGCTGCGCGGCTGGGGCGCGACGCGCGTGCTGCATGCCGTGCCGCACGTCGTGCGCGTGCGGGTGACGCGCTCCTTCGATGCGCGCGTGCGGTGGGTGATGGAGGACATGGAGACGGACAACCGGGACCAGGCCGAGGCCGAAGTCCGCCGCAGCGACAACGCGCATGCCGCGCGCATGAACGCCACCTACGGCGTGACCTGGGGCGACCCGCTGCTGTACGACCTGGTGATCAACACCGACCGCGTCTCGGTGGAAAGCGCCGCGCAGACGATCCTGCAGCTCGCCGCCCGACCGGAATTCCAGGAGACGTCGGAGTCGCGCGCGATCCTCGCCGGGCTGGCGCTGGCGGCCAAGGTGCGCGCCGCGCTCAAGGCCAACGATTCGACCCGCCACACCGACGTGCAGATCGAGGCGCGCGGCGCCGGCGTGGTGCTCAGCGGCATCGTGGTCAACGAGCAGGAGCGCACGGAAGCCGAGCGCGTCGCCAGCACCGTCGTGGGCCTGGGCAACGTGGAGAACCGCCTGCACCTGATGGCGATCACGCGCAAGTTCACGTACGCGAAGACGTGAATTGTTCGTCACCCCCGCGCAGGCGGGGGCCCAGGCGAAGCGGCCCACGGGCCGCTTTTTCTTGGGGGCCGTGTCCGGTGGGCGTCGCGCCAGGTACCGCTTGGCAGCCGCGTAAAGTGGACGCCGCGCCGCTCGGGCCGGACCAGTCCGTGGCTGTCCGTCTCAGCGACTGTCCCCCGGCGCGGATGAGAACCGTTGCCCGTGCTGGCGCCGCGCCCGCGCCTCCTCCTTGATGTCACTGAGCCGGACAGCCACGGACTGGCCCTGCAGCGTGTAGACCGCAAGGGTGTGGCTTCGCTTGGCGCTGTCCCCGACGCTCGAGCGAGCTCGCCGACGGACGCTGCGCTCGCACCCGCGCGGGGGAGGACCAGGGCGTGACCGTCCGACTCGGCGACATCAAGGAGGAGGCGCGGGCGCGGGGCCAGCACGAGCAACGGTTCCCATCCGCGCCGGGGGACAGTCGCCGAGGCGGACGGTCACGTCCTGGTCCGGGTCTGAGGCAACGGCGAACAGTGGTAGCCGTCGGCCGGCCTCTTTAGGTCATCTTCATTGCTTCGCAATGCTCTGGTTCCCCGCCTGCGCGGGGATGACGCAACGGTGGCGCAGGGGGATGACGCAAGCGTGGCGCAGGGGGATGACGATGTGTGAACGCTATGTTCGCTTATGGTTTCCAAAAGCGATGCGTGATGCATCGCGAACGCGCGCACCTGACCGCATCCTGACCTGCGTCAAACAACTTCCCGCGCTGCGAAACGAGTGCTTAGGGGCTTACCCGAGTTCATGACCGCGGTCAATTTTCCGGCGCGGGGCACGCTCCGAGAATGCGTCGCCCACCCGCAAAAAACGGCGCGGAGCAAGAACCAAACTCTCATCGGCGGCAGCCCAGGTAACCAGGAGACATCGGATGGAAAAGACAGTTGACGCGGTCGTGCCCGCGTCCAGCGCGTCGATCGGCGGCGCGCATGCGGGCGCAACCCACGGGGCGGGATTCCGCTGGGCCCAGCTTGTCATGGGCATCATCTGCATGGCGATGATCGCCAACCTGCAGTACGGCTGGACCCTCTTCGTCAACCCGATCGCGGACAAATACCACTGGACCCGGGCGGCCATCCAGGTCGCCTTCACGATCTTCGTGCTGACGGAGACGTGGCTGGTGCCGATCGAGGGCTGGCTCGTCGACAAGTACGGCCCGCGCGTCGTCGTCATGGGCGGCGGCATCCTGGCCGGCATCGGCTGGGTCATCAACGCGCACGCCGACACGCTGACGCTGCTGTACATCGGCGCGGCCGTGGGCGGCATCGGCGCCGGCGCCGTGTACGGCACCTGCGTGGGCAACGCGCTCAAGTGGTTCCCGGACCGCCGCGGCCTCGCCGCCGGCCTGACCGCCGCCGGCTTCGGCGCCGGTTCCGCGCTGACCGTGGTGCCGATCTCGATGTACATCGCGTCGCACGGCTACGAAGCGGCCTTCCTGTACTTCGGCATCGGCCAGGGCCTGATCATCTTCGTGCTGTCGTGGTTCCTGGCCCGCGCGCCGGAGCACAAGAAGTCCTCCGTCTCCACCAACGCCCGCGTGCAGCAGACCCGCAAGGAATACTCCACCGGCGAGATGGTGCGCAAGCCCGTGTTCTGGGTCATGTACCTGATGTTCGTGATGGTCGCGGCCGGCGGCCTGATGGCCACCGCGCAGCTCGCGCCGATCGCCAAGGACTTCAAGATCGACGGCGTGCCGGTGAACATCATGGGCCTGGTGCTGCCCGCGCTGACCTTCGCGCTGGCCATCGACCGCGTGCTCAACGGCCTGACGCGTCCCTTCTTCGGCTGGGTGTCGGACCAGATCGGCCGCGAGATGACGATGTTCATCGCCTTCGCCCTCGAGGCCGTCGGCATCCTGGCGCTGTACAAGTTCGGCAGCAACCCGGTGCTGTTCGTGATCCTGACCGGCATGGTGTTCTTCGCCTGGGGCGAGATCTACAGCCTGTTCCCCTCCACCTGCGCGGACACCTTCGGCTCGAAGTACGCCGCCGCCAACGCGGGCCTGCTGTACACGGCCAAGGGCACGGCCTCGCTGCTGGTGCCGCTGTCGAGCGTGCTGACCGCCGCCACCGGCAGCTGGCATGCCGTGTTCATCGTGGCCAGCGTGATGAACGCGATCGCCGCCGCGCTTGCCTGGTTCGTGCTGCGCCCAATGCGCCGCGCGCACATGGAGCAGTCCGCACGCGAAGCGTGAAGCGGTCGTGACAAAGCGAAACGGGCGCCTCGGCGCCCGTTTTTCTTTGATGCGAACTTCCGGACGCAGAGGACGCGAAGGGTACGCAGAGGACGCAAAAAAGACAGAGAAAACTTTAGAAGGTTTTCTTTGCGTCCTCTGCGTACCCTTTGCGTCCTCTGCGTCCGGCTGTCCGCTTTCTCCCCGTTCAGATCTTCCCGCGCGACTTCAGGCGGCTCAGCGTCTCCGCGGACAGGTTCAGGTAAGACGCAAGTTCCTTCTTCGGCAGCCGCTCTTCCAGCTCCGGGTGCTTGCGCAGGAAGCGCTTGACCCGGCCCGGTGCATCGAGCAGGTGCAAGGTGATGGTGTGCGCCATGATGTCGCTCATGTGGTGCATCACCTCGTACTCGAAGGTCTGCTTCACGCCCGGGTGGCGCTCGATGAAGGCCACCCACTCGCGCAGCGGCAGCTTGGCCACGCGGGCCTTGGTCACGCACACGATGCTGTACGGCGCGGGCGTGCCCAGCCGCCAGGCGGCGTAGCTCGTCTCCATCTGCCCTTCCTCGGCGAAGCGCAGGATCATCTCCTTGGCCTCGCGGTTCGCCACGACGCGCTTGAGGATCCCCTCGAGGATGAAGTACTGCTCCATCTCGTGCACGCCCTGGTTCAGCAGGGCTTCGCCCTTCTGGCAATCCACCACCACCAGCAGGGGTTCCAGCTCCGCGATCTGGGCCGCGGTCATTCCCTTGAGCACCACGTTGTGCGCGAGCTGCACCCGGATGACGTTGCGCTCGGGATGTTGTTCTATCGATGACATGGGCTGGTAACCGAGGGAATCCCCTCAATGCATTTTTTCGAAACTTGACCGCAGTCAAGCGGGTTTCCGGAGGGCGACTTCTACCATTCTCGCACTCCCAAAACCCGGACCTTCACTGGACGCTTGACCATGACCACCGATACGCAGGATCGCGAAACGACCGACGGCTTCCATCTCGTCATCGACGCGCTGAAGCTCAACGACATCGACACGATCTTCGCCCTTCCCGGCATCCCGATCACCGATTTCCTGCGCATGGCGCAAGCGGACGGCCTGAAGGTCATCTCCTTCCGCCACGAGCAGCACGCCGGCAACGCCGCCGCCGCCGCGGGCTTCATCACGGGCAAGCCGGGCATCTGCTTCACGGTGTCCGCTCCCGGCTTCCTCAACGGCCTGACCGCGCTGGCCAACGCCACCACCAACTGCTTCCCGATGATCCTGATCTCGGGCTCTTCCGAGCGCGAGGTCGTCGACCTGCAGCAGGGCGACTACGAGGAGATGGACCAGCTGGCCATCGCCAAGCCCCTGTGCAAGGCCGCCTTCCGCGTGCTGCACGCCGAGGACATCGGCGTGGGCATCGCGCGCGCCATCCGCGCCGCCGTCTCCGGCCGCCCCGGCGGCGTCTACCTCGACCTGCCCGCCAAGCTGTTCGCGCAGTCCATGGACAAGGAAGCCGGCCGCAAGTCGCTGATCAAGGTCGTCGATCCCGCGCCGAAGCAGCTGCCCGCCCCCGACGCGATCAAGCGCGCGGTCGACCTGCTCAAGGGCGCCAAGAAGCCGCTGATCATCCTGGGCAAGGGTGCCGCCTACGCGCAGGCCGATGCCGAGATCAAGAGCTTCGTCGAGAAGAGCGGCATCCCCTACCTGCCGATGTCCATGGCCAAGGGCCTGCTGCCGGACAACCACAACCAGTCCGCGTCCGCCGCCCGCTCCTACGTGCTGGCCGAAGCCGACGTGGTGATGCTGGTGGGCGCGCGCCTGAACTGGCTGCTGTCGCACGGCAAGGGCAAGACCTGGGGCGCCGGCGCTTCCAAGGAAGCCGGCAAGCAGCAGTTCATCCAGATCGACATCTCCCCGACCGAAGCCGACAGCAACGTCGCCATCGCCGCGCCGCTGGTGGGTGACGTCGGCTCCTGCATCTCCGCGCTGAACCAGGCCATCGCCTCCGGCTGGAGCAAGCCGCCGTCCGACTGGACGGGCGCGATCGCCGAGCGCAAGGACAAGAACCTGACCAAGATGCAGGAGACCCTGTCCAAGAACCCGCCGGTGATGAACTTCCACAGCGCCCTGAACGTGATCCGCAACACGGTCAAGGACAACCCGAAGGCCTACCTGGTCAACGAAGGCGCCAACGCGCTGGACTTCACCCGCTCGATCGTCGACATGTACGAGCCGCGCCGCCGCCTCGACGTGGGCACCTGGGGCATCATGGGCATCGGCATGGGCTTCGCCGTCGCTGCCGCCGCCGTCACCGGCGAGCAGGTGATCGCGGTGGAAGGCGACAGCGCCTTCGGCTTCAGCGGCATGGAAGTCGAGACGATCTGCCGCTACAACCTGCCGGTGTGCGTCGTCGTGATGAACAACAACGGCATCTACAAGGGCACGGACGTCAACCCGCGCGGCGACGCGATGGCGCCCACGCAGTTCGTGAAGAACGCGCGCTACGACATGATGATGCAGGCCTTCGGCGGCGTCGGCGTGGTGGCGAAGAACCCCGAGGAACTCGACCGCGCGCTGAAGGAGGCCATCGCCTCCCGCAAGCCGACGCTGATCAACGCGATGATCGACGAATCGGCCGGCACCGAGTCCGGCCGCATCACCAGCCTGAACCCGGCCGCGGCGAAGAAGAAGACGGCCTGAGCACACGACGGACCACCACGACGTCATTCCCGCGCAGGCGGGAATCCAGGGCTCCCGATGCTCGCCGCGCGCGGCGAGTTCCCCGAAAGCCCCGGGTCCCCGCCTCTAGCGGGGACGACGGAACCGAATTCAAAACTCGATAGGACTCACAGACATGGGTAAAGCACTCGACGGCGTCAAGATCCTCGATTTCACGCACGTGCAATCCGGCCCCACGTGCACGCAGCTGCTGGCGTGGTTCGGCGCCGACGTGATCAAGGTGGAGAAGGCGGGCGAAGGCGACGCCACGCGCGGCCAGCTGCGCGACATCCCCGACGTGGACAGCCTCTACTTCACGATGCTGAACCACAACAAGCGCTCCATCACCCTGGACACCAAGAACCCCAAGGGCAAGGAAGTGCTGATCGAGCTGATCAAGCAGTGCGACGTGCTGGTCGAGAACTTCGCCCCCGGCGCGCTGGACCGCATGGGCTTCAGCTGGGAACGCATCCAGCAGATCAACCCGCGCATGATCATGGCCTCCGTCAAGGGTTTCGGCCCCGGCCCGTACGAGGACTGCAAGGTCTACGAGAACGTCGCCCAGTGCGCGGGCGGCGCCGCCTCCACCACCGGCTTCGACGACGGCCCCCCGCTGGTGACCGGCGCGCAGATCGGTGACTCCGGCACCGGCCTGCACCTGGCCCTGGGCATCGTCACCGCCCTGTTCCAGCGCGAGAAGACCGGCCGCGGCCAGAAGGTGCTGGCCGCCATGCAGGACGCCGTGCTGAACCTGTGCCGCGTGAAGCTGCGCGACCAGCAGCGCCTGGAGCGCAAGAAGGTGCTGGAAGAGTACCCGCAGTTCCCCGAGGGCGAGTTCGGCGAGGCCGTGCCGCGTGCGGGCAACGCCTCGGGCGGCGGCCAGCCGGGCTGGATCCTCAAGTGCAAGGGCTGGCAGCACGATCCCAACGCCTACATCTACTTCATCACCCAGGCGCCCGTGTGGGCCGCGATCTGCAAGGTGATCGGCGAGGAGACCTGGATCACCGATCCGAGCTACTCCACGCCCAAGGCGCGCCTGCCGCACCTGAAGACCATCTTCTCGCGCATCGAGGAGTGGACCAAGACCAAGACCAAGTTCGAGGCGATGGAGATCCTGAACAAGTACGACATCCCCTGCGGCCCGATCCTGTCGATGAAGGAAATCGCCGAGGAACCGGCCCTGCGTGCCACCGGCACCGTGGTGGAAGTCGACCACCCGACCCGCGGCAAGTACCTGTCGGTCGGCAACCCGATCAAGCTGTCCGACAGCGAGACCGTAGTGACGCGCTCTCCCCTGCTGGGCGAGCACACCGAGGAAGTCCTGGCGCAACTGGGCTACAAGCCCGACCAGATCGAAGAACTGCGCGCGGCCAAGGTCATCTGACCGCCGCCTCGAAGCAACAAATTTCAATTTTTCAAGGGGCACAACATGGCCAACTTCCAAGGTGACAAGAGCAAGGTCCGCGCGATCCTGGACGCGGTGAAGAAGGAGGGACGCGATTCCCTCACCGCTCCCGAAGGCAAGCTGATCTGCGACGCGTACGGCATCAACGTGCCGAAGGAAGCGGTCGTCTCCAGCGCCAAGGACGCGATGAGCACCGCTGCGTCCATGGGCTTCCCGGTCGTGATGAAGATCGTCTCGCCCGACATCCTGCACAAGACCGAAGCGGGTGGCGTGGTGGTGGGCGTCAAGAGCGCCGACGACGCCGCGACCGCCTACGACCAGATCATCGCCAACGCCAGGAAGTACAAGGCCGACGCGAAGATCGTGGGCGTGCAGGTGCAGCAGATGATCAAGGGCGGCCAGGAAACCATCATCGGCGCCATGACCGATGGCAGCTTCGGCAAGCTGGTCGCCTTCGGCATGGGCGGCGTGCTGGTCGAAGTCCTGAAGGACGTGACCTTCCGCCTGGCGCCCGCCACGCAGGAAGACGCCGCCTCGATGCTCGATGGCATCCAGGCCGCCGAGATCCTCAAGGGCGTGCGCGGCGCCAAGCCGGTCAACCGCGAAGCGCTGCAGGACACGATCGTGCGCGTGTCGCAACTGGTGTCGGACTTCCCGGAAATCTCCGAGATGGACCTGAACCCGGTGTTCGCCTCCGACGAGGGCGCGATCGCCGCCGACGTGCGCATCGTGGTGAACTTCAACCAGAAGGAAGCGCGCTTCCGTCCCGACGAGAAGAGCGTCGTGGCCTCGATGAACCGCATCATGAAGCCCAAGGCGGTGGCGGTGATCGGCGCGTCGGACCAGGCCGGCAAGATCGGCAACTCCGTGATGAAGAACCTCATCAACGGCGGCTACCAGGGCAAGATCTACCCGATCACGCCCAAGGGCGGCGAGATCATGGGCCTGCAGGCCTACAAGAGCGTGAAGGACGTGCCGGGCGAGATTGACACGGCGGTGTTCGCGATCCCCGCGCCGCTGGTCGCCGGCGCGCTCAAGGAGTGCGGCGAGAAGAAGATCGCCGGCGCCGTGCTGATCCCCTCCGGTTTCGGCGAGACGGGCAACGTCGAAGGCCAGGAAGAACTGCAGCGCATCGGGCGCGAGTACAACATCCGCCTGATGGGCCCGAACATCTACGGCTTCTACTACACGCCCGCCAACCTCTGCGCCACCTTCTGCACGGCCTACGACGTCAAGGGCTCCACCGCCCTGTCCTCGCAGTCCGGCGGCATCGGCATGGCCATCATCGGCTTCTCGCGCAGCGCCAAGATGGGCGTGTCGGCGATCGTCGGCCTGGGCAACAAGTCCGACATCGACGAAGACGACCTGCTGATGTTCTTCGAGCAGGACGAGAACACCAAGGTGATCGCCCAGCACTGCGAAGACCTGAAGGACGGCCGCGCCTTCGCCGAAGTCGCCAAGCGCGTCTCCAAGAAGAAGCCCGTGATCGTGCTCAAGGCCGGCCGCACCGAGATGGGCGCCGCCGCTGCCGCCTCGCACACGGGCGCCGTCGCCGGCACCGACAAGATCTATGACGACATCCTGCGCAGCGCCGGCGTGATCCGCGCCAACAGCCTGCGCCAGATGCTGGAGCTGTCGCGCGGCGTGCCGATCCTGCCGACGCCCAAGGGCGAGAACGTGGTGATCATCACCGGCGCCGGCGGCTCCGGCGTGCTGCTGTCCGACGCCTGCGTCGACAACGGCCTGAAGCTGATGAAGCCGATGCCCGACGACCTGGACGCCGCCTTCCGCAAGTTCATCCCGCCGTTCGGCGCCGCGGGCAACCCGGTGGACATCACCGGCGGCGAGCCCCCGATCACCTACGTGAACACGGTGCGCCTGGGCCTGGAAGACGACCGCATCCACGCGCTGATCCTCGGCTACTGGCACACGATCGTGACGCCCCCGATGGTCTTCGCCCGCAACATGGTGCAGGTCGTCAACGAGATGAAGGAAAAGGGCAAGATCAAGCCCGTGGTGGCTTCGCTCGCCGGCGACGTGGAAGTCGAGGAAGCCGCGCAGTACCTGTACGAGAACGGCATCCCGGCCTACGCCTACTCCACCGAGCTGCCGGTGGAAGTGCTGGGTGCGAAGTACAAGTGGGCCCGCGCCGCCGGCCTGCTGAAGAAGTAAGGCGAACGAGATGGCAGGTCAACGCGTCATCCCGATCGCAGCGGCCACCGCGCTCCCCCTGCGGGAGCGCAAGCGCCAGGGTCCGAAGGGGCGCAAGCCCACGGACTCGGCCCTGGCCGAGGTGCGGCAGCTGCTCGGTGACGCGTCGCGCCAGCGCGACCTGCTGATCGAGCACCTGCACAAGCTGCAGGACCACTTCGGCCACCTCTCGGCGGCCCATCTCTCGGCGCTGGCGCAGGAGATGCGGCTGGCCCAGTCGGAGGTGTACGAGGTGGCCTCCTTCTACCACCACTTCGACATCGTCAAGGAAGGCGAGGAAGCGCCGCAGGCCCTCACGGTCCGCGTGTGCGACTCGCTGTCCTGCGAGATGGCCGGCTCGCAGCAGCTGCTCGCGAAGCTGCCCGCCATCCTCGGGCGCGACGTGCGCGTGATTCCCGCCCCCTGCATCGGCCGCTGCGAACAGGCACCGGCCGTCGCCGTGGGCCAGAAGCCCGTGGCCTGCGCCACCACCCAGAAGGTCGCGGAGTGCGTCAAGGAGTCCCTCAAGGAGGGCGACGCGAAGCACGAGCCGCAAGGCTACACGGGCCTGTCGCAGTACAAGGCGGCGGGCGGCTACAAGCTGCTTCAGGCGTGCCTGGCGGGCCAGCGCGACGTCGAATCGGTGATCAAGGTCATGGAGGCCTCGGGCCTGCGCGGCCTGGGCGGCGCCGGCTTCCCGGCCGGGCGCAAGTGGCGCATCGTGCGCAACGAGCCCGCGCCCCGGCTGATGGCCGTGAACATCGACGAGGGAGAGCCCGGCACCTTCAAGGACCGCGTCTACCTCGAGCGCGATCCGCACCGTTTCCTCGAAGGCATGCTGATCGCCGCCTGGGCGGTGGGCATCGCCGGCATCTACATCTACCTGCGCGACGAATACCACGGCTGCCGGCAACTGCTGGAGCAGGAACTCGCGCGGCTGAAGGCCGACCCCATCGCGAAGGACCTGCCGTCCATCGAGCTGCGGCGCGGCGCCGGCGCCTACATCTGCGGCGAAGAGTCCGCGATGATCGAGTCGATCGAAGGCAAGCGCGGCATGCCGCGGCTGCGTCCGCCCTATGTGGCGCAGGTCGGCCTGTTCGGGCGGCCCACGCTGGAACACAACTTCGAGACGCTGTACTGGGTGCGCGACCTCATCGAGAAGGGCCCCGAGTGGTTCTCCTCCAAGGGGGCCAACGGCCGCAAGGGCCTGCGCTCCTTCTCCGTCTCCGGCCGCGTGCGCGAGCCGGGCGTGAAGCTGGCCCCGGCCGGCATCACGATCCAGGAGCTGATCGACGAGCACTGCGGCGGCATGGCCGACGGCCACAGGTTCTATGCGTACCTGCCGGGTGGCGCCTCGGGCGGCATCCTGCCGGCGAGCCTGAACAACCTGCCGCTGGACTTCGACACGCTGCAGGCCTACGGCTGCTTCATCGGCTCGGCCGCGATCGTGGTGCTGTCGGACAAGGATTCGGCGGTGGGCGCGGCGCGCAACCTGATGCGCTTCTTCCGCGACGAATCCTGCGGCCAGTGCACGCCATGCCGCGCCGGCACGGCCAAGGCGCTGGCGCTGATCAACGCCCCGAAATGGGACCTGCCCCTGCTGGCCGAGCTCTCGCAGGTGATGCGCGACGCCTCGATCTGCGGCCTGGGGCAAGCGGCCCCGAACCCGGTAGATTGCGTGATCAAGTACTTCCCGCACGAGCTGGCGTGAACAACCGAACAGCCGGACGCAGAGGACGCGAAAGATACGCAGAGGACGCAAAAAAGACAAAGAAGACTCTAGAAGGTTTTCTTTTGCGTCCTCTGCGTACCTTTTGCGTCCTCTGCGTCCGGTAGTCCGTTTTCCGGTCTTTCAGGAACACACAACATGAACGCCGTCACCCGCGCCGAACTGGCGCAGATCGAAGCCCCCACCGTCAAGTTCTCCTTGAACGGCAAGCAGGTCGAGGCGCGCGCCAACGAGACGGTGCTGCAGGTCGCCGACCGCGAGGGCGTGGAGATCCCGCGCCTTTGCTACAAGCCGGGCCTGGATACCGCCGGCAACTGCCGCTGCTGCATGGTGGAGGTCAAGGGCGAACGCACCCTGGCCCCGAGCTGCTGCCGCACGCCCACGCCCGGCATGGAAGTCACCACCGACAGCCCGCGCGCCATCGCCTCGCAGAAGATGGTGCTGGAACTGCTGCAGTCGGACATGCCCGAGGCGGAGTACACCCGCAACAACGAGCTGGACCAGTGGTCCGCCAAGCTGAACGTCGGCAAGCCGCGCTTCGCCTCGCGCGGCAACATGGGGCCGGACCTCTCGCATCCCGCCATCGCCGTCAACCTCGACGCCTGCATCCAGTGCACGCGCTGCCTGCGTGCCTGCCGCGACGAGCAGGTCAACGACGTGATCGGCCTGGCCTTCCGCGGCGAGCACGCCAAGATCGTGTTCGACATGGACGACCCGATGGGCGTCTCCACCTGCGTGGCCTGCGGCGAGTGCGTGCAGGCCTGCCCCACCGGCGCGCTGATGCCCGCGCGCGGCGCTGGCCTGGTCGTCCCCGACAAGCAGGTCGACTCGGTCTGCCCGTACTGCGGCGTGGGCTGCCAGCTCACCTACAACGTCAAGGACAACAAGATCCTGTTCGTGGAGGGCCGCGACGGCCCCGCGAACCACGGCCGGCTGTGCGTCAAGGGCCGCTACGGCTTCGACTACGCGCACCACCCGCACCGCCTGACCACGCCCCTGATCCGCCGCGCCGATGCGCCCAAGGATCCGAAGATCGTGCTGGACCCGGACCGCGTGCACGAGGTGTTCCGCGAGGCGACCTGGGAAGAAGCCCTGGCGCTGGCCGGCAGCAAGCTCAAGGGCATCCGCGACACCAGGGGCCCGAAGGCGCTGGTCGGCTTCGGCTCCGCCAAGGGGTCGAACGAAGAGGCCTACCTGTTCCAGAAGCTGGTGCGCACCGGCTTCGGCAGCAACAACGTGGACCACTGCACGCGCCTGTGCCATGCGTCCTCGGTCGCCGCGCTGCTGGAAGGCATCGGCTCCGGCGCCGTGTCCAACCCCGTGATGGACGTGACGCAGGCCGAAGTGATCGTCGTCATCGGCTCCAATCCGACCGTGAACCACCCGGTGGCCGCCACCTGGATGAAGAACGCGGTGAAGAACGGCGCCAAGCTGGTGATCATGGATCCGCGCAAGGGCGAACTGACCCGCCTGGCGTGGCGCCACATGCAGTTCAAGCCCGACACCGACGTCGCCATGCTCAACGCGATGATGCACGTCATCGTCCACGAGGGGCTGGTCGACGAGGCCTTCATCGCGTCGCGCACCATCGGCTACGACGAGCTGAAGAAGAACCTGCTGGGTTACAGCCCCGAGGAAATGGCGCCCGTGTGCGGCGTGCCCGCCGAGACGCTGCGCGAAGTGGCGCGCACCTTCGCGACCTCCCGCGCTTCCATGATCCTGTGGGGCATGGGCGTGTCGCAGCACGTGCACGGCACCGACAACGCGCGCTGCCTGATCGCGCTGTCGCTGATGACGGGCCAGATCGGCCGTCCCGGCACGGGCCTGCATCCCCTGCGCGGCCAGAACAACGTGCAGGGCGCGTCCGACGCCGGCCTGATCCCGATGATGTTCCCCGACTACCAGAAGGTCGTGGAGCCCGAGGTGCGCGCGCGGTTCGAGCAGCACTGGAAGCTCAAGCCCGGCACGCTGGACGACAAGCCCGGCCTGACCGTGATCGAGGTGATGCACGCGATCGTCGAGGGCAAGGTGAGCGGCATGTACATCATGGGCGAGAACCCCGCGATGTCCGACCCCGACGCCGACCATGCGCGCGAGGCGCTGGCCAAGCTGGACCACCTGGTCGTGCAGGACATCTTCCTGACCGAGACGGCCGCCTTCGCGGACGTGGTGCTGCCCGCCAGCGCCTTCCCGGAGAAGACCGGCACCTTCACCAACACGGACCGGCTGGTGCAGCTGGGCCGCCAGGCGATCGACCCGCCCGGCGATGCGAAGCAGGACCTGTGGATCATCCAGGAGATCGCCCGCCGCATCGGCCTGGAGTGGAACTACCGCCACGTGTCCGAGGTGTTCGACGAAATGCGGCACACCATGCCCAGCATCGCCGGCATCACCTGGGACCGCCTGGAGCGCGAGCACTCGGTCACCTATCCCTGCACGAAGGAAGGCGACCCGGGCGAGTCGGTGGTGTTCATCGACGACTTCCCGCGCGAGGGGGGCAAGGCGCGCTTCGTGCCGGCCGACATCATCCCCGCGGCCGAGCGCCCCGACACGCAGTACCCCATGGTGCTGATCACGGGCCGCCAGCTCGAACACTGGCACACCGGCAGCATGACGCGCCGCGCCTCGGTGCTCGACGCGATCGAGCCGGATCCGGTGGCGCTGGTGCACCCGCTCGACATCGCCGGGCTGGGCGTCAAGCCCGGCGAGCTGATCACGATCGAGTCGCGCCGCGGCAAGGTCTCGCTGTACGCGCGGGCCGACGACGGCACGCCGCGCGGTTCCGTGTTCGTGCCCTTCTGCTACTACGAGGCGGCCATCAACAAGGTGACGAACGACAAGTTCGACCCGGTGGCGAAGATCCCGGAGCTGAAGTACTGCGCGATCCGGGTGACGGCGGGCGGAACGGCGCCGGAGCAGGTGAGCTTCGGCGGCGGCCAGATCCTGCGCAAGGTCGCGGAGCAAGCCGCGTAACGCGCGGCGCCACCGAGTTACCCCGTATGCCCGCGCAGCCGGGCATCCAGGGCTTCACCAGGCGCCGCACCGCGGCGCCTTTTTCATGGGCGCCCCGCGGGGCGGAGCAGGAGGAACCGACATGTCCGCCATCACCCTGCAATCCACCCTCACTTGTCCGCAGTGCGGCCACGCGAAGACGGAAACCATGCCCACCGACGCGTGCCAGTGGTTCTACGAGTGCGAGCACTGCCACGTGGTGCTGCGCCCCAAGCCGGGTGACTGCTGCGTGTTCTGCTCCTACGGCACGCAGAAATGTCCGCCGCGCCAGGCGGATCCGCAGGGCTGCTGCGGCCCGTAGGCGGCCCGCCTTCGCGATCTCGAAGCGGGGACGACGACATCAGGGGACGTCAGGGGTGGAAAGAGGCAAGCCATTCCCGCGCCATGCGGTCCCAGAACCGCGCCCCGAGCCCGAGGATGTCGTCGTTGAAATCGTAGGCCGCGTTGTGCAGGTTGATCCCCGGCTTGCCGTCCGCGCCATTGCCGATGAAGCCGTAAGCACCCGGCACCTCCTCCAGCATGAATCCGAAGTCCTCCGCCGTCATCGCCGGCAGCACGTCGTCGTGCGCCTGGCCCTTGCCGACCACGGCGCGCATCACCTGCGCCATGAACTGTGCTTCGCGCGGATGGTTCACGGTCGTCGGGTAGCCGGGCTTGATGATCACCTCCGCGCTCGCGCGGTGCGCCTGCGCCACGTGCGTCGCGATGCGCTGGATGCCTTCGACCAGCTGGTTGAGCGTCGCGCTGCCCAGCGTGCGGCAGGTGCCGTAGATGAACGCGTCGTCCGGGATGATGTTCTCCACCGTGCCCGATTCGATCTTGCCGACGGTGAGCACCGCGCTGTCCAGCGGATCGACGCCGCGCGAGACCAGCGACTGCAGCTGGCCGACGATCGCGCACGCGACCGGGATCGGGTCGACCGTGGTGTGGGGCTGCGCGGCGTGGCCGCCCTTGCCCCGGATGCGGATCTCGAAGCGGTTGGCCGAAGCCATGATGGGCCCGACGCGCACGCCCATCTCCCCGGCTGGCAGCGCGGGCCAGTTGTGCAGCGCGAACACGGCCTTCATCGGGAAGCGCTCGAACAGGCCGTCGTCCATCATCCGGCGCGCGCCGGCTCCGCCCTCCTCGCCCGGCTGGAAGATGAAATGGACCGTGCCGTTGAAATCGCGCTGCTGCGCCAGCAGCGTGGCGCCGCCCAGCAGCATCGCCGTGTGGCCGTCGTGCCCGCAGGCGTGCATGCGGCCCGGGTTGGCGCTGGCGTGCTCGAAGGTGTTGGCCTCCTGCACCGGCAGGGCGTCCATGTCGGCGCGCAGGCCGATCGAACGCGCGGGGTCGTCGGCATCCGGCCCCGTGCCGCGCAACGTGGCGACGACGCCGGTGCCGCCCAGGCCACGGTGCAGCGGCAGGCCGAGCGCCTGCAGCCACGCGGCGACCTGGTCGGCCGTGCGCGTCTCCTCGAACTTGAGTTCAGGGTGCGCGTGCAGGTCGCGGCGCAACCGGATGAGCTTGCCGATAGAGGGCGTGATGTCGGGAGGTGCTTGCATGGCTCGGGTGCCGCGCGACGACGGCTGCGCGGTGCCAGGGATCTTAGCCGCGGCCTGCGCGACACTGGGGAGCCGGGCTGGTCCACAATGGTTCACCGGACCCCCATGCTCGCCCGCCCCCTCATCCGCCTCGCCTTGCCCGCGGACGCGGCCGCCATCGCGGCGCTGTCGCGCGACCACATCGAGACCGGCCTGCCGTGGACCTGGCGGCCCGAGCGCATCGCCAACGCCATCCGCGACCCGGACACCAACGTGGCGGTGGCCGGCCCGCCGGACGCGCTCGCGGGCTTCGGCATCATGATCTACCGCGAGGAGGACGCCCACCTCGTCCTGTTCGCCGTGCATCCGTCCCGGCGCCGGCAGGGCATCGGCAGCGCCCTGCTCGGCTGGCTGGAGGATGTCGCGCGCACGGCCGGCTGCCGGCGCATCCGCGTCGAGGCACGGCGCGACAACGTCGCCGGCCGCAACTTCTACAGCGAGCACGGCTACCACGAGCAGGCCATCGAACGGAACCGCTATCACGCGGGCGTGGACGGCGTGCGGCTGGAGAAGTGGCTGCGGCCGCAGGTGCCGGGCACGCCCGACGGCGCCTGAGGCCGCGCACGCCGGGCCCGCAAGCACGAATCCGCCAGATCGGTTACCATGCCCTGGCTGACGTTACACAAGAGTCCGCATCTCCAGGTTTCTCTTCCCCTGCTCCCGCGTCCGCGGCGAGTCGTTGTCGAATCTCCCTCCGATGGTTTCTTGGCGTTTGCACCACGCGGCTGTTCTGCGCCGCGCGGAAATCTCCAGATGAAGGATCGACACAATGACGACCACCAACCAGACCGGTACCGTGAAATGGTTCAACGAGAGCAAGGGCTACGGCTTCATCACGCCCGATGGCGGCGGCAAGGACCTGTTCGCGCACTTCCGCGACATCCAGGGCACCGACCAGTACAAGACGCTCGCTGAAAACGCCCGCGTGCAGTTCGTGGTGACCCAGGGCGCCAAGGGCCCGCAGGCCACCAACATCAGCCCGCTGGCTGCCTGAACCCCGCAGCAGCAACACGGAGGGCCCGCGAGGGCCCTCCTTCCTGGTCGGCGCCCTTCGTGCGTCCGCCGACGAGAGCGGCAGCGCATGCCGCTCCTCAGGTCTTCCCTCCCAAGCACCTCTGGAGCCCTTCATGCGAAAACTGACCCCCCGCACCGCACCGGTGCCGGCCTTCCCCCTTCCTTCCGCCTCCCGCCGCGCCGGTCACCGGTCCGGCGAGGGGTCCGAGTCCGCGCTGCCCGGCCTGCGCGAAGATGCCGCGCAGCGCCCCGAGCAGGCGCCGGATCCCGCGGAACATCCCGCCGATCAGTGCACGCCCGCCGCCGCCCCGCTGGCAGCCCGCCTCCCCCGCACACCGGGCAGCTCCCGCGTGTCCCGCGTGCGCCTTGCCCGGGCCCCATGGACGTCCTGACATGGTGATGTTCGACCCGGTGCGCCTGCAATGCCAGGTGGACCTGCGCTACCAGGTGAACAGCGCCGGCTCCGACTTCATCTTCAATGTCCAGGTCGCGCGCACCAGGCAGCAGATGGTGCTGTGGGAATCGCTGACGATCAACCAGGGCGTGGCGCTGCAGGAATACTGCGACCCCGCGACCTCCGGCCGCTTCCTGCGGCTGCGCGCCGTGGCGGGCGAGCTCGTGCTGCGCTATGCGGCGCTGGTGGAGCAGCGGCCCGTCGGCGAGCTGCCGGCGAACATCGCCGAGACCTGGATTCCCAATCTCCCCGGCGAGGTGCTGCCCTACCTCTATCCGAGCCGCTTCTGCGAGTCGGACCTGCTGGCGCCGGTGGCCATGGCGCACTTCGGCGGGCTGTGGCAAGGCTACGGCCGCGTGGAGGCCATCTGCGCCTGGGTGAACAGCCACGTGAAGTTCACCTCCGGCAGCTCGTGCAGCACCACCACGGCGTCGCAGACCCTGGCGTCGGGGCGCGGCGTGTGCCGCGACTTCGCGCACCTGATGATCGCGATGTGCCGCGCGATGAACATTCCGGCGCGCTTCGTCACCGGCTTCGACTACGGAGCGGACCCTGCGCTGGGCCCCCCGGACTTCCACGCCTACGTCGAGGCGTACCTGGGCGGCCGCTGGTACATCTTCGATCCCTCGGGAACGGCGATCCCCATGGGCTTCATGCGGCTCACCTCGGGCCGCGACGCCGCCGATTGCGCCTACTGCTCGATCTTCGGCGACGTGCGTCCGCTGGGCCAGACCATCGAGGTGCACGCCGTGTCCGCCGGCAACGGCCTGCCGCCGCTGGAGCCGTACCGCGTCAGCGGCGCGATCTCCACCGCGGCGGACTGACCGCCAGCGGCAGCGCCCGCGCGCCGGGCCGGCGCATCAATCCAGGGACACCTTCGCGTCCCGGATCACCTTGCCCCACTTCGCCGTCTCGGCATCGATGAACGCCTGGAACTCCGCCGGCGTGGTGCCGGCCGGGATCGTGCCCATCGCATCCAGCCTGGCGCGCACCTCGTCCGTCCGCACGATCGCCGCGATCTCGTCGGCCATGCGCTTGACGATCGCGGCGGGCGTGCCCGCGGGGGCCAGCACGCCGGCCCAGGTGCTGGCGACGAAGCCCTTGACGCCCTGCTCCACGAAGGTGGGGACCTCGGGCAGGACGGGCAGGCGCTTCTCGCTGGCCACGCCGATCAGGCGCACCTTGCCCGCCTTGCCGGGGCCGATCAGGCCCTGCGCCGCATCCATGAACAGGTGCGTCTGGCCGCCCATCAGGTCGGTCAGCGCCGCAGCGGAGCCGCGGTACGGGATGTGGACCATGTGCGTGCCGGTCAGCGACTTGAGCAGCTCGGTCGACAGGTGCACCGCGGAGCCGTTGCCGCTGGAGCCGTAGCTGATCTTGCCCGGGTTGGCTTTCGCGAACGCGATCAGCTCCTTCGCGGACTTGTACGGCGCGTCGTTGTTCACCGCCGCTAGCAGCGGCGACTGGCCGATCAGCGACACCGCGACCAGGTCCTTCTTCGGGTCGTAGGGCAGCTTCTTGTACAGCGAGGTGTTGGCCGCATGCGCGGCGATCACCACCGCGAAGGTCTGGCCGTCCGGCGCGGCCTTGGACAGCATGTCCACGGCGACGATGCCGTTGGCACCCGGCTTGTTGTCGACGATCACCGGCTGGCCGAGGCGCTGCGTGAGCTTGTCGCAGATCAGGCGCGCGGTCACGTCGGTGAAG
The DNA here is from genome assembly GCF_037890035.1 of Ramlibacter sp. AN1133. Taxonomy (NCBI): domain Bacteria; kingdom Pseudomonadati; phylum Pseudomonadota; class Betaproteobacteria; order Burkholderiales; family Comamonadaceae; genus Ramlibacter; species Ramlibacter sp. AN1133. The sequence goes on from NZ_JBBKTQ010000012.1 coordinate 96,333, forward strand.
CCGCCGGGCGGGTAGCCCACCAGGACCTTGATCGGGCGCGCGGGCCAGGCCTGGGCGCGGACCAGGGGCGCCGCGACGGTGGCGGCGAGGGCGGCGGTGAAATGACGGCGTTGCATGGAGTCTCCTCGGTGTTGTTATCGGTCGTTGCTCATTCGGCGCTGATGCCCTTGTCGCGGATCACCTTGCCCCACTTCTCGTAGTCGGTCTTCACGCGCTGGGCCATCTGCTGCGGCGGCTGGAAGTTGGCGATGGCGCCGGCATTCAGCAGCTTTTCCTGCACGGCCTTGTCGGCCAGGATCTCGCCCACTTCCTTGCTGACGCGATCCACGATCTCCCTGGGCGTGCCGGCGGGCGCCAGCAGGCCGCCCCAGGACACGGCGTCGAAGCCCTTGAAGCCCTGCTCCGCGATCGTCTTGACCTCCGGCAGCATCGGCACGCGCCTGGGCGAGCCGACACCGATCGCGCGCAGCCGGCCGGACTTGATGTGCGGCAGCGCCGCGACCAGGTCGGCGTACATCATGGGCACCTGGCCGCCGATGGTGTCCGTGATGGCCGGCACCCCGCCCTTGTAGGCGATGTGCTGCATGTCGAAACCACCGAGCTGCTTGAGCAGCTCCATGCTCAGGTGGCCGAAGCTGCCGGCGCCGGAGCTGGTGTAGCTCAGTTGCCCGGGCCGCGCACTGGCATGCGTGATCAGCTTCTGCACGTCGGTCACGGTGGGCATCAGGGCGGGATTCACCACCATCACGATCGGCAGGTCGTAGACCGAGGCGACCGGCACGAAGTCCGTGAGGATGTCGTAGCCGGCCTTCTTGTACATGTGCGGGGCCAGCAGCGTCGGCGTGGCCAGCATCATGAAGGTGTAGCCGTCGCCGGGCGTCTTGGCCACCTGCGCGGCGGCGATCGCGCCCGAGGCGCCCGCCTTGTTCTCCACCACCACCGGCTGCTTCAGGCGCTCGGCCAGCTGCAGGCCCACGATGCGCGAGGCGGTGTCGGTCGGCCCGCCGGGCGGGAAAGGCACGATCAGCTTGATCGGCTTGGCCGGCCAGGCGTCGGCGGCGAAAGCAGGGGCGCCCAGCACGGGCAGCAGGCACAGGAACAGGGCGCGGCGGGTCAGCCGGGCGAGGGACAGGGAAGCACGCATGCGGAAAATCTCCTTCAGTGTTTGCGGATCACGCCATGGGCCACGAGCGTGGCCAGGCGGTCCTCGTCGTATCCGAGCAGGCCGGTGAGCACCTCGCGCGTGCCCTCGCCCAGCACGGGCGGCGGCAGGCGCACGGGCAGGCGCTCGCCGTCCATGCGGTAGGGGGGCGCCATCACGTGCATGCTGCCGGCCACGGGATGCGGCTGCTGCGTGACCAGGCCGGCGGCCTGCGCGCGCGGCGAGGTCAGGGCCTCGTGCAGACCCAGCACTTCGCCGCAGGGGATGCCGACGGCGCTCATGCGCTCCAGCAGCTCCCTGCGCGGGCGCGCGCGCATCTCCGCCAGCAGCAGCGGCACCAGCGTGTCGCGGTTCTGGCCGCGCACGAGGTTGGTCTTGTAGCGTTCGTCGGCCAGCACGTCGGGCCGCTCGATCACCTCGGTGCAGAAGCGTTCGAACTGCGCGTTGTTGCCCACCGCCACGATCAGCGGCCCGTCCTGCGCATCGAACACGCCGTAGGGCACGATCGAGGGGTGCGCGTTGCCGTAGCGCGGCGGGTCCTTCTGCAGCAGCAGCGCTTCGAGGCCGTAGTAGGCGCTGATCATCAGGCCGCAGTCGAACAGGGCCATCTCGACGTGGCGGCCGCGGCCGGTGCGCTGCCGCTCGAACAGGGCGGCCAGGATCGCCTGCGCGGCGTACATGCCGGTGAACATGTCGACCGCCGCGACGCCGAACTTCAGGGGCGGCTGCGTGGCCTCGCCGTTGATGGCCATCAGCCCGGCCTCGCCCTGGATCACCAGGTCGTAGCCGGGCCGCGTCGCTTCCTCCCCGTGCCGGTCGTAGCCGGAGACGGAGCAGTAGACGACGTCCGGCCGCACGGCCTTCACGTGCTCGTAGCCCAGCCCCATCTTCTCGGCCCCGCCGAACTTGAAGTTCTGCACCACCACGTCGCACTGCTTCGCCAGTTCCAGCACCAGCGCCTGGCCTTCGGGGCTGGCCAGGTCCACCGTCACCGAGCGCTTGTTGCGGTTCATGCTGTTGAAGTACGCCGTCTCGGTCTGGCCGACGCGCAGGCCCCAGTCGCGCGTGTCGTCGCCGCGCCGGGGATGCTCGATCTTGATCACCTCGGCGCCGAAGTCCCCCAGCACCTGCGCGCACAGCGGGCCGGCGAGGACGCGCGACAGGTCCAGCACGCGCACGCCGGCCAGCGGCAGGGCGCCCGTCATGCCGTGGCCGCCGCTTCGCGCTGCGCGGCGCGCACCACGGCCGTGGCGGCGTCGGCCGCCGTGCCCAGCGCGATGAAGCGCGCCAGGTGGTGGTCCTCGTCGCCGAGCTGGTGGTCGATCATCACCAGCCGCTTGGCGTAGTGCGGCAGCGGCAGTTCCCAGGTCATGCCGATGCCGCCGTGCAGCTGGATGCTCTCCTCGGCCACCAGCGCGCCGATGCGGCCGATGCTGAACTTGGCGGCGGACAGCGCGCGCTCGCGCGTGACGCGGTCGGCGTCCAGCGCCGCCGCGGCATTGATCACCGCGGAGCGTGCCTGCTCGATTTCCAGCAGCACATCGGCCATGCGGTGCTGCAGGGCCTGGAAGCTGCCGATCGGCTTGCCGAACTGCTTGCGCGTCTGCAGGTACTCGATGGTCATCGCCTTGGCCGTGTCCATGGCACCCACGGCTTCGGCGCACAGGGCCAGCACGCCGCGGCCCACCGCGTGTTCCAGCAGCGCCAGGCCTTCGCCCTCGGCGCCGAGCAGCGCGCTCGCCGGCACGCGGACCTGGTCCAGGAACACTTCGGCCGCCTGGCCGCCGTCGATGGTGGGGTAGGACCGCACGCGCAGGCCCGCGGTCGCCGCCGGCACGACGAACAGCGAGATGCCTTCCGCATCCGCGACGTCGCCCGAGGTGCGGGCGGACACGACCAGCAGGTCGGCCTGGCCGGCCAGCGGCACGACGGCCTTGTGGCCGCTCAGCACGTAGTCGGCACCGGCGCGGCGCGCGCTGGTGGCCACGCGCTGCAGCTCGTAGCGCGATTCGGCCTCCTCGCAAGCCAGGGTGGCGACGGATTCGCCGGCAATCAGGGCCGCGACCGCCTCGGCCCAGCGCTCGCCGCCTTGCGCGAGCGCGCTGCCCGCCAGCAGCGTGGGCAGGAAGGGTTCCAGTACCAGGCCGCGGCCCAGCGCCTCGAACACCACCGCGATGTCGAAGCCGGCGCCGCCGAAGCCGCCCTGCTCCGCGTCGAACAGGGCGCCGATCACGCCCAGCTCGGCGAACTGCTTCCACTGCGCGCGGCTGAAGCCCTCGGGCGAGGCCGCGATGGCATGCCGCGCCTCGATCTTGTACTGCTCGGCGACGTAGCGCTGCAGCAGGTCCGCCAGCATGCGGCGGTCGTCGGTGTGGTCGAAGTCCATCGTCGTTCCTTCCTTACAGGCCCAGGATCATCTTGGAGATGATGTTCTTCTGGATCTCGTTGGAGCCGCCGAAGATCGACAGCTTGCGGTTGTTGAAGTACTGCAGGGCGGCGAAACTCGCCTCGGCCGGGCCGACCGGCTCGCCCTCGTAGCCTTCGTCCAGCGCCTCGTCGATGACGGGCAGCGCGTACGGGCCCATCGCGCGGCGCGTGAGCGAGTTCAGCTCCTGGCGGATCTCGGTGCCGCGGATCTTGAGCATCGAGCTCTCCGCGCCCGGCACGCCGCCGCCGGCCACCGCCGCGATCACGCGCAGGTTGGTGGTCTTCATGTTCTCCAGGTCGATCTCCACCTTGGCCAGCCGCGCCGCGAACAGCGGGTCCTGCGCCAGCGGCTTGCCGTTCTTGCGCACGCGCGACGCGATCGCCTTCAGCCGCTCCAGCGCGGCCACCGAGAAGCCGACGCCGGCGATGTTGGTGCGCTCGTAGGTCAGCAGGTACTTGGCGCAGGTCCAGCCCTTGTTCTCGCCGCCCACCAGGTTCTCCACCGGCACCTTCACGTCGGTGAGGAACACCTCGTTGACCTCGCGCTCGCCTTCCAGCGTGACGATGGGGCGCACCTCGACGCCGGGCGCGTTCATGTCGACCAGCAGGAAGCTGATGCCCTCCTGCGGCTTGGATTCGCGGTCGGTGCGCACCAGCGCGAACATCATGTTGGCGTGCTGGCCCAGCGTGGTCCAGGTCTTCTGGCCGTTGACGATGTAGTGGTCGCCCTGGCGCACCGCCGTCGTCTTGACCGAGGCCAGGTCCGAGCCGGCACCCGGCTCCGAGTAGCCCTGGCACCACCAGTCCGCACCGGCCAGGATGCGCGGCAGCCAGTAGCGCTTCTGCGCTTCGTTGCCGTACTTGATCAGCACCGGGCCCAGCATGTTCACGCCGAAGGGCACCGTGCGCGGCGCATAGGCCAGCGCGCAGTCGTGCTCGAAGATGAACTTCTGCACCGCGTTCCAGCCCGGGCCGCCGTATTCCTTGGGCCAGTGGTTCGCGAGCCAGCCGCGGGCATTCAGCAGCGCGTGCCACTCTTCCAGGTCGGCCTTGGTCAGGCGCTGGCCGGCGCGCACCTTGGCCGTGAGGCGCGCGGGCACCTCGTTGGCCAGGAAGCGCTGCACCTCGGCGCGGAACGCCTGTTCTTCGGGGGTAAAGCTCAGGTCCATGATGTGTCCTTGCGTCCTTGCCTTCAGTCGGCGGGGTGGTTCAGGCTGTCGAAGTTGCGGCCCTGCGTGACCAGCTCGACCAGCAGCGGCGAGGGCTGCCAGAACAGCGGGTCTTCCTGCGCGAACTCGCGGATGTCCGCCAGCACGCGGTCGAGGCCGATGGTGTCGGCGTACTTCATCGGGCCGCCGCGGAAGCGCGGGAAGCCGTAGCCATAGAGGAAGGTCACGTCGACGTCGAGCGGCCGCAGCGCGATGCGCTCGCGCACGACGTTGGCGCCTTCGTTCACCATCGCGGCGAGGTAGCGGCGCAGGATGTCGTCGGCGCCGAAGCGGCGCGGCTGCACGCCGGCGCGCTGGCGTTCCGCATCGATGATGGCCAGCACCTCGGGGTCGGGCACGCCGGTGCGCGCGCCCTCGGGATAGAGGTAGTAGCCGCGGCCGGTCTTCTGGCCGAACCAGCCGCGCTCGCAGATGCGGTCGGCGATCTGCACGTAGCGCGCGCGGGGGTCGCGCGTGGGCGCCTTGCGCTTGCGCGTGGCCCAGCCGATGTCGCCGCCGGCCAGGTCGCTCACCTGGTACGGGCCCATGGGGTAGCCGAAGGCGCGCACCGCCTCGTCGATCTGGTAGGGGCTGGCGCCGTCTTCCATCATGTAGTCGGCGGCCTGGCGGTACCTGGCCAGGATCCGGTTGCCGATGAAGCCGTCGCACACGCCCGCGCGCACCGGCACCTTCTTCAGCTTCTTCGCCAGTTCGAAGGCGGTGGCGACGACGTCGGCCGACACCTTGGCCGGCACCACGATCTCCAGCAGCTTCATGATGTTGGCCGGCGAGAAGAAGTGCAGGCCGATGACGTCCTGCGGCCGCGAGATGCCCGCCGCGATGGCGTCGATGTCGAGGTAGGAGGTGTTGGTGGCGAGCACCGCGCCGGGCTTCGCCACGCGATCGAGTTCGGCGAACACCGCGTGCTTGACGGCCATGTCCTCGAAGACCGCCTCGATCACCAGGTCGGCCCCGGCCAGCGCGTCGTAGGAGGTGCTGCCCGCGAAGCGCGCCAGCACCGCCGCCTTCGCCTCGGGCGTCATGCGCCCGCGCTTGACGAGCCCGTCGTAGACCTTCTCCACGTTGGCGCGGCCGCGCGCGAGGGAGGCTTCGTCGCGCTCCACCATCGTCACGGGCAGGCCGGCGTCGAGCACCGCCACCGCGATGCCGGCGCCCATGGTGCCGCCACCGACCACGCCCACCGAGGCGAGGGGGCGCGGCTTGGCGCTGCGCGTCTCCGGGGCCTTCGCCACTTCGCGCTCGGCGAAGAAGGCGTGCACGAGGCCGGCGCGCTGCGGGCTGTCGATGCACTGCAGGAACAACTGGCGCTCGTTGCGCAGCGCTTCCGCGAACGGCAGGTCCAGGCCGGCTTCGACGGCCTCGACGATCTTCAGCGGCGAGAACAGGCCGCGCGTCTTCTTCGCGGTGTCGGCGGCAATGCCCTTGAGCGTCGCGCGGGCGGACTCGATGTCGGCGGCCAGGACGCCTTCGCCCGTGCGGCGCACCGGGGCCCGCGTGGCGAGCAGTTGCAGGGCGTACGCCAGGCCGGCGGCCAGGGCGTCGTTGCCTTCGGCGACGCGGTCGACCAGCCCGCATTCGAGCGCTTCCTGCGCGTCCAGGTGGCGGCCGCTGAGCATCAGCTCCAGGGCCGGCTGCAGGCCCATGAGGCGCGGCGCGCGCTGGGTGCCGCCCGAGCCGGGCATCAGGCCCAGCTGCACTTCGGGCAGGCCCAGCTTCGCATCGGCCAGCGCCACGCGGTAGTGCGCGGCCATCGCGACTTCCAGCCCGCCGCCCAGCGCGGGCCCGTGGATCGCGGCGATCACCGGTTTGCGGCAGGCTTCGATGCGGTTGCAGACTTCGGGCAGGCTGGGCGGCAGCGGCGGCTTGCCGAATTCGCGGATGTCGGCGCCGGCGATGAAGCCGCGGCCCTCGCCCACCAGCAGCAGCGCTGCGATCTCCGGATCCGCGTCGGCGGCTTCGGCCGCCTGCAGCAGGCCCCGGCGCACCTCCACGCTCAGGGCGTTCACCGGCGGATGGGCGATGGTGGCGACGAGGACGGCGCCCTCGCGGCGCGTGCGGACGGCAACCGCGGCGGTGCCGGAACTGGAAGCGGGCATGGGGGTTTCCCTGGAAGATGACGCGCTCCGGATTCTGGGTTCATCAATCCGGCTTGACAATTCCCAATAGGCTGGACAGACTGTCAAACTTGGCTTGACAATCAAATGGAACTGGCCGCCCTCACCTTGCTGGTCGAGATCATCGACGCCGGCAACCTCAGCCTCGCCGCCCGCAAGCTGCGGATGACGCGCGCCAACGTCAGCTACCACCTGGCCCAGCTCGAAAAGGACGCCGGCGTGCAACTCGTGCGGCGCACCACCCGGCGGGTGGAACCCACCGAGGTGGGCCGGCGCCTGTACGAGCATGGCCGGCGCGTGCGCAACGAGATGCTGGCCGCGCGCGAGACCATCGCGACCTTCGGCCAGGGGTTGCAGGGCCGCGTCGGCCTCTCGGTGCCGAGCGGCTTCGGCGAGCTGGTGATGTCGCAATGGCTGATCGAGTTCAAGCGCCAGTTCCCGGGCATCGTGCTGGACGTGCTGTTCGAGAACCGCGCCGACGTGCTGCGCGACGAGGTGGACATCGCCGTGCGCGTGATGGCGGAGCCGCCGCCCTCGCTGGTGGCGCGCGACCTGGGCAACGTGCGCTACATCGCCTGCGCCTCGCGCGAGTACGCGGCGCAGCACGGCGTGCCGACGCAGCTCGCGCAGCTGGTGACCTCGCCGGTGATCACCTCCGGCGTGCAGGGGCGGCAGCTGCGGTTGCGCGCCTACCGGGAGGGCGAACGCGAGGACGCGATCCTGGAGCCGACCCTGATCTCCGAGCACTTCCCCTTCCTGCGCAAGGCGATCCTCGCCGGGCTGGGCGTGGGCATCGTGCCGGACTACGTGGTGAAGGACGCCGTGGCCAGCGGCGAGGTGCTGACCGCGCTGGACGACCATCGCCTGAGCATCTTCGGCACCAGCATGTACCTGCTGTACATGCCGGACCGCCACCAGATCCGCGCGGTGCGCACCTGCATCGACTTCCTGCTGGAAAAGGCACGCTCCCTGGACTAGCCCAGGCTCCTATCCATGCAGCCGGCGCGAGTCCTCCGGCGCCTGCGCTCGGTCCTCGAGGCCGTAATCGCGGATCACCGAAGCGATGCGCAGGTGGTAGTCGCGGAACATGGTCCTGCGGCCCGCGGCCTGCGCGGCGCGGTGCGCCTCGAGCTGGCGCCAGCGCGCCAGGCATTCCTCGTCGCGCCAGAAGGACAGCGACAGCAGCTTGCCCGGCGTGGTGAGGCTCTCGAAGCGCTCGATGGAGAGGAAGCCCTCCATCTTCTCCAGCTCGGCCCGCAGGCGGGCAGCCCAGTCGAGATAGGCCTGGCGGTGTTCCTCGTGGGGCCAGACTTCGAAGATGACGGCGATCATGGGGGGGACTCCTCGCGCTGAGAGGGGAAGTGTAGGCTGGCGCTGACGCGCGAAGCGGAGGAAGCCCAGCGATCGCGAGCGCCAGCGCAGCGCTGGGGTTCACGCGCTTCGCGGTTCACCACCAGCCTACGAAGTCCGCACCTGCGCCAGCAGTTCCTCCAGCACCCGCAGCACCAGCTGCGGCTGCGTCATCTGCGGGAAATGCCCGCTCCTCTGCGCGATCACCTGCTGCCCCAGCGGCGACAGGCGCGCCAGCTCCTGCTGGTTGGCGCGGCGCGCGCCCACCGCACCGGGCGACATCATCCCCGCCCTCGGCGTGAGCCCGCCCGTGATCACGCGCAGCGGCACGTCCGGAAACGGCCCCGCGGCCTCCAGTTCGCGCACCGTGTCCTCCACGCCGGCCAGCTCGGCGTGCAGGTTGCGGCGGAAGAACGCGTTCGGCAGCGCCAGCAATCGCGCCAGCGCCCGCTCGATCTGCGTCTCGTGCTTCTTCAGGGCCACGTGATCGCCGGGATGCGTGGCCTCGATCAGCACCACGCCGGCGACTTCCCGCGGATACAGGCGCGCGTACAGGTTCGCGAACAGGCCGCCGAGCGAGTGCGCCACCAGCACGTAGGGGGGACCCAGGCCGGTGGACGCCAGCAGCTCGCGCAGCGATCCCAGCACGAGCGTTCCCGTCTGGCGGCCGCGGGGCGCATCGCTGCCCTGCAGCCCGAAGCGGTTCCATCCCAGCACCCGGCCGATGCGCTCGATGCCGGGATAGAGCGCCTCCCAGCCCTTCAGGCTCATGCCCGCGCCGCTGAAAAGGACGATGTGCGCCGGGCCGTGCCCGGACAGGATGTAGCCGAGGCGGCCGCTGCGCGTCTGCCGAGCACGGAGCGCAGGAAGCCGCGCACGGAGCGTCGGGGCGAACTGCGGCATGCCCCGCTGGCCCGCTCAGGCCCCGCCGTTGCAGGCGTCCACCTTGCCGGTGGAGGGCTTGTCGATGGGCGCCTGCTCACCGGGACGCAGGGTCCGCGGCCCGTCATCGGGCTGCACGTTCGCGTGCCCCGCGGGCGGGTCGGAGCGGCCTTCGCTGCCGCTGGGTACATCGAAGGAGGCGCCCGGGTCCTCCTCGCCTGCCACCGACTCCTGCAGGTCGAGGGGATCGCCGGGACGCGCGTGGGCCCTGGAGCCCGTCGTGGAATCTTGCTGCTGGCCGGCCATTTGCGCCCTCGTGAGTTGCGTCCATCCTAGGCAGCACCTGCACTGGGCCGCGTAGGACGGACGCCCAGCTTGGGCGCAACCCGGCGGCGCAAGGAGCCTGGGCTGCTACCGCCCCTGCCAGGCGGGCGGGCGCTTCTGCACGAAGGCCTGCACCCCCTCGCGGAAGTCGGCGCTGCCGTAGGTGCGGCGGATCAGGTCTTCCCCCTCCGGCAGGTCGTGGCGCAGCAGCCGGTTCAGGGCTTCCTTGCTGACCTGCTGGGTCACGGGCGCGAGCGATGCGAGCTTCGAGCAGAGCTTCTGCGCGGCGGCCTCGATGCCCTCCGCGGCCACGACCTCCAGCACGTAGCCGCAGGCCTGCGCCTCCTCGGCGCCGACCATGTCGGCCAGCAGCAGCAGGCGCTGCACGCGCGGCCGCCCGAACGAGGCCACCAGCCCCGCCACGTTGGCGATCGACAGGCAGTTGCCCAGCGTGCGCGCGATCGGCACGCCGAACTTCGTGCCCGGCGTGGCGATGCGGAAGTCGCAGGTGCTCGCGATCGCCAGGCCGCCCCCGATGCACCAGCCCTGCACCACCGCCACCGTGGGCATGGGCAGGCCGGCCAGCAACTGCATGGTGCCGTCGATCTGGCGTTCGTAGGCCACGCCGCGCTCGCCGTCGAAGTCCTGGAACTGGGCGATGTCGGTGCCGGCCACGAAGGCCTCGCCGCCCGCGCCCTGGAAGCGCACCACGCGCACCGCGCGGTCCTCGCGCAGCTGCTCGCAGATCGCGCGCAGCCGCTCGTACATCGCCCAGGTCATCGCGTTGCGCGCCTCGGGGCGGTCGAAGGTCACCGAGGCCACGCCGCCCTCGATCGCCAGGTGCACCTGGCCCTTGTTCTCCATGTCCTGCAATTCGTCTTCCTTCCTTCTACCGGTAGAACAGGTTCACCAGCCCCATGCCCGTCACGGGCACGTAGGTCACCAGCCCCAGCACCGCCACGAGGACGCCGATGAACCAGATGTTGACGCGCGTGACCTCCCACACCGAGGCCTTGGCGATCGAGCTGGCCACCATCAGCACGCTGGCGACCGGCGGCGTCTGCTGGCCGATGCCGAGGTTGATGGTGATGATGAGGCCGAAGTGCACCGGGTCGATCCCGGCCGCGCGCACCAGCGGCATCACGATGGGCACGACCAGGATGATGGCCGCGGCGGAGTGCAGGAACATCCCGAGGAACAGGAACAGCACGTTCAGCAGCAGCAGGATCGCCCACTTGTTGCTGGTGAATTCGGAGACGGCGCGCGCCAGCGCCTGCGGCGCCTGCACCTCGGTGAGGTAGGTTCCGAGCAGCGCGCTGGTGGCCACGAGCAGCATCACCACCGCGGTCTGCACGCCGCCTTCCATGACGGCGGCGCGCAGGTGCTTGAGGTCCAGCTCGCGGTAGATCACCAGGCCGACGAACAGCGCCGCGATCACCGCGAGCGCCGCGCCTTCGGTGGCCGTCACGATGCCGCCGAAGATGCCCCCCAGGATGATGATCGGCAGCAGGAAGGCCCACAGGGCCTCGCGGGCCGTGCGCCGCACGCGCTGCCACGAGAAGCGGTCCTCGCGCGGCAGGTTGTAGCGATGGGCCAGGAAGCTCGCCACGCCCATCAGGCCGGCGGCGCCGAGCAGGCCCGGGACGATGCCGGCCACGAACAGCTGCACCACCGAGCTTTCCGCCATCACCGCGTACAGGATCATCGGGATCGAGGGCGGGATGATCACGGCGAGCGTGGCCGCCGAGGACATCGCCGCCGCCGCGTACGGCGCCGGGTAGCCCTTGGCCTTCATGCCGGGGATCATGAGCGAGCCGAGCGCGGCCACGTCGGCGACGGCGGAGCCGGAGATCTCCGCGAAGAACAGCGAGGCGCCGATCGAGACATGCGCGAGCCCGCCGCGCACCCATCCGAACAGCGCGGCCGCGAAGGCGATCAGGCGGCTGGAAATGCCCGACGCATTCATGATCGCCCCCGCCAGGATGAACAGCGGGATCGCCAGCAGCGGGAAATTGGTGGCGCCGTTGTAGATCACCACCGGCATGTTCGGCAGCGAGGAGACGCCGTGGGTGGCCAGCATCGCCAGCACGGCGACGATGCCCAGCGACACCGCGATCGGCACGTTGATCAGCACCAGCCCCAGCACGGCGCCGAACAGCGACAGCATCGTTCCCATCGCGCCGCCCTCAGTGCAGGCCGTCGGCCAGGGCCGCGGCGCTCACGGCACGCGGGCGGGCCAGCCAGAGATCCACCAGGTGCGTGAATTCCGCGACGACGATCAGGCCCGAGGAAATGGGGATCACCGACTGCACGACGTTCATCGGCACGTCCGGCAGGCTCACCATCGTGTCGCTGGCGAGCACGCCCATGATCTGCACCCCCATCCATCCGAGCAGCGCGAAGAACGCGATCACCAGCAATTGCGTGACGATGGCCAGCCAGCGCTGCCAGGCCGCGGGCAGTTGCTCCACCACCTCCGGGCAGCCGATGTGCGCCCGCTTCACCGAAGCGAGCGCGGAGCCGTAGAACGTCAGCCACGCCAGCATCACCGAGGCGACTTCGTCGTACCACACGAGCGACTTGCCGGCGGCGCGGAACACCACGCCCAGCGTGACCTCCACCGCCAGCAGCACCATGAGCGCCATCACGACCCATTCGAGCAGGGCGCCGTAGCGGCGGCGGAAGGTTTGCATCGCCGTGAACGGCGCGCCCGTGTCGGTGTGCTGCATGGCGGGGTGCGTCCTGCCTACTTGCCCAGGGCCACGGCCTTGTCGATCAGCGGCCGGGCCGCGGGCACTTCCTTGGAGAAGTCGTCGTAGATGCCCTTGCTGGCGGCGATGAAGGCGTTCTTGTCCACTTCGTTGACCTGCATGCCGGCGGCCTTGAGCTTGCCCAGCAGCTCGGTTTCCTGCTTTTCCGCGGTGGCGTAGACGAAGGCCTGCGTTTCCTTGGCCGTGTCCTCCAGCACCTTGCGCACGTCGGCGGGCAGCTGCTCGTACTTGGTCTTGCCCACCAGCAGGTAGGCCGGCGTGTAGACGTGGCCCGAGAGCGACAGGTACTTCTGCACCTCCTGCAGCTTGGCCGAATAGATCTGCGTGAACGGGTTCTCCTGGCCGTCCATCACGCCCGTCTGCAGGGCGGTGAACAGCTCCGAGAACTTCATCGGGCTCGGGTTGGCGCCGTACTCCTGGAACATCTTCACGCGCCACTTGCCCTCGGGCACGCGCAGCTTGAAGCCCTTCAGGTCCTCCGGCACGCGCACGGGGCGCTTGTTGTTCGTGATGTGGCGATAGCCGTTCTCCCACAGCGCCAGGACCTTCAGGCCCTTCTTCTCGGTGGCCGGCTCGAGCGCGCTCCAGAAGATGTCCCTTTCGATGCGCTTCATGTGCTCGCGGTCCTTCACCATGTAGGGCAGCTCGAAGATCCCGTACAGGTCGACCTCGGAGCTCATGACCGTGGACGGCACCGCCATGTCCACGGTGCCCAGCTTGAGCTTCTGCACCAGTTCCTTGTCGCCCCCCAGCTGGCTGGAGCCGTAGGTGACGATCTTCACCTTGCCCGCGAGCTTCTGGTTCACGCGCCTGGCGTATTCGTCGGCGCTGATCTGGAAGATGGAACCCGGCTCGCCCACGTGGCCGAGCTTGAGTTCGATGGGCGCCTGCGCGGACGCCGGTGCCGCGAACGCCAGCGCCGCGACGCCGGCGCAGAGGATGGTGAGGAACGCCTTCATGCCTTGTCTCCTGTGGGAACGCATACCGCGAGCATTCGGCCTGCGGGGACTGGTGCTGTCAATGAGGTCTGGTCCCGACACCTTTCGGTTCAGCGGCGCTCGCGATCCGCATCGGCATCGGCATCGGCAGGATGGCGATGGAACGGCAGCGCCCCCGCTGCACCGCGTGCCGCGGGCGCAGTCCGCCGGGGTTCGCCCGGCCCACCGGCAGCGGCCGCCCCCGGTCCGTGGGAGGCCGCCGCCGCATCGCACTCAGGCGTCGGCCTTGACGCCGGCCTCCTTGATGACCTTGCCCCACTTGGCCTGTTCGACGTGCATGAACTGCGCGAACTTCTCGACCGAGCCGCCGCCCTCCTCCGCGCCGGAAGCTTCGAGTTTCTCGATCACGTCCGGCATCAGCAGGGCCTTGTTCACGTCCTCGTTCATGCGCCGGGCCAGGGCCAGCGGCAGCTTGCCGGGGCCGACCAGGCCGTACCACGTGGTGGCCTCGAAGCCGGGGAAGCCGGACTCGGCCATCGTCGGCACGTTGGGGTGGCCGGAGGCGCGCTTGAGGCGCGTCTGCGCGATCGCGATGGCCTTGCCGTTCTTCACGTGCGGCGTGGCGGCCGTCATCGTGTCGAAGCTGTATTGCACCTGGCCGCCGATCAGGTCGGTGAGCATCGGGCCCGAGCCCTTGTACGGCACGTGGATCGCCTTGACGCCGGCCTGCAGCATGAACATCTCCAGCGCGAGGTGCTGGGCCGAGCCGCTGCCGGCGGAGCCGAAGCTGATCTTGCCGGGGTTGGCCTTGCACAGCGCCACCAGGTCCTTCACGGTCTTGGCCGGCTGCATCTGGCCGCAGATCAGCAGGTTGGGGGTGACGCCCACCATCGCGATCGGCTGGAAGTCGCGCTCGGCGTCGTAGTTCAGGCGCTGCAGGTGCGGCACGATCGCGTGGCTGTTGATGTGCGCCATGTGCAGCACCGTGCCGTCGCCGGGCTGCTTGGCCACGTAGTCGGCGGCGATGGTGCCGGAAGCGCCCGCCTTGTTCTCGACGATCACCTGCGTCTTCCACATCTCGCCCAGCTTCTGGCCGATGACGCGCGCCAGCAGGTCGGTGCCGCCCCCGGGGGCGAAGCCCACGATGATGCGCACCGGCTGCGTGGGCAGCGACTGGCCGTAGGCCATGGGCAGGGCCACCGATGCGGCGGCGCCTGCGATGAATGTTCTGCGTTGCACTACTCTTGTCTCCTGTACCGACGAAAAAAGAGGCTCCGCTCGGAGCCTCGGACTTCCTTACGCCGCCTTCTGCAGGGCGACGGGCGCCGGGTGCCCGGCGAAATACTCCATGGCGGCGGCAACCCCCGAGCCTGCCAGCTTCACCCCGGCGAGCTTCAGGCCCATCTCGCATCCGGACAGGGCGGCCATCAGCGTGAGGTCGTTGCAGTCCCCCAGGTGCCCGATGCGGAACATGCGGCCCTTCACCTTGCCCAGGCCCGTGCCCAGCGACAGGTCGAAGCGTTCGTAGATCAGCTTGCGCACCGCATCCGCGTCGACACCCTCGGGCGTGACCACGCCCGTGAGCACCGGCGACTGGCTCGCGACCTCGGTGCACTGGATCTCCAGGCCCCAGGCCTTCACGCCGGCGCGCACGCCCTCGGCCCAGCGCCGGTGGCGCGCGAACACGCCCTCGAGCCCGCCCGAGGCCGGATCGAGCAGCATGTCGCACGCTTCGGCCAGCCCGTACAGCAGGTTGGTGTTGGGCGTGTAGGGCCAGTAGCCGCCCTTGTTCATCTCCACGATCTCGTCCCAGGCCCAGAAGGCCTTGGGCAGCTTCGCGGACTTGCTCGCTTCCAGCGCCTTCGGCGACAGCGCGTTGAAGCTGATGCCCGGGGGCAGCATCAGGCCCTTCTGCGAGCCGCTGACGGTGACGTCCACGCCCCACTCGTCGTGCTTGTATTCGGCGGAGGCCAGGCCCGAGATGCTGTCGACCAGCAGCAGCGCCGGGTGCCTGGCCGCATCGATGGCGCGGCGCACGGCCAGGATGTTGCTGGTGGCGCCGGTGGAGGTCTCGTTGTGCACCACGCACACGGCCTTGATCGAATGCTCCTTGTCGGCCTTCAGGCGCTCCTCGATCATGTGCGCCTGCACCCCCCGGCGCCAGCCTTCCACGCCGGGCAGGCCGAGGAACTCGGTCTTCAGGCCCAGGCGGGTGGCCATCTTCTGCCACAGGGTGGCGAAGTGGCCGGTCTCGAACATCAGCACGTGGTCGCCGGGGCTCATGGTGTTGGCCAGCGCCGCTTCCCAGGCGCCGGTGCCCGAGGCGGGATAGATCGCGACCGGGTGCTTCGTCTGGAAGATGTGCTGGATCCCCTTGAGCACGCGCTTGCCCAGGACGGCGAACTCCGGCCCGCGGTGGTCGATGGTGGGCAGGCTCATGGCCCGCAGGATGCGGTCCGGCACCGGGGAAGGCCCGGGAATCTGCAGGAAGTGGCGGCCGGTGGGATGGAAGTCGAGGGTGAGCATGGAGGGCGCTTCGTTGGAGGTGGGCGCCATTTTTTGCATACAAAATTCGCTTGTCAATGGCCCCGACCCTTAGGCAACAATTGCGCTGGGGCCTTTTTGCATACAAAATCCAGCCATGTCGGCTGAAGTCATCCCCATTCCCCGCGCCGCGCTGCACGAGCAGGTGGCGCAGCGCCTGCGCCAGATGCTGGTGGAAGGCCGCATCGCGCCCGGCGCCAAGCTCAACGAACGCGAGCTGTCCGAGCGGCTGAAGGTCTCGCGCACGCCGCTGCGCGAGGCGATCAAGATGCTGGCCGCCGAAGGCCTGGTGGAACTGCTCCCCAACCGCGGCGCCGTCGCCGTCTCGCTGACGGAGGAGGACATCCTCCACACCTTCGAGGTGATGGGGGCCCTGGAGGCGCAGGCCGGCGAACTGGCCGCCGAGCGCATCACGGAGCAGGAGTTCGCCGAGATCCAGGCCATGCACTTCGAAATGATGGCCGCCTACACGCGGCGCGACCTGTCCGCCTATTACGGCCTGAACGCGCGGATCCATTCGGCGATCAACGCGGCCGCCAAGAACCCGGTGCTCGCGCAGGTGTACCAGCAGGTCAACGCGCGGCTGCAGGCGCTGCGCTTCCGCTCCAACCAGGACGGCGAGAAATGGAAGAACGCGATGCAGGACCACCAGAAGATGATCGAAGCGCTGGCCTCGCATGACGCCGGCGCCATGCGCGAGGTGCTGCTCACGCACCTGCGCAACAAGCGGGAGGTGGTGCTCGACCAGCTGCGCGCCGCCCGCAAGGAAGCCTCATGAACGCACCCCTGCCGATCACCGTCGCCCGCCAGGCCGAGGGCGCTGCCTACGACACCGTCGCCCAGGCGAGCAACGAGGTCGCCGGCCGGCTGGCCCAGCGCCTGGCCGCCGAGACCCAGGGCGAAGTCCTGTTCTCGCCGGCCGACCGCGGCCGCTATGCCACCGATGCCTCGATCTACCAGGTGACGCCGGTGGGCGTGTTCGTGCCGAAGTCGGCCGAGGACGCGCGCATCGCGCTGGACATCTGCCGCGACCTGAAAGTGCCGGTGGTGCCGCGCGGCGGCGGCACCAGCCAGTGCGGCCAGACCGTGGGGGCCGGCCTCGTCATCGACTTCGCCAAGCACGTGCGCCAGGTGCTGGAAGTCGACACCGCCAACCGCACCGCCACGGTGGAACCGGGCATCGTGCTGGACCACCTGAACGCCCACCTGAAGAAGACCGGCCTGTGGTACCCGGTGGACGTGTCCACCGCGGCCCAGGCCACGCTGGGCGGCATGGCCGGCAACAACTCCTGCGGCAGCCGCAGCATCGCCTACGGCAACATGGTGCACAACGTGCTGGGCGCGCAGGCCTGGACGTCCGACGGCGCCCTGCACACCTTCGGCCGCTTCGACGAAGCGACCGGCGCGGTGCGCGCCTATGGCGAGCGCGTGCGCGAGCTCGCGCTGGCGCTCGCGCCGGAGATCGACGCCCACTGGCCCAAGGTGCTGCGCCGCGTGGGCGGCTACAACCTCGACGTCTTCCGCAACCAGAACGAGAAGCCGTACACGAAGGACGGCAGCGTCAACCTCGCGCACCTGCTCGTCGGCAGCGAAGGCACCCTGGCCCTCACCAGGAGCCTGAAGCTGCAGCTGGCCGAGATCCCGCGCCACAAGGTGCTGGGCGTCGTGAACTTCCCGACCTTCTACCAGGCGATGGATTCGGCCCAGCACATCGTGAAGCTGGGTGGGGACGGCACGCTCACCGCGGTGGAACTGGTCGACCGCACGATGATCGAGCTGTCGCTGCAGAACCCCGCCTTCGCGCCCACCGTGCGCGCGGCACTGATCGGCCAGCCGGATGCGGTGCTGCTGGTCGAATTCGCCGGCACCGACAGGACGGCACTGGTGCGCAAGCTGGCCGAACTCGAGGCGCTGATGGGCGACCTGGGCCTGCCCCGCTCGGTGGTGCTGATGCCCGACGAAGGCCCGCAGAAGGCGCTGTGGGAAGTGCGCAAGGCCGGCCTCAACATCATGATGAGCCTCAAGGGCGACGGCAAGCCGGTCTCCTTCATCGAGGACTGCGCGGTGCCGCTGGCGCACCTGGCCGAATACACCGACGAACTCACGCAGGTGTTCCGCAAGCACGGCACCAAGGGCACCTGGTATGCCCACGCGTCGGTCGGCACCCTGCACGTGCGGCCGATCCTCGACATGCGCCGCGAAGGCGCGGCGAAGATGCGCGCGATCGCCCAGGAGGCTTCGGCCCTGGTGCGCAAGTACAAGGGCGCCTACAGCGGCGAGCACGGCGACGGCCTGTGCCGCGGCGAATGGATCCGCTGGCAGTTCGGCCCGAAGATCGATGCGGGCTTCGGCGAGATCAAGCGCCTGTTCGATCCGATCGGGCTGCTCTCGCCCAGGCGCATCATCGATCCGCCGCGCATGGACGACACGCGCCTGATGCGCTTCCCGCCCACCTACCAGGTCATCCCGCTGCAGCCGGCGCTGGACTGGACGGCCTGGGACGTGCAGAACGACCCCGCCACCGAGAAGACCACCGCGCCCGGCACGGGCGGCGACCCCGCCCGGGGCTTGGCCAAGGCGGTGGAGATGTGCAACAACAACGGCCACTGCCGCAAGTTCGACGCCGGCACCATGTGCCCCAGCTACCGCGTCACGCGCGACGAGAAGCATTCGACACGGGGACGTGCGAATACCTTGCGCCTGGCTCTGTCCGGCCAACTGGAGCCCCTCCCCTCGAGGGGAGGGGTTGGGGGTGGGGGGAGCAACAATACGCACACGCAGATGTCCAAGGCGGCCATGACGGAAGTCATGGAAGCCCTGGAGCTCTGCGTGAGTTGCAAGGGTTGCAAGCGCGATTGCCCCACGGGCGTGGACATGGCCCGGATGAAGATCGAGGTCCTGCATGCGGATCGCCAGCAGAACGGGTATTCGCTCAAGGACAAGGTGATCGGCCGGTTGCCGGACTACGCCGCCACCGCAAGCCGCTTCGCGGGGCTGATGAACCTGCGCAACCGCGTGCCGCTGCTGGCGAAGCTGGGCGAGAAGATGCTGGGCATCTCGGCACAGCGCAGCCTGCCCGAATGGGAGAAGTGCCACTTCTTCCAGTCCGGCGTGCCGGGGGCCTCGCGCGAGGAAGTGCTCGCGGCGCAAAAGCCCGTGGTGCTGTTCGTCGACACCTTCAACGCCTTCTTCGAGTCCGCGAACGCCAAGGCGGCCTTCCACGTGCTGTCCGCCGCCGGCTACACGGTGCACATCGCCAGCAAGGAAACGCCGGACGGCAAGCACCTGTGCTGCGGCCGCACCTACCTGGCCAGCGGCATGGTGGAAGAAGCCAGGCGCAAGGCCGGCGAGATGGTCGATGCGCTGCATCCGCTGGCGGCCAGGGGCATTCCGGTGGTGGGCCTGGAGCCCTCCTGCCTGCTGTCGCTGCGCGACGAGGTCACCGCGATGGGCTTCGGCGAACGCGCCCGGGTGCTGGCCGGGCAGGCGCTGCTGCTGGAGGAATTCCTGGCCCGCGAAGCCGCGGCCGGCCGGCTGGAGGAGCTGCGGGGCAAGCTCAAGCCCCTGGGCAAGCCTATCCTGGTGCACGGGCACTGCCACCAGAAGGCCTTCGGTGCGATCTCGCCGGTGCTCGACGTGCTCAAGCTCGTGCCGGGTGCGCAGCCGCAGCTCATTGAATCGAGCTGCTGCGGCATGGCGGGCAGCTTCGGCTACGAGGCCAGGCACATGGACGTGTCCATGCAAATGGCCGAGCTGAGCCTGCTGCCGGCGGTGCGCAACGCGCCCGACGCGATCATCGTGGCCGACGGCACCAGCTGCCGCCACCAGATCCACGACGGCGCGCAGCGGCAGGCGCTGCATGCGGCGGTGGTGCTGGAGATGGCGCTGCGGGCCTGAGGCTGCCGCCTGAGGCTGCCACCGGGGCGTGCCGTGGCGTGCCGGGGCGTGTGGGCGCGGGGCCGGCGCGTCGCCCTCGCGTCGCATCCCGCGCACCTGTCAGGCGGATGCGGCCTTGGCCGGGCACAATGGGCGGGTGACGACGCCCTGCATCATCCGCGCCGCCCTGCCCTCGGACGAAGCTGCCTGGCGCCAGCTTTGGCGCGCCTACTGCGACTTCTACCGCGCGCAGCTCACCGAGGAAGTGACCCGGCGGACCTGGAAGCGCATCCTCGACCCCGATTCCGCCGTGATGTGCGTCGTGGCGGAGGTCGACGGCCAGGTGTACGGCTTCGCCAACTGCGTGGTCCACGAGAACACGTGGGAGACGCAACCGGTCTGCTACATGGAGGACCTGTTCGTCCTGCCGTCCGCGCGCGGCCACGGCCTGGCCACGGCCCTGATCGAGTGGCTGCGCAATGCGATGCGCGCCGAGGGCTGGGCCCGCCTGTACTGGATGACGAAGGCGGACAACGCCGCCGCGCGGCGCCTGTACGACCGCTTCACGCAGGCCGACGGCTTCGTCCGTTACGTGATCCGGCAGAAATGAGGGGTGGCGGGCCGGGCCGGTCGCTGCGCTTCCGGCTGTTCCTGCTGGCCGCGAGCGGCCTGCTGCCGCTGGCGATCGTGGCCGGCGTGGTGCTGGCCTACCTCACCTCCGAGCGGCAGCGGGATGCGCGCGACACCGCGCTGGCCGTCTCGCGGGCCCTGGGCACGGCGGTGGACGCCGAGCTGCGCGCCACCGTCGGCGTGCTGCAAAGCCTGGCGCTGACCGACGAGCTCGAACCCGGCCGGCTGCGCGAGTTCCATGCGCTCGCGCGCCGCATCGCCGATGGCCAGGGCTGGCGCACGATCATCCTCGCCGATGGCTCGGGCCGCATCGTGCTCAACTCGGCGGCGCAGCCGGGCGCGGCGAACCCCGCGCCCGTGGATGCGGCCAGCATGCGCCTGGCGATCCAGACCCGGCAACCCGTGGTGGGCGGCGTGGCCCGCGGCCCGGGCGGCACGCAGGCCTTCGCGGTGCGGGTGCCGGTCGAGCGCGGCGGGCAACTGCAGTATGTGCTGTCGGCGGTCATCCCCGCCGAACACATCCTGGCGGTGCTGCTGCGCCAGCAGGTGCCGGCCACCTCGGTCGTGTCGGTGTTCGACCGCGACCTGCGGCGCGTCGCCCGCTCCAAGGCCTTTCCCGGCGACCGCCCCTCGCCGTCGCTGCAGGCGCTGCTGGCACAGGGCCGCATGGAAGACACCGCCCTCACCACCACGCTGGAGGGCACGCGCAGCCACACCGGCTATGCGCGCCTGCCGCGCTGGGGCTGGGTGGTGGCCACGGGCATCTCCGCCGACGATGCGGACAGCGGCCTCTACGGCGTGCTGGGCGCCGTGGGCGCGGGCCTGCTCGCCTCGCTCGGGCTGGCGGCGTTCCTGGCCTGGTATTTCGCGCGCGACGTCACCGAGCCGATCGACGCCCTGAAGGCCGCCGCCGGCGCGCTCGGGCGCGGCGAGCCGGTGCGCCTGCCGCACCTCGATGTCGCCGAACTGGACGACGTGGGCGCGGCGCTCGCGCGCGCCTCCGCCGACCGCGAACGGGCCGCGCAGGAGCGGCGCGCGGCCGAAGCCGAACGCGAAACCCTGCTCGCGCGCGCCACCGAGGCGCTGCAGCGTGCCGAGGAGGCGGGCCGCAGCAAGGACGAATTCCTGGCGATGCTCGGGCACGAGCTGCGCAACCCGCTCGCGCCCATGGCCACCGCGCTGCACCTGATGGCGCGCAAGGGCGACCCCGCCACGAGCCGCGAACGGGAGGTGATGGAGCGCCAGGTGGCGCACATGAAGCGGCTGGTGGACGACCTGCTGGACGTCTCGCGCATCACGGGCAAGCGGCTGGAGATGCGCATCCAGCCGCTGCACCTGGCGGACCTGGTGCGGCACGCGGCGCAGGCAGCGCAGCCGGGGCTCGGCCTGCGCCGGCTGGAACTGCAGCTGGCGGACGACGCGGACACCCTGTGGGTGCTCGCGGACGAAGTGCGGCTCGCGCAGGTGCTCCACAACCTGCTGGGCAACGCGATCAAGTTCACCGGCCCGCAAGGCACCGTCACGCTGGCGCTCGCGCGCTCGGGCGACGCGGCTGAGGTCTCCGTGGGCGACGACGGCGTCGGCATGCCGCCCGAGGTGCTGGAGCACGTGTTCGACCTGTTCTACCAGGCGCCCCAGGGCAGCGACCGCTCGCGCGGCGGCCTCGGCCTGGGCCTGGCGATCGTGCGCAGCCTGATCGAGATGCATGGCGGCCATGTGGACGCGTCGAGCCCCGGCGAGGGCGGCGGCAGCACCTTCACCGTGCGCCTGCCGCTGGTGGCGCCGCCGCCCGAAGCCGCCGCGGCCACCACCCCGCGCGTGACCGAGGGCGCGCAGGGCCGCATCCTGCTGGTCGACGACAACCAGGACGCCGCGGACACCGCCTCCGCACTGCTCGAGCTGTCGGGCTACCAGGTGCAGGTGGCGTACGACCCCGGCGTCGCGCTCACGCAGCTCGATGGCTTCACGCCCGACGTGGCCGTGCTCGACATCGGCCTGCCCGGCATGAGCGGCTACGAACTCGCGGCACGGGTGCGGGTTCATCCGAACGGCAGGAACTGCTATCTTGTGGCGCTGACCGGGTACGGCACCGCGGCGGACATCACCCGTGCGCGCGCGGCCGGCTTTCGCCAGCACCTGGTCAAGCCCGCGGCACCGGATGCGCTGCTCGAAGCGATCCGGCAGGGCCTGCGGGACAACACAGACAGGAGCGCCCCATGACCTTGCACCGCCGCCGGTTTCTCCACGTCCTGGCCGCCACGGCGGCCGCTCCCGGCCTCGTCGCCGCGCAACCGGCCAGGACCGTGCGCCTGCGCGGCACGATCGAGGCCGTGAACGACAGCAAGCTCACGCTGCTGGAACGCAGCGGCCAGCGCATGGAGCTCGCGCTGGCGCCGAACTGGAGCGTCACCGAGGTCTATCCGGTGACGCTGCAGGACGTGAAGGCTGGCAGCTTCGTCGGCGTGGGCGGCCTGCCGCAGTCCGACGGCAGCCAGAAGGCCATCGCCGTGGTGCTGTTTCCCGAGAACATGCGCGGCACCGGCGAAGGCCACTACCCGTTCGACTTCCTGCCGCAAAGCACGATGACGAACGCGACCGTCGCCGACGTCGCGAAGTCGCCCAACGGCGAACGGCTCGAACTGCGGTACAAGGACGGCAGCAAGACGATCATCGTGCCGCCCGAGGCGCCCATCGTGAGCCTGCGCCCGGGCGACCGCGGCATGGTGCAGGCAGGCCAGCGCGTGGCCGCGATCGTGCAGGAAATCAACGGCACCCCCACTGTCGTGCGCGTGAATGCCGGCAGGAACGGCTTCGCGCCTCCCTATTGAAAGAACGATGACCCGCTCCCTCCTCCTCGGCTGCATCGCGGACGATTTCACCGGCGCCACGGACCTGGCCAACAACCTGGTGCGCGCCGGCATGCAGGTGGTGCAGACCATCGGCGTGCCGCGCGCGCCCGTGTCCGACGTCGACGCGGTCGTCGTCGCCCTCAAGTCGCGCACCATCCCCGCGGCCGAGGCGGTGGCGCAATCGCTGGCGGCCCTGCG
This sequence comes from Ramlibacter sp. AN1133, assembly GCF_037890035.1. Classification (NCBI taxonomy): domain Bacteria; kingdom Pseudomonadati; phylum Pseudomonadota; class Betaproteobacteria; order Burkholderiales; family Comamonadaceae; genus Ramlibacter; species Ramlibacter sp. AN1133. The sequence continues at coordinate 119,627 of NZ_JBBKTQ010000012.1, forward strand.
CTGGCTCAAGGCGCAGGGCTGCGGCCAGTTCTACTTCAAGGTCTGCTCCACCTTCGACTCGACGCCGCAGGGCAACATCGGGCCGGTGGCGGAGGCGCTCCTGGAGGCATTGGGGGCGGACTTCTGCTGCGTGACGCCGGCCTTCCCGGAGAACGCGCGCACCGTCTACAAGGGCCACCTGTTCGTGGGCGACGTGCTCCTGAGCGAGTCGGGAATGCGGCAGCACCCGCTCACGCCGATGACCGACGCGAACCTGGTGCGCGTGATGCAGGCGCAGTCGCGCGGGCGCGTCGGCCTGGTCGATCACGCGGTGGTGCGCGGCGGGCCGGAGCGCATCCGCGCGCGCATCGCGCAGCTGCGCAGCGAAGGCGTGCGCTTGGCCATCGTCGACGCGGTGGCCGACGCCGACCTGCTCGCGCTCGGCGCGGCCTTGCGCGACGCGCCGCTGGTGGTCGCCGGCTCCGGCGTGGCCATCGGGCTGCCGCAGAACCACGGCCTCGCCCCGCGGCCGGAAGCGGCTGCCCTGCCCGAGCCCACCGGCCTGCGCGCGATCGTGTCCGGCAGCTGCTCGGTCGCCACGCAGGGGCAGGTCGCGGACTTCCTGGCCTGCGGCGGCGCCGCCCGCGCGATCGATCCGCTGCAGCTCGCCGACGACCGCGAAGGCCTCGTCGCCGCGACGCTCGAATGGGCCGCCGGCGAACTGAAGGAAGGGCCGGTGCTGGTCTACTCCACCGCCGACCCCGGATCGGTGCGGGCGGTGCAGCAGCGCCTGGGGGTGCAGCAGGCCGGCGCGCTGGTGGAAGACGCCCTGGCCGCGATCGCGAAGGGGCTCGTGCAGCGCGGCGTGCGCCAGCTCGTGGTGGCCGGCGGCGAGACCTCCGGCGCGGTGGTGCAGGCGCTCGGCGTCGAGCAGATGCGCATCGGCCGCCAGATCGATCCCGGCGTGCCGTGGTGCCATGCCGCCGCGCCGGCGTGCGACGCGCAATTGCACCTGGCGCTGAAGTCCGGCAATTTCGGCAGCGCCGATTTCTTCCGCAAGTCCTTCGCGATGCTGGCATGAACGAATCCCAGCTGCGCGACGAGATCTGCCGCGTGGGCCGGAGCCTGTTCGAGCGCGGCTACGTGCATGCCACCGCCGGCAACATCAGCGTGCGCCTCGACGACGGCTTCCTGATCACGCCCACCGACGCCTGCCTCGGCTTCCTGGAGCCCGACGCGCTGGCCCGGGTGGACGCTTCGGGGCAGCAGGTGGGCGGCGCGCCGGCCAGCAAGACCCTGGTGCTGCACCGGCGCATCTACGCCGCGCATGCGGCGCTCGGCGTGCCGGTGCCCCGCTGCGTCATCCATACGCACAGCACGCATTGCGTGGCCCTGACGCTGGGCGATCCGCACGGCGAGCTGCTGCCACCCATCACGCCCTACTTCGTGATGAAGGTGGGCCATGTCCCCATCGTGCCCTACCACCGCCCCGGCGCGCCCGAAGCAGCCGAAGCCATCGCATCGCTCATCACGCGCTACACGGGCCAGGGCACGCCCCTGCGCGCGGTGATGCTCACGCGCCTGGGCCCCAACGTGTGGCACGACTCCCCGGCGCAGGCCATGGCCGTGCTCGAGGAGCTGGAGGAGACGGCGCGCCTGTGGATGCTGGCGCAGCCCCGGCCACAGCCGCTCGGCGAGGAAGCGCTCAACCAGCTGCGCATCGCGTTCGGCGCCCGCTGGTAGGCCGGCGTCCCGCTCCATTTGCACAAATCCGGTTTGCAGGCAGCCCCAGGGGGTCGTACTGCAGGGGACGTGCGTGCAGAATTAAATCGAACGTTCTCATACCCACCACAGGCGATTACATCTTCCTGACTTTGGTGGGAGTCGCTTCGGCACCTTCGTTCATCGGTGCGCCGCGGGCCTCGTGCCTACACTTCCCACGCGCCTGAAAACTGCGCGCACCACCGCCCTCCTGCCCCGGCCGCCCACAGCGGCCGGGCGCGCTCCAACTTCGACTTAAGAGCCGCGCATTCCTATGCAACGCGGGCGTGCCCGCCCACGCCCCTGTTGCATGCTTCAGGCTTGGGTAAATTTCCCCCATTCCCGGGGGCGGATTCCCCATTCCTAGTGATGTTTCCCCAGTGATACATCGCTCATCCGTAGGAACGACCCGCAAATCCTCGGCCAACCTGGGTCGGGCGGCTATTTCGCGCGCTGGCACGCTCACTGCGTTACGTTTTTTGCAGGAATAAAAACCAGCGTTGCCCCCGCAGCGCGTTCAAGCCAACCCAGGAGTTTGAATGAAACCCACCCTCGTCCGTCCCCACGGAGTCCAGCCAGTCGCAAAGTTCGTCCTGACCGCGGTGGCCATCGCCGCGATCGCTTCCACCACCCTCAGCGCCCAGGCGGCCCTCGACGTCACGGGCCCGCCGCCGGCCACCGATCCGTCCCACTACACCGACCAGCCCGCCGATCCCACGCAAGCGCTCCAGGACCTGCTGGGCGCCAGCCCGGCCAACGATGGCTCGCTGGAACTGCCCGGTGGCGTGTTCATGGAGAACAAGCGGATCGTGAACGTCGAGAACGTGATCCAGCGCGATGCGCTGTATCCGTACAACTACCCCACCAACGGCCTGCCCAGCCCCATGTTCGGCGCCCTGCCGTTCACGCAGAAGCTGCTGATGTTCGAGGAGTTCGGTCCCGAGAAGCTGGACCCCGCCGTCCAGGCCGGCACCCTGCCCTTCCCGCGCCCGAGCGCCGGCGTCGCGCCGGAGCAGGAGGCCGTCGTCTCGCGCAGCGGGCCCGCGAGCGCGGACCTCGATGCCTTCCTGAAGCAGGCCGGCATCTCCCCCTTCCCGCAGCGCGAGTCCAATACCTCGCTGCAGAACCCCTGGAAGCCGGACATCGAGCTCTTCCTCGGCCGCTTCCTGACCGATCCGCCGGCCGAAGGCCGTCCGCCGGGGGAAGGCTGGGCCCACCAGCGCTGGAACGAGTTCTACCCGCAGGCCTACTACAAGACCGTGCAGGCGGGCAGCCGCGTCAACGGCGGCTTGCGTGACAGCAAGCAGATGCACGGCTACAAGGTGGGCGAGTTCGGTCCCGGCGGCCTGTACTACAACACCGCGGACAACGCGAACCCGGCGTTCAACGGCACGACCAGGGGGATCCCGATCAAGATCCACCCGAACATGCCGACGCAGGACCACAAGTCGATCTGGACCTTCGACGGCACGCTGCCGCCCAAGCTGCTGATGGCGCGCTACGGCCAGCCGCTGTTGATGCGCCACTACAACGCGCTGCCGATCGACCCGCAGGCCAACATGGGCTTCGGGCTGCACACGATCTCGACCCACGAGCACAACGGCCACTCACCGGCCGAAAGCGACGGCTTCGCCAACGCCTTCTTCTTCCCCGGCCAGTTCTACGACTACCGCTGGCCCCTGCAGCTCGCCGGCTACGACACGATCAACACCACGGCGAGCGACCCGCGCGCGGCCTTCCCGTGCGCCGCCGGCGAGAAGCTGTGGGTCAACGATGCCACGCCCGGCCTGAAGGACTGCGTCAACGGCTCGATCAAGATCCGCGGCGACTGGCGCGAGACGATGTCCACGCACTGGTTCCACGACCACATGCTCGATTTCACGGCCCAGAACGTCTACAAGGGCAACGCCGTGATGATGAACTACTACTCGGCGCTGGACCGCGGCAACGAAGCCTTGAACGACGGCGTCAACCTGCGCCTGCCCTCGGGCCAGAACATGGCCTGGGGCAACCGCGACTACGATGTCAACCTGGTGATCGGCGACAAGGCCTGGGACCAGACCGGCCAGCTGTGGTTCAACCCCTTCAACACCGACGGCTTCATCGGCGACCGCCTGCTGGTGAACTGGCAGTACGCCCCGGTGCTCGACGTGCGGGCCCGCAAGTACCGCTTCCGGATCCTCAACGGCTCGGTGTCGCGCTACCTGTCGCTGGCGCTCGTGGCGGAAGTCAAGGGCAGCTCGGGCGAGTACCCCGGTCCCGCCGGTTCGGGCCTGACGTACAACCGCGTGCCCTTCCACATGGTCGCCAACGACGGCAACATCCTGGAGCACGCGGTTCCGTTCGACGGCTCCATGGACCTCGATGGCAACGGCAACGCCAACGAGCACAAGGGCTGGCTGCCGACCCAGGCGATCGCCGAGCGCTACGACATCGTCGTCGACTTCTCCAAGTTCAAGGCCGGCACCAAGCTGTACTTCGTCAACACGATGCACCACGACACGGGCATCGTCGCCAAGTACAAGGTGGCGCTGCAGGACATCCTGTCGGAGAAGTACAAGGCGGTGCTCACCCCGGGCAAGGAAAGCTGGGACAAGGGCGACCCCGCCGTCGGCAAGTTCATGCAGGTGGTCGTGCAGCCCTACACCGGCACCGACCTGAGCATGAACCCCGTCGACTACGAGCCCGTCGCGTCCGGCAAGGGCCTGCACAAGAAGATGATCCCGCTCTGGCTGGATCGGACCAACCCGACGCAGATGGCCGCCCTGGGCAGCGCCCGCTACCGCACCTTCGACTTCGGCCGCTCGGGCGGCACGGACCTCGATCCGTGGACCGTCAAGACCGACGGCGGCGTGTCGTACTGGGCGGATCCGCGCCGCATCAGCGCCGCCCCGCAACTGGCGAACGGCCCGACCGACGCCGGTGCAACCGGTGACGGCACCACGGAAGTGTGGAAGATCACCTCCGGCGGCGGCTGGAGCCACCCGGTGCACATCCACTTCGAGGAGGGCATCATCCTGGACCGCAACGGCAACCCGCCGCCGGAATGGGAGAAGTGGTCCCGCAAGGACGTGTACCGCGTCGGCGGCGACAGCGAGAGCGGCGGTTCCCTGACCCTCGCGATCAAGTTCCGCGAATTCGCCGGCACCTACGTGGAGCACTGCCACAACACGCAGCACGAGGACAACGCGATGCTGCTGCGGTGGGACATCGAGCACCCGGGCCAGTTCCAGGTGATGCCCACGCCGCTGCCGACGTGGGACGGGGTGGAGTACGCGCCTTCGGTGGGCATCCCCACCTTCCGCACGGGCTCCGGCACGCTGGCCAACCACTGAGCCGGGCGCGGACTGGCAGTCCGCAAGGGGGGCGGCGACCGCAAGGCGCCGCCCTTTTTTCATGGCAGGTCAGGGCTGGATCAGTCCCCAGCGCAGCCCGATCAGCGTCAGCTCCGCCTGGTTCGCCACCCGCAGCTTCTGCTTGATGTTGTACAGGTGCGTGCCCACGGTGCTGCTCGCGAGCTTGAGCTGCTCGGCGATCTGCGGGACGGTGCAGCCCTGCGCCAGCTGGATGAACACGGCGAACTCGCGCTCGGTGAGCACGTCGGAGGGGTTGGCCTCGCCTTCCACCTGCGCGAGCGCCATGCGCCGCGCGATCGCCGCATCGATGTAGCGCTCGCCGCGCGCCACCGCGCGCACCGCCTCGATCAGTGCATCCGGCGCGCTGCGCTTGGAAAGGTAACCCAGCGCACCGCCGGTGAGCGCGCGCTGCGCATAGGGCGTTGCATCGTGGGCGGAGAGCGCCAGCACCCGCGCCTCGGGGCTGTGCGCCAGCAGCCGGCGCATCGCTTCCAGCCCGCCCATGCCAGGCATGGAGATGTCCATCACCACCACGTCCGGTTGCACCCGCGGATAGTCGCGGCAGGCCTCCTCGCCGCTTTCGGCTTCCGCCACCACTTCCATCTGCGCGGTGGCCAGCAGCATGCGAAAGCCCATGCGGACCACCGCGTGGTCGTCGACGAGCATGACGCGGATCATGCGGCTTGCGCCTCCGCGGGCACGATCGGCAGCCGCGCGCGCAGTTCGGTGCCGCCTTCGGGCCGCGCCGCCAGGTCCAGTTCGCCCCCGAGCGCATCGGCGCGCTCGCCCAGCCAGCGCAGGCCGAAGTGCCCCGGCCGGCTCCAGTCCTCGGGCGGGCCAACGCCGTCGTCCAGCACCCGCAGCACCAGCGCGTCGTCCTCGCGCGCCACCTGCACCCGCACGCGCCGCGCCGACGCATGCTGCAGCGCGTTGGTCAGGCCTTCCTGCACGATGCGGTAGGCGGCCAGGGTGGCGGCCGGCGAGAGGCCGGCAGGCAGCTCGCGCAGGTCCTGCTCGATCGCCACGGCGGGGTGCGCGGCGCGCGAGCGCTCCAGCAGTTCGCCGATCGCCTCCGCCAGGCCCAGCGTTTCCAGCTCCATCGGCGCCAGCCGCGGGATCATGCGATGCATCGCGTCGTACAGCCGGCCGGCCTCGTCGGCGATCACGCCGGCGGCCTGCGCCGCCTGTGGATCGGACGTGCCGCAGCGGTGCGCCACCGACAGCGCCAGGCTGCGGATCGCCGTGACGGACTGCCCCAGCTCGTCGTGCAGCGAGCGGGCGATCTCGTGCCGCTCCGTCTCGATGTGCGTCTCGATCAGGCCGGCCAGCTCGCGCGAATCGGACAGCCTGCGCTCCGCCTCGAAGGCGCGCTGGCGGTTGGCCATGTTCTCCTGCAGCACGGCGGCCATGCGGTTGAAGGCGGCGCCGATCGCGGCCGCCTCGCGGCCGGCGAGCGGGGGCAGCGTCACGTTGAAGTCGCCGGCCTTCAGGCGATCGAGCGCCGACACGATCTGCCCGAAGGGACGCAAGGCACGCCCCATCGCCCAGAACACCAGGGCGTTGATGACGAGCAGGCCCGCCGCACCGATCGCGGCCAGCGTCACCACCTCGTCCCAGCCATCGAGCACCGCCCGCGAAGGCTCCGCGTCGATCGTCATGCGGCCCCACGGCAGCTCGATCACCTGGTGCGACGGCGCGGGCAGCACCAGCGCCTTGAACCAGGCGGGCGCCTCGCGCCCGAGCTTGTAGGTGGAGGGCGGCGAGCGGTAGAGCACCTGGCCGGAGGCGTCGGTGACCGTGATGTCGTTCGCGCGCACGCGCCCCAGGCGCTCCAGGAAGCGCACCAGCGCATGCGGGCCGTTCTCGGCGTACACGCGGGCGACGCGCTGCAGCAGCTGCGTGCTCACCCGGTTGGTGGCGACGATCTCCTCGCGCACGGCGCTGCGCAGGTTGTCGAGCTGCAAGGCGAGCGTCGACGCGACCAGCACGGTGATCACGCCGGCCACGATCAGGTTGATGCGCAGGCTCAGGCTCATTCGGCAGGTTCCCCCCAGGCGCTCCGGCATTCGGCCTCAAACGCCCGCGCTTGGCAAGGCGCGCAGATTCATGAAAATCTGGAGGCCGATCTAAGCCGCGTGCTCTAGCCGCCGCCCGCCGGCGACCCTAAGCTTCCCGCCGGAAGGGGCTCAGCGCCGCTTCGCCGGGGGGCGGCGGACCTCTTTCCCCGGTGCAACTTCGAGGAGAGAGCATGACCTGGACCACCCCCCAAGCGGTCGATTTCCGCTTCGGTTTCGAAATCACGATGTACGTCGCCGCCCGCTAGCGCGGGTCCTCATGCGCGTGCATGTGCTCGGGGCGGCCGCCGGCGGCGGCTTCCCGCAATGGAACTGCAATTGCGGCAACTGCGCGCGCCTGCGTGCCGGCCTCCTGAAGGGACGGCCGCGCACGCAGTCCTCCATCTGCGTGCAGGGCCTGCCGGGGCCGGACTGGGCCCTGGTCAACGCCTCGCCCGACATCCTGTCCCAGGTCCGCGCGACGCCAGCGCTGCAGCCGAACCGCGGCCAGCGTGACAGCGGCATCGCCGCGGTACTCCTGAGCGACGGGCAGATCGATCACACCACCGGCCTGCTGATGCTGCGGGAAAGCACCCGCCCGCTGCCCCTGTGGTGCACCGACCCCGTGTACGAAGACCTCACCCGGGGCCATCCGATCCTCGGCGTGCTGGGGCATTTCTGCGGTGTGGAGCGGCGCGCGGTCCCCCTCGACGGCCGCACCTTCACGATCGAGGGCGTGCCCGGCCTGCAGGTGGCGGCGCTGCCGCTGGCCAGCAAGGCGCCACCCTACTCCCCGCACCGCGAGCACCCCGTGCCCGGCGACAACATCGGCCTGGTCTTGACCGATACGGCGAGCGGCCGCAGCCTGTTCTACGCCCCCGGCCTCGGCGAACGCAGCGAAGCCGTGGAGGCGGCCATGCGCGCCGCCGATTGCGTGCTGGTCGACGGCACCTTCTGGACCGACGACGAAATGATCGCGCTCGGCTTGAGCCACAAGACCGGCCGCAGCATCGGCCACCTGCCGCAGTCCGGCCGCGGCGGGATGCTCGAATGGCTGGCGGAACTGCCGCAGGCCACCCGCAAGGTGCTGATCCACGTGAACAACACCAACCCCATCCTCGACGAGGACTCGCCCCAGCGCGCCGAACTCGTTGCGCGAGGCGTCGAAGTCGCGTGGGACGGCATGGACATCGAACTCTGAAGTAGCCAAGGAAGGACCTGCCATGGGCACCCCGATCGATCCCGCGCTGGCCCCTCCCCGCGCCCCCGAGACGCGGCCGGCGTGGAGCCGCGAGGAATTCGAGGCGCAGCTGCGCGACAAGGGCGCGGCCTACCACATCCACCATCCCTTCAACGTCATGCTCAACACGGGCAAGGCGTCGAAGGAGCAGGTGCGCGGCTGGGTGGCCAACCGCTTCTACTACCAGATCGCCATTCCGGTGAAGGACGCCGCGGTGCTCTCCAACTGCCCCGACCGCGAGGTGCGGCGCGGCTGGGTGCAGCGCATCCTGGACCACGACGGCAGCGGCGCGGACCCCGGCGGCATCGAAGCCTGGATCCGCCTCGGCATCGCGGCCGGCCTGCAGCGCGAGGAGATCACCGACCTGCGCCACGTGCTGCCGGCGATCCGCTTCGCCGTCGACGCCTACGTGAACTTCGCGCGGCGCGCGCCCTGGCAGGAGGCCGTGTGTTCGTCGCTGACCGAGCTGTTCGCGCCCGAGATCCACAAGCAGCGGCTGGCCGGCTGGCCCGAGTACTACCCGTGGATCGAAAGCGATGGCCTGCAGTACTTCCGCAACCGCGTGAGCCAGGCGCGCCGCGACGTGGAGCAGGGCCTGGCGATCACGCTCTCGCACTTCGCCACGCGCAGCCAGCAGGAGCGCGCGCTGGACATCCTGCAGTTCAAGCTGGACATCCTGTGGGCGATGAACGACGCGATGGCGCAGCACTACGGGGTGCGCGCATGACGCCGGCGAGCGTGGACAGCCGCCCGCGCGTGGCGCCGGGCTTTCGCCTGCAGTGGGAGCCGGCGCAGGAGTGCCACGTGCTGCTCTACCCGGAGGGCATGGTGAAGCTCAATCGCAGCGCCGGCGAGATCCTCAGCCGCTGCGACGGGGCGCGCAACGTGGCCGAAATCGTCTCGCAGCTCGAGGAGGCCTTCCGCGCGATCGACCTGCAGGACGACGTGCTGGCCTTCCTCGCCATCGCGCAGCAGCAGCGCTGGGTGGAGCTCGAATGAGTACGCAGCCGGCCGGCCCCCCTCTTTGGCTGCTGGCGGAGCTGACCTACCGCTGCCCGCTGCATTGCGCGTTCTGCTACAACCCGGTCGATTTCGCCAGGTACGAGGACGAACTGCCCACGGCCGACTGGCTGCGCATCCTGCGCGAGGCACGCGAGCTCGGTGCGGTGCAATGCGGCTTCTCGGGCGGCGAGCCGCTGCTGCGCGAGGACCTGGAGGAACTCGTCGCCGAAGCGCATCGCCTGGGCTACTACACCAACCTGCTCACGTCGGGCGTGGGCCTGACGGAGGCGCGCGCCGCGGCGCTCAAGCGTGCCGGGCTCGACCACGTGCAGCTGTCCTTCCAGGATTCCAGCCGCGAGGTGAACGACTTCCTCTCGCACACGCGCACCTTCGACCTGAAGCAGAAGGTGGCCCGCATCATCCGCGCCCAGGGCTGGCCCATGGTGATGAACTGCGTGATCCACCGCCTCAACATAGCCCACGTGGGCCGCATCATCGAGATGGCCGACGCGATCGGTGCCGAGTACCTGGAACTCGCCAACACGCAGTACTACTCGTGGGCCTTCGAGAACCGCGAGCACCTGCTGCCCACGCGCGAGCAGTTGCGCGAAGCGGAGGCAGTCACAGACCAGTGGCGCGAGCGGCTCGCGGGGCGGATGCGGCTGTTCTTCGTCGCCCCCGATTACCACGAGGGGCTGCCCAAGCGCTGCGTCAACGGCTGGGGGACCACCCTCCTGACGATCGCGCCCGACGGCGTCGCCCTGCCCTGCCACACCGCGCGCATGCTGCCGGGGCTCGCGTTTCCCAACCTGCGCGAAACCAGCGTGCGCAGCGCCTGGCTGGAATCCGATGGCTTCCAGCGCTATCGCGGCACGGGGTGGATGAAGGAGCCGTGCAGCAGTTGCGAGCACCGCGAGCAGGACCTGGGCGGCTGCCGCTGCCAGGCCTTCCTGCTCGCAGGCGATGCGGCGGCCGCGGACCCGGTGTGTCCCAAGAGCCCGCACCACGGCGTGGTGCAGGAGGCCGTGCTGCGCGCGGAACGCGGCGAGCCGGCGGTGCGGCCGCTGGTCTTCCGCGATCCGAAGGCCAGCCGGGCCGCCTCGGGCGCGCGGCTTCAGGTTCCGCGGCCCCAGTAGCCGCAATAGCGGCGCGCGATGAAGGGCAGGCCGGCGGAATAGCCGGGCCATTCCTCGTAGCCTGGCAGCCTGAATTCCTTTTCGGCCGTGTCCCAGCACTTGCCGTCCTGCGCCACTTCTTCATCTCGGAAGACGCCGTCTGCAGCAGCTTGAGCTGGTCCGCCGCATCCTTCTTCGTTCCGAGCCGGTCGCCCACGCCGGGATGGCCGGGGATGAAGCGGTCCCAGTCGAGCGCCATGGTCCGGCGGATGAACTCCTCCGCCTCGGCGGGATAGATCGCCCAAAGAGACGAGCCGGGCCAACGCACCCCGGGGGCACGATATTGCACCGGCGCGGGTCCGGGCAGATACTTTGCCGCAGGAGGTGGGGCCGATGGCGCAGGCACGGGAGCTCGCGAAAGCGATCGCCGGCGAAGGCGGACGGGCTCCCCTCGGCTATGTGTGCGCCTTCCAGTCCTCCGCCGCACCCATTGCCAAGGACGTGTTCGGCACCCACGCAGGCCTGCAGGCCATCCAGTCGGTGCGCGTGCAGGATGGCACCACGATGCACCTGGCGTTCTGGAACAGCCGGGAACACCACGACCTCGGCGCCAGGGCCCTGATCGCTACCGCAGGGGCCGAAGAGGTCTTCCACGGTGTCGCGGCGCCGCTGGCCGTCAAGCCGCCTCGCTGGTACCAGCGGATCCGGCTTTCCACCTGGCTCCTGTCGGCTGTGGCCATCCTCGGTGCGCTCGACGCACTGGCCCACCGGTACGAGCAGCTGTTCACGGCCCCGAATGCGCTCGTGAAATTCAGCCAGCGCAAGTACGAGATCGCGCAGGACGAGAAGCTCGCCGCGGCCATCACCGTGGAGAACCTGCTCGGAGTGGCGGACCTGCGGGACGTGGAGCTCGCCCTCAGCCTGCAGCCGCCGGCGCCGAAGTCCGTGCTGGCGCTGCCGGACCAGGCGAAGCCCTCCATCCTGGCGACCAAGGAACGCACCTTCGCTTTCGAGCTCGAACGGCTCCCCCCGGGTAGCTATACGCTCCAGGCCCGGGTCACCGCCAACGGCGGCTACCTGCGCTGGTGGGGCGATTCGTTCGTGCAAACGGCGCAGGTGCGGGTGTTCCCGCTCCATCCGAAGGGAACCCTCGTGGCCACGGGCACCGGCCCGGTGGCGAACGCCCTGGCCGTGATCCCGACGGGCGTTGCACTGCGGCCCAACGCCGTGTGCGAGGTTTCCTTCGCCCCCGGCCCGCGCTTCCAGTTCGAAGCCATGTACACGGGCGACCGGGCCGTCTGGGATTCGACGGTCGGCGAGGACGGGCTGATGCGCGCGGTCGTGCGCTGGAAGCCCGGCGCGACGGCCGCCAAGACGGAAATCAGGCGTGCGTTCCGCTTCGCGGCCCCCGGGCCGCTGGATTGGGCGAAGGTCTCCGCCGCCGCCACGGTGGCATGCTCGCAGGAACAGGAGGGGAAATGAAGATCGCTTGCGCCATCGTCGCCCTGCTGGGCGCGCTTCTCCCCGCGGCCGCCGGCGCGGATTTCATCGTCTCCGGCGCCGTGATGGAGGGCAAGAACTTCAACACCGGCATCTACAACGTGCTCGTCGAGGTCGTGAAAGGTGAACGCGTCGTCACCAACGGCCGCACCAGCGAGAAGGGCACGTTCTCGCTGAAGGTGCCGGCGGGCGTCCCGTTCACCGGCGTCGTCCGCTACAGCAAGCCGGGGTACAAGGATTTCCCGACGCAGATGCCGCTGCAGGTCAAGGCCACCTCGGTGGCCCTGTCCCGCGTGTTCCTGGTCTCCGACGACACGACCGACGAAGACATGGTGCAGCTCGCCGAGTTGCTGCTCAAGGACAAGAAGGGCGGCAACGAGCAGGAGGTGAAGGGACTCATCCCCGCCCTGGTAGCCCTGCCCGCCAGCCGCAAGGCACTGGTCATCGAGCACCTGCGCAACAAGGACAAGGATCTGTACACCATGGTGGCACAGGCCAATCTGGCGCAGGCCGCGGCGGACGACCTGCAGGTGCAGCTTCGCAAGAAGGACCCCATCGCCCTGGTATGGCCGGACTATTCCGCCGCGGGCAAGGACAAGTTCCTGGTCTACAACACCCCTTCGTCGGGAGCGGAGCCGCGCATCACGCTGCAGCCCCGCAACGCGGTGATGCACTTCAACAAGGGCGGCAATGCGGGTGCCGGGGGCCAATAGGGAACTGTCTTTTCGCCGTACTCCAGGGTGCTGCAGGCAGAGTTGATGGAGTGGTTGAAGCGATAGAGCCTTGCCGTCCGTGCCCCATTGGGGCAGCATGGCATTCCCCCCTGACGGGAGCAAGCCATGGCAAGGCTGGCCGCATGCGCTGTTCTGCTGCAATGCATCGTCGCAGCGGGCCTCCTGGCCGGCTGCGGCGGCGGAACGGCAGGCCCTTCCTCGCTGGAAGACGGCCGAACCTGCGCCGACGGCCCCTGCGTCAGCACCCTGGCCGGCTCCGGCGAATTCGGTACCGCCGACGGCATGGCCGCCAGCGCCAGTTTCTTCATGCCGCACGCGGTGGCCGTGGATGCCTCCGCGCAGGTGCACGTGGCGGACTACGGCGGCGGCAACCGCACGCGGCTCGTCGCGGGCGGCATCGTGTTCACGCTGGACGACGACACCATCGACTTCCCGTATCCGAGCGATACCGTCACCGATGCGCAAGGCAACCGGTACCTGGCCGACCTCTACGGCCACAGGATCCTGAAGATCACGCCCGAGGGCGAGACATCCGTCCTGGCAGGCACGGGCGCCTCGGGCGACCAGGACGGCCCTGGCGCGTCGGCCAGCTTCAGCCTGCCGGCCGGACTGGCCTTCGATGGTGACAGTTCGCTCTACGTCGCCGACATGGGCAACCGCAAGATCCGCAAGATCAAGCTGGGACGCGCGGACTGACCACGCAAGAGCGGCTTCAGCTCCCGCCCTTCTCCTGCACCAGCAGCCCGAGCGCCGCCCAATCCAGCTCGCCGCGCCCGCTCCCGCACAGCTCGTTCACCAGTTGCTCCGCGAGCACCGCGCCCTGCAGCTTGGCGCCGCCGCTGCGCGCCGTCTCCAGCGCGATGCGCAGGTCCTTGCGCATCAGGCGCGCCCGGAAGCCCGGCTTGTAGTCGCCGTCGATCACGCGCTGGCCGTGCTTTTCCAGCACGAAGCTGCGCGCGGTGCCTCCGAGCAGCACGTCGCGCATCACCTTGGGGTCCACACCCTGCGAGCGCGCCAGCGCGATCGCATCGGCCACACCGAGCAAGGCGCCGGCCACGGCGACCTGGTTGCAGGACTTCACCGTCTGCCCCGCGCCGACGTCGCCGACGTGCGTGATGGCCTTGCAGAAGGCGCCCATCACCTCGCGCAGGCTCGCGACCGCTTCCGCCGCGCCGCCGATCATGCAGGCCAGCGTGCCCGTCTCCGCGCCCTGCTGGCCGCCGCTGATGGGGGCATCGAGGAAGCCCACACCCTGCGCGGCGAGCCGCTGCGCGTACGCGCGGGCCGAGGTGGCTGCGATCGTGCTCGTGTCCACCACCACGCTGCCGCGCGCCAGCCCCTGCGCCAGTCCGGCCTCGCCGAACAGCACCTGCTCCACTGCCGCATCGTCGGACAGGCACAGGAACACGACGCGGCACGAGCGGGCCAGCGCCACAGGCGAAGCCATGCGCTGCGCGCCCGCTTCCACCAGCGGCCGCGCGGCCTCCTCGCGCCGCGCGAATACGTGGAGCGTCCAGCCCTGGCGCAGCAGGCAGTGCGCCATGCCGCTGCCCATCACACCCAGGCCGATGAAGCCCACCGGCTGCCGCTTGTCGATCTCTTGCATCATGAACCGGGATGATGCCTCAAGCCTTCGCCAGGCCCGCAACCACGTCCTGCGTCACCTTGCGGAACGAGCGGATCGCCGGCGTCTCCTGGCCGCGCCGCCACGCCAGCGCCACGTGCACCGGGTCGGCCTTGTCGGCGATCTGCACGAAGCGCACCTGGCGCGGATGCAGGTTGCGTCCGCTGGCCGGCACCACCGCCACGCCCAGGCCCGCGCCCACCAGTCCGACCACCGTGTGGATCTGGGTGGCGTGCTGCACCACGTTCGGGGTGAAGCCCGCCTGCCGGCACAGGGCCTGCACGCGGTCGTACAGCAACGGCGCCTCGGCGGCGGCGAACATCACGAAGGGGTCGCCGGCCACGCTGCGCAGGCGCACCCGGGTGCGAGTCGCCAGCGGGTGGTTCGCCGGCACCGCCAGCACGAAGGGATCCGACAACACCGGCTGCACCTCCAGTTCCGCCGGCGCCTGCTGCACGCGCAGCAGGCCGACATCGATGGTTCCGCGCAGCAGCGCCGCGTGCTGGTCCGTGATCGGCATCTCGTGCAGTTGCAGTTCGATGTCCGGATAGAGCTGGCGAAAGCGCCGGATCAGGGTCGGCAGCAGGCCGTAGGTGGACGAGTGGATGAAGCCGAGCGACAGGCGCCCCAGCTCCCCCGCACCCGTGCGGCGCACGTCGCTCACCGTGCGCGCCAGCTCCTGCTGGATCGCCCGGCTGCGTTCCAGCAGCAAGGCGCCGGCCGGCAGCAGTTCGACCCGCCGCTGCGTGCGCCGCAGCAGGGGCGTGCCCAGTTCCTCCTCGATCTGCTGGATCTGGCGCGACAGCGCGGGCTGCGCGATCGCCAGCCGCGCGGCGGCCCGGCCGAAGTGGAGTTCCTCGGCGACGGCCTGGAAGTAGCGCAGCTGGCGCAGGTCGATCATGGCGATGCCGTGCAGGTATCAATGAGCGCTCAATTATGTATTGGACGCGCACCCTGCGCCCGGGCGACACTGGCGGCATGCAGCTCGAGTCTTCCGCCGACGGCGCCGCCGCGGCGCAAGCGGTCCCTCCCCGCAGCCCCGCCATTCCCCAAGCCCTGCCCGCCCGCCTGGGCCCCATCCTGTCCCTCGACGACTTCGAGACCGCCGCACGCCGCCACCTGCCGCGCCCGGTGTTCGCCTACATCTGCGGCGCGGTCGAACGCAACCACTCGCTGGAAGCGAACCGGCTTTCGTACGCACGCTACGAATTCGTCACCCGCGTGCTGGTCGACGTCTCGCGGCGGTCCACCGCGGCCCCGCTGCTCGGGCGGCGCTATTCGGCCCCCTTCGGCATCGCGCCGATGGGCATCAGCGCCCTTTCCGCCTACCGCGGCGACCTCGTGCAGGCGCAGGCGGCAGCGGCCGAGAACGTGCCGATGGTCATGAGCGGCTCTTCGCTGATCCGCATGGAGGAAGTGGTCCGCGCCAATCCGGACGCCTGGTTCCAGGCCTACCTGCCCGGCGACGAGGCTAACATCGTGGCGCTGATCGAGCGCGTGAAGGCGGCGGGCTTCCGCACGCTGGTGATCACCGTCGACACGCCGGTCACCTCGAACCGCGAGAACAACGTGCGGGCCGGCTTCTCCACGCCGCTGCGCCCCAACCTGCGCCTCGCGTGGGACGGCCTCAGCCATCCGCGCTGGCTGTTCGGCACCTTCTTGAAGACGATCGCGCTGCACGGCATGCCGCACTTCGAGAACAACTACGCGCAGCGCGGCGCCCCCATCCTGTCGAAGAACGTGGTGCGCGACCTGTCCGAGCGCGGCCACCTCGACTGGCAGCATTTGCGCACGATCCGGCGCATGTGGCCGAGGCAGCTGGTGGTCAAGGGCATCCTCGACGCGCGCGATGCCCGCATCGCGGTGGACGAAGGCGCCGACGGCATCATCGTCTCCAACCACGGTGGCCGCCAGCTCGATGGCGCGGTGGCGCCGCTGCGCGTGCTGCCGCGGGTCGTGGCTGCCTGCCCCGAGGTGCCGGTGATGATCGACAGCGGCATCCGCCGCGGCAGCGACGTGCTCAAGGCCCTGGCGCTGGGCGCGAAGTTCGTGTTCGTGGGCCGTCCGTTCAACTACGCCGCATCGGTGGCCGGCGAGGCGGGCGTGCGCCACGGCATCGCCCTGCTGCGCGAGGAGGTCTCGCGCAACATGGCCATGCTGGGCGTGAATTCGCTGGCCGAACTCGACGCCAGCTTCCTGCTGCCGGCCGGCGCCTGAGAAGCTGTGAACGAATTGCTCACGCCCACGCGAGCCTCTTTCGACGCAGTGGCTTCACCCAGATCGCGTCGAGGCTCGCCCCTCGGGCCGGGGTGCCTCAGGGCGCAGGCGGGTGTTGCGGCCCTTGTCCAGGCGGCCAGCCTGGACTGCGGACCGCGCCTACGCCTGCACCCTGATGCACCCCGTCGTGGGCGCGATCAATTCATTCACAGCTTCTGAGCATCCCGTACATTCCATCCTTTCCTCGAGAGACAAACCATGGTCGGACTCCAGATCCTCAAGCGCCAGCGCGCCGTGGCCGAGCGCTACGTGCAGGCCTTCGCCGATATCCCGGTGGCGAACATCAGCGACTGCATGACACGCATGACGGCGGGGGGTCCGCGCCTGCGCCCGATGCACAAGGGCGGCCGCCTCGGTGGCCCGGCCCTCACGGTCAAGTGCCGGCCCGGCGACAACCTGATGATCCACAAGGCGCTGGACATGGCCGTGCCGGGCGACATCATCGTGGTGGACGCGGGCGGCGACCTCACCAACTCGCTGTTCGGCGAGCTGATGGTCTCCTATGCCATGCAGCGCAAGCTGGGCGGCATCGTCCTGAACGGTGCCGTGCGCGACATCGACGTGATCGCGGCCGGCAGCTTCCCGCTCTACGCCGCGGGCGTGACGCACCGCGGCCCCTACAAGGACGGCCCGGGCGAGATCAACGTGCCCATCGCCCTGGACGGCATGGTGATCGAGCCCGGCGACCTGATCCTCGGCGACGCCGACGGCCTGCTGTGCGTGCCCTACGACGACGTGGAACAGGTGCTGGCCGCCTCGCGCGAGAAGGTCGCGCTGGAACTCAAGACCATCGCCAACATCCGCGCCGGCACGCACGACACCTCCTGGGTGGACGCGCGCCTGAAGGCGATCGGCTGCGACCCCACCCCGCGCTGAAGACCATGGCGAACGGCAAACGCGTGGTCCGCTCGGACCTCTGGCTCAATCCCGTGTTCGACGAGCGCATCGCGCGCGAGCAGGACATCGCGCTGGGCATCTTCCCGGTGCGCGGCAACGATGCCGCGGCGTGGGACATCCTTGCCGGCGCGCACGTGTACCACGTGTCGGCGGCCAAGGACGAACTGCCGACGCAATGGTTCGCGACCGGCGAGCTGGTGGCACGCTGCCCGGACCTCCTGTGCGTGTCCTCCAGCGGCGCCGGCTATGACACCGTGGACGTGCCGGCCTGCACGGCCGCCGGCATCGCGGTGGTGAACCAGGCCGGCGGCAACGCCGACTCGGTGGCGGAACACACGCTGGCCATGCTGCTGTCGCTGCAGCGGCACATGCTGCAGTGCGACCGCCGCATGCGGCGCGAGACCGGCTTCACCCGCGAGGCGATCATGGGCCACGAGGCCAAGGGCTGCACCATCGGCCTGGTCGGCATCGGCAACGTCGGCACGCGCGTGGCGCGCCTGGCGCGCGCCTTCGGCATCGAGGTGATCGCCACCGACCCCTACGTGCCGCCCGAGGAGATCGAGCGGCGCGGCGCGAAGCCCGTGTCATTGCAGCAGGTGCTGGAGCAGTCCGACTTCGTTTCGCTGCATTGCCCGCGCGACGCCAGCACGCTGAAGATGATCGATGCCGCCGCGTTCGCGCGCATGAAGAAGGGCGCGATCTTCATCACCACCGCGCGCGGCGGCATCCACGACGAAGCGGCCCTGGTCGCCGCGCTGCAGTCCGGCCACCTGGCCGGCGCCGGCGTCGACGTGTGGGACCGCGAGCCGCCGCCGCTGGACCACCCGCTGCTGGCCATGGACAACGTGTACGCCACCTTCCACAACGCGGGCGTCACGCACGAGGCGCGCCGCAACGTGGCGGCCATCGCGGCGGACCAGATCGTGGACCTGCTCGCCGGCGGCAAGCCGCCGCGGCTGGTGAACCCCGAGGTCTGGCCCGCCTACCAGGAACGACGCGCCCGCATCCTCGGCTGAGGCGCGCAGAAGCATTCGACAAGAGACGGAGACACCCCACATGACACGCATTCCCCCCCTCCTGCAGCGCCTGCTGCCGCTGCTGGCGCTCACCGCCGCGGCCGTGGCCCCCGGCGCCGCGCGCGCGGCCTATCCCGAACAGCCGATCAAGATGATCGTGGCCTACGCCGCCGGCGGCGGCACGGACATCATCGCGCGCGTGCTGGCCCCCTACATCGGCAAGCACCTGGGCAACAACGCCAGCATCGTCGTCATCAACCGCGCCGGTGCGGGCGGTGGCATCGGCTTCGCGGAACTGGCCAACGCGCAGCCGGACGGCTACACGATCGGCTTCATCAACACGCCCAACGTGCTGACGATCCCGATCGAGCGCAAGGTGAACTACCACTGGAGCGGCTACGACCTCCTGGGCAACGTGGTCGACGATCCGGGGAACTTCTCGGTGCACAACGACACCCCGGTGAAGAACCTGGCCGAGCTGGTCGCCTATGCCAAGGCCAATCCGGGCAAGGTGAGCTACGGCACGACGGGCATCGGCTCCGACGACCATCTCGCCGCGATGATGTTCGAGCGCGCCGCCGGCGTGAAGCTCACGCACGTGCCCTTCAAGGGCGCGGCCGAAGTGCACCAGTCCATCGTCGGCAAGCAGATCTACATGGCGTCGATGAACATCGGCGAGGCGCTGCAGTACGAGAAGGGCGGCTCGCCCATGCGCAACCTGGGCCAGATGAGCACTTCGCGCAGCACGCTGGCGCCGAACCTGCCCACCTTCAAGGAACAGGGCTTCGACATCGTGATGGCATCGCTGCGCGGCGTCGCCGCGCCCAAGGGCCTGCCGCCCGCCATCCGCGAACAACTGGTGAGCGCGGTGCAGAAGGCCGTGGCCGATCCCGAGTTCCAGCAGAAGGCCGCGACCTACTTCGCGCCCCTGCGCTACCTGCCGCCGGCGAAGTACGACACGGAACTGCGCGAGACCGAAGGGGCCTTCAAGCAGCTCTGGAAGGATATGCCGTGGGGGGAGAACAAGTGAGGACGAAGCTGACCCGGCGCACCCTCGCCGCCTGCCTGCTGGCGCTGTCCACGCCGTGGGCGCTGGCTGCCTGGCCCTCCGATGACCGCCCCGTGAAGATCCTGGTGCCCTGGCCGGCCGGCGGCGCAACCGACCAGATCGGCCGCATGCTGGCGCAGCCGCTGTCGCAGGCGCTGGGCGTGCCGGTGGTGGTGGAGAACAAGGGCGGTGCCGGCGGCGTGATCGGCACGCAGCAGTTCGTCAAGGAAAAGGCCGACGGGCACACGATCCTGCTGGCCACCAGTTCGACCAATGCCGCGGCGCCGCACCTGTACGCGAAGCTGGGTTACCACCCGATCGAGGACTTCACGCCGGTGGTGTCGCTGTGCGAGATCCCGAACGTGATGGTGGTGCCGGCGAAGTCGCCGTGGAATTCGCTCAGGGACATCGTCTCCGCGGCGAAGAAGGACCCGGGCAAGTACACCTACGGGTCGGCCGGCATCGGCGGCTCGCAGCACCTGGCGGGCGCGCAGTTCAAGACGGCCGCGGGCGTGGACGTGCGCCACGTTCCGTACAAGGGCAGCGGCCCGGCGGCGCAGGACCTGATCGCGGGCCACATCGACATGATGATCGACACCGGCTCGCTGGGAAGCATCCGCGGCGGGCTGCTCAGGCCGCTGGCGGTGGCCTCGGACAAGCGCCTGCCGGCGCTGCCGAACGTGCCCACCTTCAAGGAGGCGGGGACGCCGATGATCGCGTCGGCGTGGTACGGGCTGATGCTGCCCGCCGGCGCGCCGGCGGAAGTGGTGGCCCGGCTCAATACCGAGATCAACAAGATCCTGAAGAACCCGGAGATGCACGCGAAGCTGACCGGGATGGGCGCGATCGTGATGGGCGGCACGGCGCAGGAGTTCGCTGCGTTCACCGCGTCCGAGGTGAAGCGGTATGAGGGGATCGTGCGGGATTCGGGGGCGCCGAAGGAGTAACGGTCTGCCATCCCCGCGAAGGTGAGGAACGCTCAGACCTCCAGCAGATGCTTCCTGCTCGCGCCCCGCACCGCAGTCACCGGCAACGCGGTATCGAAGGACGCGATCACGCCGCCGCGGCGGACCGCCAGGGCAAGCAGGTAGGCGTCCGTTACCTGGCGGTGTCCGTGCAGCCGGCTGAAGTCCACGAGCGTTTCGTCCAGCATCGAAACGTCGTCGGCCCAGAACTCGTGATCCACCGCCTCGGTCAGGGACCTGAGGCCGTCCGCGATCTGCTCCGGGGTGGCGCGATGCGAGACCGAGTACGCAGGCGCGCTCATGATCCGGATCACGCCGTTCTCGACGATCGGGCAGGTGGCAATCCGCCGCGGCGCCGCATCGAGCCACTCGTTGGCGCGCCGCGAAAAGACGTGCGCGTCGTCGAGCAGCGCGATCAGGACGTTGACATCGAGCAGGATTCGCGCGGCAGCGGCCAAGTCATACCCCCTCCGCGTCCTGCAAGCCGCGCACATGTTCGAGCGTGACGACCTCGTCGCGCTGCGGAAGCACGGCGAAGCGCCCGCCCCGCCTGGTGGTGGCGCGACGGCCGCCGGGCTGCGCAGGCCGCCGCAGGGATTCACGCGCGAGTTCCGAGATCACGGCCCCGAGCGACTTGCGTTCGCGCGCCGCATGCTCCTTGGCCGCGAGCAGCACGTCTTCGTCGATGTCGAGCGTGGTGCGCATGGTGGAAATTGGTGATGCGATCGCATCATAGCATCGCGGCGGGCTGCGGCGACGTTTCGCCCGTCTGGAGCGAACCGGGCGCGCCGGAGCGCCCCCGCCCCGACCCTCCCCCGGAGGGGAGGGAGGAAGACGATTACTTCCCGATCAAAGAGGCGATCGAGCCGTCCGCGCGCTCCAGGCGCTTGCGCGCGGCTTCGGCATCCAGCCCCAGCCGCGACATCACGATCGCGGTCTTCACGTGGCCGCCCGACGCATCGAGCAGCCGCGTCGCCTCGTCGCGCGACACCCCCAGCGTCTCGATCAGGATCCGCTCGCCGCGGTCCTGCAGCTTCTGGCAGGTCACCTGCAGGTCCACCATCAGGTTGCCGTAGACCTTGCCGGTCCTGACCATCGCGCCGGTGCTGATCGTGTTCAGCACCAGCTTGGTCGCGGTGCCCGCCTTCATGCGGGTGGACCCGGTGATCACCTCCGGCCCCACGAGCGGCGCGATGACCACGTCGTTCGCCCGCAGCTGTTCCTCGGTGGGGTAGGTGCACAGCAGGAAGCCGGTGCGTGCCCCCCGCTCGCGCGCGCGCTGGAGCGCGCCGTGCACGAAGGGCGTGGTGCCCGAGGCCGCGATCCCCAGCACGAAGTCGCGGCCGTCGATCGAGCGGTCGTCCATGGCCTGCGCGCCGTCCTCCGGGATGTCCTCGGCGCCTTCCTGGGCGCGCAGCAGCGCCTCGTAGCCGCCGGCCATCACGCCCTGCACCAGGTCGGGTTCGGTCCGGTACGTGGGCGGCATCTCGGAGGCATCGAGCACGCCCAGGCGCCCGGAGGTGCCGGCGCCGACGTAGATCAGGCGCCCGCCCTTGCGGAAGCTCTCGACGACGAGGTCGATGGCGCGCGCGATGCGTTCGCGCTCGTCGCTCACGGCGGCGGCGACCAGGCGGTCCTCCGCGTTGATCAGGTCGACGATCTCGAGCGCCGACATCTGGTCGATGCGCAGGCTGCGCGGATTGCGCTGCTCGGTCAGCCGCGCGTCCAGCGGCGGCTTCGCGCCGGGGTTCGGCTTTCGCGCAGCGTCCATGGTCTTGGGAGCGGACTCCAGCTTCATGTCAGGCATGTGGATGTCCCATGGTAGAGGTGATGCGATCGTCGCGCCACCGTAGGGACAAAGCTGTAGGACCCCGGACCCAATCCTTGTGCGGCCAGTGGTGGCTCAGCTACAACGCGTCGCGCAAACGGTAATACCACATTCCCAGCACGAGTGCGGGCGTGCGCATGAGCGCCCCGCCGGGGAACGGCAGGTGCCGGATGCGCGCCAGCAGGTCGAAACGCTCGGCCTGGCCGGCGATGGCCTCCGCCACCATCAGCCCCGCCATGCCGGAGAGCGCCAGGCCGTGGCCCGAGAAGCCCTGCACGAAATAGACGTTGGCTCCCAGCCGGCCGAAATGCGGCGCCATGTTCATCGTGATGTCGACGAAGCCGCCCCAGGCGTGCGCCACCTCCAGGTCCTTCAGCTGCGGGAACACGCCCATCATGCTGCGGCGGATCTGGCCGATCAGGTTGCGCGGTGTCGTGCCCGTGTAGCTGTCGCCGCCGCCGAACAGCAGGCGATGGTCGTCGCTGAGGCGGAAGTAGTCGAGGATGAAGTTGGTGTCCGAGGCGGCGCAGCGGCTGGGGATCAGTGCCGCCGCGCGCTGCGGCGCCATGCGCTCGGTGGCGATCATGTACGTTCCCACCGGCATGATGCGCGAGCACACCTCGGGCGCGATCGCGTCGCCGTATTCCCCGAGGTACACGTTGCCCGCGAGCACCACGAAGTCGCAGGCGCATTCGCCCTGCGCCGTGCGCACCACGGGCCTGCGTCCGCGCTCCACCACGAACACCGGCGAGTTCTCGAAGATGCGCGCGCCCGCCCCCCGCGCCGCGGCGGCCAGGCCCAGGCAGTACTTCAGCGGATGCAGGTGGCCCGAGCCCGCATCGAACACCGCCGAATGGAAACGCGCGCTGTCCACCCACTGCCGCAGGGCGCCGTTGTCCACCCACTGCAGCGGATAGTCGTAGGTGGACTGCACGCGGTCCATCCAGCGGCGCAGTTCCTGCGCCTTGCGCGGCTTGGTCGCCAGGCTCAGGTAGCCGGTGCGCCATTCGCACCCGATGCCGTAGCGCGCGATGCGCCGCTGCAGCAGCCGGATCGCATCCACCGAGATGTCCCAGGCGCGCCGCGCGTCCTGCAGGCCGAACTGCCGCTCGATCGCCTCCTCGCCGTCGCTGCCGAAGCCGACGATCACCTGGCCGCCGTTGCGCCCCGAGGCGCCCCAGCCCACGCGCTGCGCCTCCAGCAGCACCACCGAATAGCCACGCTCGGCCAGCTCCAGCGCCGCCGACAGCCCCGCATAGCCGCCGCCCACGACGCACACGTCGGCCTGCAGGCGCTGCGTCAGCGAAGGCTGCGCTGGCGGCCGCGTGACGGTCGCTTCGTAGTAGGAGTTCTCGACGACGCCGAGCTCTTTCTTCAGCAGGACTGGCACGGCTGCCGCGTCAGGCGACCCGGAAGTTGATGAACTGCCAGGGGTCGTCCGCGTCCTTCGGTTCCGGGAACAGGCGGCTGCGGTCCGCCAGCGGCGTCCAGTCGCCCCACATGCCGACCACCTCGCCCAGCCAGGGCCGCGCCGCATCCAGCATCAGCACGTGGTCCATCTCGTCGGCCTCCACCACGCCGCGGTCCGGATGGCGCAGCGCCCAGGTGATCGCGCCCACGATGCCGGCCACCACCTGCAGGGTCGTGGCGTTGTTGTACGGCGCGAGCGCGCGGGCCTGTTCGATCGCCAGGCGCGAGCCGTACCAGTACACGCCGCGCGCGTTGCCCATGAGGAGCACGCCCAGTTCGTCCATGCCCGAGACGATGTCGTCGCGGATGATGCGCCGTCGCGGCTGCAGCCGCCAGTTGCGTCCGGCCAGTTCGTGCAGCGAGGCGACGGTGTCGTCGCACGGGTGGTAGGCGTAGTGCACGGTGGGGCGGTAGACCACCGCGCCCTCCTCGCGCAGGGTGAAGTGGTCGGGAATGGAGATCGCCTCGCCATGCGTGACGAGGAAGGCGTGGAACGGCCCCTGCAGCGGCGTCCAGGTGCGCACGCGGGTGGCGATGCCCGGGCGATTCAGCATGATGGCGGCTTCGCAGCCGTACCCGTGCCGCAGCGCGTCGGCGGGCCAGTGCCGCTCGTGCGTGCCCCAGCCCAGCTCGGAGGGCTGCAGGCCTTCGTCGACGAAGCCGTCGACCGACCAGGTGTTGATGAACTCGCCGGGCTGCTTGCGCGGGGCGGCCACCTGCGTGTCACGCTCGGCGATGTGGATCACCTTCACGTCGAGCCGGCGCGCGAGGGCGGCCCAGGCCTCGGGGGTGGACGGTGGCTCGATGGCCAGCCGCAGGTCGGCCGCCATCTGCAGCAGTGCGACCTTGACGAAGCACGACACGAGGCCCGGATTGGCCCCCTGCGTGATGCAGGCCGTGGGGGCGCGCGGATGCTCGCGCCGGAACGCCAGCAGCTCCTCGCGCAAGGCGTAGTTGGAGCGTTGCGTCGGCGGCAGGTCGGGATTCATGTAGCGCCCGGCCCAGGGCTCGCAGCAGGCGTCGAGGTACAGCACGCCGCGCGGCGCGCAAAAGCGCACCAGGGCCAGGCTGGACACGTCCACCGAGACATTGAGCAGGAGGTCGCCGGGACCCAGCAGCGGCGCCAGCACGGCCTCGTGGTTCTGCTGCGTGAGCGCCTGCACGCGCAGGGCGACCCCGAGCGCGCGGGCGATCTCGGCGCCGTTTTCGCCGGCCGTGACGATGCGCACCTGGGAGGGCGCGATGCCGAAGCTGTCGAACAGCAGCGGCAACACCGCCTGGCCGATGCTGCCGAACCCCAGCACCACGACCCGGCCCGTGAAGGACCCCAGCCTGCGCGACAGACCCACTGCAGCTCCCTTGCGCTACGCGGTTTGCACGAGCGTACCGCAAGCGTGCCGGCTTGCGGACCCCGGCGCGCGCCCTACTTCACGGCGGCCCAGAGCAGCGTGAGACCGGAGCAGAGCATCAGGCCGTCCACCAGCGTCCGGTAGGCCCCGGGCGTGAGGGCGAGCACGATCGCCCGGCCAAGGAAGGATCCGGCCATGAGCGAGGAACCGACGATCAGCCCGTCGAAGACGACCGAGGCCGGCAGCGCCCCCAGCGCCTGGAAGGCCGCGACCTTGGAGCCGTACATGCCGATCGACGCGGCCGCCTCGGTGCCGAGCAGGCCGCCGCGCTCCAGCCCGTAGAAGGTGAACAGCGGCACGGTCAGCGGCCCGGTGGAGACGACCAGGCCGGTCAGCACCCCCAGCGGCCCCCCGAGCAGCGCCAGGTGCAGTTGCGAGAGCCGGAACTCGCGCTGCGCGAGCCAGCGCCGCAGCGGGATCAGCGACAGGAAGAACACGCCCAGCGCCAGTTCGGCCACGCCGGGCGGGATGGCCAGCAGCAGGCTGGCGCCGAGCACCGCGCCCGGGACGGCAGTGGCGCAGTAGGCGAAGCAGGCGCGCCAGTCGATGTGGCGCCACCAGGCGATCACGCGGCCGGCGTTGCCCATGATGGCCGCGATGGCCATGATCGGCACCGCCTGGCGCGGGCCGAACAGGAGGACCAGCACGGGCATCAGCACGATCGAGGAGCCGGTGCCGATCACGCCGCCCAGGGTGCCGGCGCCCAGGCCCACGACAAGGACGAAGAGGTATTCCAACGGCGGCGATTCTGGAGCCCCGCCGCCCGGCCCGCAAGGCGCGAAGGGCACTTGACGTGTCTCAAGCGTGCCACGCGTGCCGGTCTGCATCATCTCGGCCATGAAATTTCCCGCACTGGCCTGCCTGCTCGCGTTCGGGCTGGCCTCCACTTGCTGGGCCCAGCCGGCCGCCACGCCGGCGCAGCCGGCCGCCTCCAACCCCGCGGCCGTCCTGCCGCAGTGGGCGCAGGACAAGCTCGCCGCCGCCAAGGCCGACCCGAAGCTCCACGAGCAGGCCTACAGGCAGGGCGCCAAGCTCGCCACCTTCTGCGCCAACTGCCACGGCCCCTCGGGCCAGAGCGTGCGGCCGGACGTGCCGAACCTGGCGGGCCAGAACACGATCTACGTGCTGAACCAGTTGAACAAGTTCCACGACGGCCGCCGCAAGGGCGCGTTCTTCATGGAAGGCCTGGTCAAGGCCATGAGCAACGACGAGCGCTTCGCCGTGGCGGTGTACTACACCAGCCAGGAGATGCCGAGGTCGCAGGCGGCAGGCGACGCCCGGCTGGCCGCGCAGGGCAAGGCGGTATACGAGAACGGCTGCAGGAAGTGCCACGGCGAGAACGGCGCCGGCAGCGAGAAGAACTCGCGCCTGGCCGGCCAGCAGCCCGCCTACCTGGAGATGAGCATCCGCCGCTACCGCGACAACGACGTGCGCGCCGACGAGAAGATGTTCAAGTACACCAAGGGCCTGACCGACGCCGACATCAAGGCGCTGGTGGCGTACATCGCCACGCTGCGCTGACCCCGCGCGCAGCGGCGCGTCAGCCGCCCTCTCCCATGAAGCGCACGAAGTCGGCCGCCGTGACCGACCACGCCTGCGCGAAGCCGCCCACCACGCGCAGCGAGCGCGGCTCGATCACGAACAGCGAGAAGTCGGCGAAGCCGAACATCTCCTGGCTGTTCGGAAAGCGCGAGAGATAGGCCTCCTTCGCCGCCGCGTACAGGGGTGCGTCGGGCGCGCAGGGCTGCGCCTGCCCCTGCACCGTGACGCGCGGCAGGGCCTGGGGCGGGACTTCCGGCGTGCGTTCGTCCATCACCAGCAGGCTCACGCCGGGATGCGTTTCCATGTCCTTCGTGTGCGTGGCCAGCCGGCTCACGTGGATCACGAAGCCCTGCCCGTCGGGCGCGAGCGCGTAAGGGACCATCGAGACGAAAGGTTCGCCGTTGTGCAGCGTGCCGAGCGCCGCGACGTCCTGCCGCTCCAGCAACTGCCGCATGGCCTGGGCCTGGATCGCGTTCATGGGGACTCCCTTGCCGGTGCCGGGCTCAACCCCTGGCCTTGGGACGCAGGGCAGCGCACTGGCGCGCGAGCTGCTCCGATCCCGCCGGGTCGGTGCGGATCCAGCCGCCGCGGCGCAGCGCCGCGTCGGCCGGCAGGCCCTTGCCGTCCGCCACGCCCCTGGGCAGCGTCGCGAACAGCGGCGGCTTCGCCGGACTGCAGCCGGCGGCCGGCGTGCCGCCGCGGGAATGGCAGCCGCGCAGCAGCAGGTTGCCGTCCTTGTCCTTCGCCGCCGCGCCCTGCGCGCTGTCGGAAGCGCCCCAGCTCGCGTTCCACGCCCGCTCGCCCGGGCGCACCTGCACCAGCAGGTAGTTCTTTTCCGCGTTCCAGCGTGGCTGGCACTGGAACCACAGGCCGGCGTACGCCGCCTGCGCTGCCTGCGCGCAGGCGGCCAGCGCCACCAGGGCCGCGGCACGCCGCATCACTCCAATCGGCACGGATCCTTCCTTTCGCGGGTCCCGGCGGACCCGGCGCCGCAGATTACACGAGCCGCGACCACCACGAATGATCTTGCTCAAAGACGCGGGCCCCGCGCGCGTTGATGAGCGCACACCCGTCCAGTAGACTGGGAGCGTGACGACGTGCCGGGTGGCGCCATGCTGCGATCCCTGATGCGGGCCTTGCGTCCTGCGGGGGATGGACGTCCGTTCCAGCTGACGCACTACTTCACCGCCACCAGCCTGGTCGCCTTCGCCGTGCTGGCGATCGCCCTGTTCCTGCTGGAGCGCAGCGAACAGCGCTTCTTCGCCACCGCGCAACGCGAGCACGGCGCCTTCCTGGCCACCGTGCAGGCGCAACTGCTGCAGGAGCAGAAGGAGGCCGGCCGCGCCAACCTCGTGTCCGTGCACGAAGCCGGCCACGTCACGCTCGCCCACGTCTTCGCCAACGCGCTGTGGGACTCGCATTTCGCGCCGATCGTGGCGCGCGCCCAGGTCGTGCCGGTCGAACGCTGCCGGGCCCCGGCCCTGGAAGCCCAGGGCGGCGCTCCGGCGTTGCCGGGATGCGTGGCCGAACTGCGCCGGCAGGTGGCGGCCCTGCCCGGGTTCAGCGACATCGACGCGCCGGTGCGCTCGCTGATGCGGCGCACCAGCGTCTTCAAGATCAAGGTGTACGACCTGCGCGGGCTGACCGTGTACTCGTCGGAGCCGGCGCAGGTGGGCGAGGACAAGTCGGACAACCGCGGCTGGCGCTCCGCGGCCGCGGGCCGCCCCGCGAGCGAGCTGGTCCACCGCAACCGCTTCAGCGCCTTCGAGGGCGAGGTGGAGGACCGCGACCTGATCCAGAGCTACATCCCGGTGGAGATGCCCGGCGGCGGCCTCGGCGGCGTGTTCGAGATCTATTCGGACGTCACGCCGCTGCTGCAGCAGCTCGAATCCGGCACGGCCCGCCTGGTGGAAGTGACGGCGCGCAACCAGGAACGCGTGCAGCTGTCCGCCGAGCGCAACCAGGCCACCATGGCGCAGGCCTCGACGCGCCTGCTGATGGTGAGCGCGCTGGTGCTGGTGGCCGTGTACCTGGCCCTGCTCTACCTGATGCGCAACGCGCAGCGCATCATCGACACCGAGGCGCGCTCGCGCGAGGACCTGGCGCAGCGCGAGCAGGAATGGCACCGCGACAAGATGGCCACCATGGCGACCATGGCCGCCAACATCTCGCACGAGGTGGGCAATCCGCTCGCCATCATCTCCGGCCTGGCGCAGGAGATCGAGCAGTGGCACGCCCCGGCGGACGTGCAGCCCGCCGTGCCGAAGATGATCGTGGAGCAGACCGCGCGCATCTCCGCGATGACGCGGCGCATCAGCGATTTCGCCACCGCCGGCAGCGGCACGCCCGAGGTGCTGGACATCAACCAGCTGGTGCGCTCGGTCTGCGAGTTCCTGCGCTTCGACCGGCGCTTCCGCGGCACGCCGATCGAGCTGCGCCCCAGCGAGGGCCTGCTGGCCTGCGAGGCGATTCCCGACCACCTGACCGAGACGCTGATGGGGCTGCTGCACGCGCTGGAGGAAAACTGCGAGCGCTGCGGCGGCGCCGGCGGCACCCGCATCCTGGTGACCACGGGCGCCGAGGACGGGCAGGTCCGCATCCACCTGTCCTGCGAGTGCGGGCCCGAGCACGTGGCCTGCCGGGTGCCGCCGGAGGGGCCCCGCATGGCCTCGGCCCGCCGCCGCATCGAGCCCCTGGGCGGGAAGGTGGAGCTTTCGCTGACGGGCGTGGAGATCCGGCTGCCGGCGTGGGTGCCGCCTGCGGGCGCAGCCTAGGAGTCTGCGCGGCAGAGAAACACCCGCCTCAGGCCAGCCCGCACCATTCGGCAACCCGGTGCGCCACGTCCATCCACAGCGCCCACGCGGCGGTGGCGGCCAGCAGGCCACCGGCGATGCGCGTGCCCCAGTCCTTGCGCAGGCGGTTGCCCAGGTCCTGCAGCTTGCGGAAGGCCGCCGGGGCGAGCCCCAGCGAGATGCCGCCGCCGACGGCGAACAGCGCCATGCTGAGCGCGCCCTCGAGCGGGCCGCCCGAGAGGGAGGCGACGAGCAGCGCCGAATACAGCAGGCCGCAGGGCATGAAGGTCCACAGCGCGCCCGTGACCACCAGGCCGCCGGGGCGTTGCGCCCAGGGCCGCACCTTGCGCCACAGGCCGCGGCCGGCGCTCTCCACCCACTGCGGCTGGCGCGCCTGCGCGAGCAGCATCAGGCCCCAGGCCAGCACGGCGAGGTGGAACAGCGTCCAGGCGGGGCGCAGGGCGGCGGTGTGCGAGGACAGCCAGGCGAAGCTGTGGACGGCGAGGCCGGCGGCCGCACCGGCCAGGCTGTAGCCCAGCAGGCGCCCGCCCTGGAAGGTCCACATCCCGCGCGCCGGCTTCGCGCCGACGCCGCGGATCACGCCGCCGCAGGCGGCGCCGCACATGGCCAGGCAGTGGGGCCCCCCGACCAGCCCCATCAGGAAGGCGGTGCCGGCGAGGGTCGGGGACATCAGATGATCCGGGAGAACTTCGTCCGGTTGCGGTCGGCCTGCAGGTACTTGTCGAACTGCATCGCGACGCCGCGCACGAAGAACCAGCCCTGTGCCGTGACCTGGATGCCCTCGTCGTCGATGACGACCATGCCCTGCTCCTGCAGCTGGCGCATCTGCTCCATCTCGGGGGCGAAGTAGGCCTTGAAATCCAGCAGCCAGGCCAGCTCGATCGACTCGAACACCACCTGCCCCTGGCACATCAGCGCCATGATCACGGCCCGGCGGGCCAGGTCGTCGCGGGACAGCGCCAGGCCGCGCACCACGGGCAGCTTGCCCTGGTCCAGCATGTCGCAGTATTCGTCCATCGTCTTGGCGTTCTGGCTGTAGGTGGCGCCCACCTTGCCGATCGCGGAGATGCCCAGTCCGATCAGGTCGCAGTCGGCCTGCGTGCTGTAGCCCTGGAAGTTGCGGTGCAGCCGGCCCTGGCGCTTGGCGACGGCGAGCGCGTCGTTCGGCAGCGCGAAGTGGTCCATGCCGATGTACACGTAGCCGGCGCTGATGAAGGCGGCCAGCGCCTGCGACAGCATCGAGACCTTGTTGGCCGCACCGGGCAATTCGGCGGCAATGATGCGGCGCTGCGGCTTGAAGCGCTCCGGCAGGTGCGCGTAACCGTACAGGGCGATGCGGTCCGGCCGCAGCGTGGAGACCTGCTGCAGCGTGCGCGTGAAGGACTCCGGCGTCTGCTTGGGCAGGCCGTAGATCAGGTCCACGTTGACGGAATCGAAGCCGATGCGGCGGGCGTCCTCCATCAGCGCCGCGACCTGCTCGTAGGGCTGCACGCGGTGCACGGCCTTCTGCACGTCGGGGTCGAAGTCCTGCACGCCGTAGCTGATGCGGTTGAAGCCGATGTCGTGCAGGAACTGCAGCCGCTCGCCGGTCACGGTGCGCGGATCGATCTCGATCGAGCATTCGGCGCCCGGCGCGACGGCGAAATTCCGGCGCAGCATCGCCATGAGCTGGCGCAGTTCGTCGTCGGTCAGGAAGGTCGGCGAGCCGCCCCCCAGGTGCAGCTGGCTCACCGGCTGGCCGGTGCCGAGCACTTCGGTGTGCAGTTCCACCTCGCGGGTCAGGTAGCGCAGGTAGGGCGCGGCCCGCTCGTGGTGCTTGGTGATGATCTTGTTGCAGGCGCAGTAGTAGCACAGCTGCTCGCAGAACGGGATGTGCACGTACAGCGACAGGGGCGCGGCCATCGCGGCGGGGCCTTCCCGGCGCTGGGCCAGGGCCTGCACGTAGTCGTTCGGCCCGAATGCCTCGACGAAGCGATCCGCCGTCGGATAGGAGGTGTAGCGCGGGCCGGGAACGTCGTACTTGCGCAGCAGATCGGGGGAGATGGTGGTGGTCATGGTGCGTCTTCTCTGGCGGCAATCGTGCGGCCCGCCACCCCCGGGCCAGTTGATCTGAGTCAACCGGGGGGAAAACCCGGCCCTGACAATTTGGACCACGCCACCAGCACCAAAGCGCCGAAAGTGTCAATCCTCATGTCCCCTGTCGCCAAAGAAGACGCGCCGTCCAAGTTGAACCCCGCTTCCATCAAGGTCGCGTGCTCCAACTGCAACCTGCGCGAACTGTGCATGCCGATCGGCCTGAGCGACGAGGACCTGGCCCGCCTCGACGAGGTGATCAGCTCGCGGCGCAAGGTGCGGCGCAAGACGGCGCTGTTCCGCAACGGCGAGAAGTTCCACGCGCTCTACGCGATCCGCACCGGCGTCTTCAAGACCTGCGTGACGGCGGAGGACGGGCGCGACCAGGTGACGGGCTTCCAGATGGCGGGCGAGATCGTCGGGCTCGACGGCATCGTGAACGACCACCACACCTGCGACGCCGTGGCGCTGGAGGACGCCGAGGTGTGCGTGCTGCCCTTCGACCGCATCGGCGAGCTCTCGCGCGAGGTCGGCGCGCTGCAGCACCACCTGCACCGCGTGATGAGCCGCGAGATCGTGCGCGAGCACGGCGTGATGCTGCTGCTGGGGACCATGCGGGCGGAGGAGCGCCTCGCGGCCTTCCTGCTGAACCTCGTGCAGCGCCTGCAGGCGCGCGGCTTCTCGCGCAGCGAGCTGGTGCTGCGCATGACCCGGCAGGAGATCGGCAGCTACCTCGGCCTGAAGCTGGAAACGGTGAGCCGCACCTTCTCGCGCTTCGCCGAGGAAAACATGATCGAGGTCCACCAGCGCCACGTGCGCATCGTCGACGTGGACCGCCTGCGCGGCCTGCTGGCCCAGCCGGGCACGGGCTTCTGAGCTTCGGGCGCGATGCCCGCGCGTCCTCTTCTGTAGGAATCAGCGCACCGCCGTTGCCGCGCTGGTCCCCTATGCCGGGCGCTCCATGCACCCAAGATGGGAGTCATCGATGACTCACAGGAGCGAATGCATGAACAAGCAGCAGATCAAGGGCGTGACGAACGAGGTCACCGGCAGCATCAAGAAGGAAGTGGGCCGCCTGACGGGTGACAAGAGCACCGAGGTGCGCGGCCAGGCCACCGAGATCAAGGGGCGCGTGCAGAAGGGCGTGGGCGATGCCCGCGAGGAACTGCGCGACGACCGCGAGATCGAGCGCGATCGGACGACGACGCGCCGCGATATCTGACCTGACGTTCCCCAGAACGAAGAAAGGCCGGGACCTCGTCCCGGCCTTTTTCTTGGGTTCTTCCATCGGTTGGGGCCGTGTTCGGTGGACGTCGCGCCGCTCGGGCCGGACCAGCCCGTGTCTGTCCGTCTCAGCGACTGTCCCCCGGCGCGGATGAGAACCGTTGCTCGTGCGAGCGCCGCGCCCGCGCCTCCTCCTTGATGTCGCTGAGCCGGACAGCCACGGACTGGTCCTGCAGCGTGTCGACCGCAAGTGTGTGGCCTCGGGTGGCGCCGTCGCCGACGCTCGAGGCGCGCTCACTGATGAACAGTTCGCTCGCACCCGCGCCGGGGAGGACCAGGGCGTGACC
>NZ_JBBKTQ010000013.1:0-145019 GCF_037890035.1 Ramlibacter sp. AN1133
CTCGGCGACTGTCCACCGGCGCGGATGGGAACCGTTGCTCGTGCTGGAACTGCGCCCGCGCCTCCTCCTTGATGTCGCCGAGTCGGACGATCACGCCCTGGTCCTCCCCAGCGCGGGTGCGAGCGCAGCGTCCGTCGGTGAACCCGCTCGAGCGTCGGCGTCGGCGTCGGCGTCGGCGTCGGCGACGGCGCCAAGCGAAGCCACTGCCTTGCGATCGACACGCTGCAGGACCAGTCCGTGGCTGTCCGGCTCAGCGACATCGAGGAGGAGGCGCGGGCGCGGCGCCAGCACGGGCAACGGTTCTCATCCGCGCCGGGGGACAGTCGCTGAGACGGACAGACACGGGCTGGTCCGGCCCGAGTGGCGCGACGTTCACCGGACACGGTGTCATCGGCCGCCTTTCCTTGTCTACCCGCAGATCGGTGAAACCTGAAAAGAAGCGGCCGATCCCGCAGGATCGGCCGCGTCGGCAAGATGGCGCTGCTTACTTGGCCGCGACGGACTTGCCGGTGGCGTCCTTGATCTCCGTGCCCCACAGCTTCTCAACCTGCGCCTTCACCGCCGCGGGCATCGGCACGTAATCGAGGTCGTCGGCGGTCTTGTCGCCGTTCCTGTAGGCCCAGTCGAAGAACTTGAGCGTCGCACTGGCCTGGGCCGGCTTGTCCTGCGCCTTGTGCATCAGGATGAAGGTGGCGCCGGTGATCGGCCAGGCGTCGGCACCGGCCTGGTTGGTCAGGATCTGGTAGAAGCTCTTCGCCCAGTCGGCGCTGGCGGCGGCGGCCTTGAAGGCCTTGTCCTCCGGCACGACGAACTGCCCGGCGGCGTTCTGCAGCACCGCGTAGTTCATCTTGTTCTGCTTGACGTACGCATATTCGACGTAGCCGATGGAGTTGGGCAGGCGGCCGACGAAGGCGGCGACGCCCTCGTTGCCCTTGCCGCCCGCGCCGGTCGGCCAGTTGACGGCGGTGCCCTCGCCCACCTTGGCCTTCCAGTCGGGGCTCACCTTCGACAGGTAGTTGGTGAAGATGAAGCTGGTGCCGGAGCCGTCGGCGCGGCGCACCGGGGCGATGGCCGCATCCGGCAGCTTCAGGCTGGGGTTCAGGGCCTTGATGGCCGGATCGCTCCACCTGGCGATCTTGCCGAGGTAGATGTCGGCCAGCACCGGGCCGCTCAGCCGCAGCTGCCCCGGGGCGATGCCCTGGATGTTCACGACCGGCACGACGCCGCCGATCACGGTGGGGAACTGCACCAGGCCCTTGGCCTTGAGCTCCTCGTCCTTCAACGGCATGTCGGAGGCGCCGAAGTCGACCGTCTTCGCCTCGATCTGCTTGATGCCGGCACCGGAGCCGACGGACTGGTAGTTGATCCGGGCGCCCGTGGCCTTGTTGTAGTCGGACGCCCACTTGGCATACAGCGGCGCGGGGAAGCTGGCGCCGGCGCCCGTCACGTCCTGGGCTGCGGCGGTACCGGCGAGTGCCAGTCCGGCCAGGACCAGGCAAGCCGTGCGGATGCGGAAGTTCATGCAATCACCTTCAGGGTTGGGAAATCGTTGCGCTGGACTCTAGGGCGCTTGCGTGACAGCCGCGTGACACAGCTGCCCTGCCCAGGAACCCGGCGCCGCGCAGCGGGGGCCGCGATGCTATGCTGGCCCGCGCCTTTCGCAACATCCCTGCATGGACAACGGGACCCTCCTCGCCGCCGTCGACCTCGGCTCCAACAGCTACCGCCTGGAGATCGGGCGGCTGGAACACGGCCAGGTGCAGCGCGTCGAGTACCTGAAGGAGACGGTGCGCCAGGGCAACGGCCTGGACGAGGCGCGCAACCTCACCCCCGCGGCCATGGAGCGCGGCTGGGCCTGCCTGGCGCGCTTCGCCGAGCGGCTGGCCGGCTTCGGGCCGCGCCAGGTGCGCGCGGTGGCCACGCAGACGCTGCGCGAGGCGCGCAACCGCGACCAGTTCCTGCTGCGCGCGCGCACCGTCCTCGGCTTCCCCATCGACGTGATCTCCGGCCGCGAGGAAGCGCGCCTGATCTACCAGGGCGTGGCCCACCTGCTGCCGCCCTCCGGGGAACGACGGCTGGTGGTGGACATCGGCGGCCGCTCCACCGAGATGATCCTCGGGGAGCAGCTCGAAGCCCGCGTGATGGAGAGCTATCGCGTGGGCAGCGTCGCCTGGTCGACGAAGTATTTCCCCGCCGGCCAGTTCACGCCCGCGGCCTTCGAGCGCGCGGAGATCGCGGCCCAGGCCATTCTCGAGGAGGCGCTCGGAGCCTATGCGCCGGGCAACTGGGACATGGTGTACGGCTCCTCGGGCACCATCGGCGCGGTGGCCGACATCCTGGAGGCGGCCGGTCACGATGCGGGCTGGATCACGCGCGAGGGCTTGCAGTGGCTCAAGCAGGAGATGCTCGATGCCCGCAGCGCCGACCGCGTGCGGCTCGCGGCACTGAAGGACGACCGGCGCCCGGTGATCGGCGGCGGGCTGAGCGTGCTGCGGGCCGTGTTCGACCTGCTGGGCATCGACGGCATGCAGCGCTCGCAAGGCGCCCTGCGCCATGGCGTGCTGTACGACATGCTCGAGCGCGAGCACCTCGAGACCGACGTGCGCAATGCGACGGTGCAGCGCTTCGCGCTCAAGTTCGGCGTCGATGGCGACCAGTCGCTGCGCGTCGGGCGCGCGGCCGGCCACCTGCTCGCGCAACTGCGCTCGGGCGAGGCGGCCGACGTGCTGCAGCGGCACCTGGCCAAGCTGGATTGGGCCGCGCGCCTGCACGAGATCGGCGCCCTCATCTCCCACAGCGATTACCACAAGCACGGGGCCTACATCCTCGACAACGCCGACGCACCCGGCTTCGCGCAGCCCGAACTGCACCGCCTCGGCGTGCTGGTGCTCGGCCACCGCGGCAAGCTGCGCAAGATCGAGGCGGAACTGGCCGACCCGCTGCTGGTGCAGCAGCTCCTGTGCCTGCGCCTGGCCGTGATCCTTTGCCATGCCAGGCGCGATCCGCAGATCGCGGGGCTGCGGCTGTCCGGCCGCGGGCGGACCTTCCGGCTGGAACTGCCGCCGGAGTGGCCCGCCGCCTTCCCGCAGTCCGCCCACCTGCTGCGCGAGGAAGTGGTGGCCTGGCAGAAGACCGGGTGGACCTTCGTGCTGGCCTGAGAGGGTGAGGCCCTTGCCGGAAACGGTATGTACTGTTTACACTGTTTCCAGAACCACGGAGGGCCACCATGACCGCACCCAGGAAGACCGCCAGGACGAGCGTCGCCAAGGCCGTCACCGCACCGGCAGCCGGAGCGTCCAGGCCAACGTCCGCAGTGAAGGCCGCCGCCCGGCCGGCCACGGCCACGGCCACGAAAGCCGACAAGCCGGACAAGGCCAAGAAGCCGAAGATGGTGCGCGACAGCTTCACCATCCCCAAGCCCGAATACGCGGTGATCGAGGAACTGAAGCTGCGCGCCGCCAAGCTCGGGCAGCCGGCGAAGAAGAGCGAGGTGCTGCGCGCCGGCGTGAAGGCGCTCGCCGCACTGTCCGACGAAGCCCTGCTCGCGAGCCTCGCCTCGGTGCCGCGCGTGAAGACCGGCCGGCCGGCGAAAGCCTGAGCGCTTAGGCGGTCTCGGGCGACTGCACCGCCCAGACGAAGGTCTGCTCCGCGCCGTCCTCCTCGCGGCGGCGCAGCCACCACGCGCCGCCCTTGCGGACGGTGCATTCGCCGCCTTCGATGCGCAGCAGCTGCGCCACCACCTGCCCCAGCACCGGCTGGTGGCCGACCACCAGCACCGGTTGCTTGCCCGAGGGCCAGTCGGCCTCCTTCAGCACATCCTGCGCCGTCGCACCGGGCCGCAGCGCCTCGCGCACCTGGTACTTGCGTTGCAGCGCGCGCACCGTCTGTTCGCAGCGCACCGCGGGGCTGCACAGGACGAGCGTGCCGTGCGGCAGCTCGCGATCGAGCCAGGCACCGACCTTCGCCGCCTGCTTCTCGCCCTTCTTCGTGAGCTCGCGCTCCAGGTCGGGGAGGCCGTCGCGCGCGTCTTCCGCCTCGGCATGCCGCCACAGGATCAGGTCCATGTCCGCACCTCGCGTTCGTTCACCGCGCCGTAGCGCTCCATCAGCAGCGCCTGGGCGCCGCGCGTCTTCGTGTCCTCGGCGCCCTTGGCGCGCCGGTAGCTGCCGTCCGGCTGCAGGTCCCAGGCGTCGCGCGGGTCGTCGAGGTACAGCTGGAGGCCTTCCTCGATCACGCGCTTGCGCAGCGCCGGGTCCTTCACGGGCCACGCCAGTTCGACCCGCCGCAGCATGTTGCGGTTCATCCAGTCCGCGCTGGAAAGGTAGAGGTCCTCCTCCTCGCCGGCGCGGAACAGGAAGATGCGCGAGTGCTCGAGGAAGCGGCCGATGATGGAGCGCACGCGGACATTCTCCGCCAGGCCAGCGACGCCGGCGGGCAGCATGCAGGCCCCGCGCACGAGCAGGTCCACCTTCGCGCCCCGGCGGCCGGCCTTCACCAGGGCGCGGATCAGGGGCTCGTCGGTCAGCGCGTTCATCTTCAGCACGATACGCGCCGGCAGGCCCGCGGCGGCCGCCGCCGCGACGGCCTCGACCTGTTCCACCAGCTTCTTCTGCAGCTGGAACGGTGCGAGCAGGATGTGGTTCAGCCGCGGCAGCTTGCTCTGGCCGGCGAGGTGCACGAAGACCTGGTCGATGTCCGCCGTCAGCAGCGGGTCGGCCGTCAGGTGGCTGAAGTCGGTGTAGAGGCGCGCGGTGCGCGAGTTGTAGTTGCCGGTGGACAGGTGCGCATAGCGCACCAGCCCCTCGCTCTCGCGCCGCGTCACCAGCAGCATCTTGCCGTGGGTCTTGAGGCCGACCACCCCGTAGACCACCTGGGCGCCGACGGCCTCCAGCCCCTCCGCCCAGTTGATGTTGGCCTCCTCGTCGAAGCGCGCCTTGAGCTCCACGACGGCCGTGACCTCCTTGCCCCGCTGCACCGCCTCGCGCAGCAGGTCCGCGATCTCGCCATCGGCGCCGGTGCGGTAGATGGTCTGCTTGATGGCCAGCACCTGCGGGTCGCGCACGGCCTCGCGCAGGAAGTCCAGCACGCCGTCGAAGCTCTCGAACGGCTGGTGGATCAGCACATCCTGCTTGCGCAGCTGCTCGAAGATCGGCCGCCCCGGCACCAGCTGCCGCGGGTAGGAGGGCCGGTAGGCCGGGAACAGCAGCCTCGGCGCGTCGACGAGGTCGATCGCCTGCTCCAGCCGCACCAGGTTGACCGGCCCGTGCACGCGGTACAGCGCCGGCGGCGGCAGGCCGAACTGCCGCAGCAGGAACGACGAAAGGTATTCGGAGCAGCCGGAGGAAACCTCCAGCCGCACCGCCTGCCCGTAGTGGCGCTGCTGCAGGCCCAGGCGCAGCGCGGTGCGCAGGTTGCGCACGTCCTCCTCCCCGAGCGCCAATTCCGAATGCCGCGTGACGCGGAACTGCGAGAACTGCCCCACCTCGCGACCGGGAAACAGCAGGTCGAGGTGGGCCCGGATGACGCTGGAAAGAGAGACCAGCAGCGTGCGCTTGCCCGCCACCTTGTCGGGCATGCGGATCAGGCGCGGCAGCACCCGGGGCACCTTGACGATGGCGATCTCGTTCTCGCGGCCGAAAGCATCCTGGCCGCCCAGGCGCACGATGAAGTTGAGCGACTTGTTGGCGACCTGCGGAAAGGGATGCGCGGGGTCCAGCCCCACGGGGACCAGCAGCGGCCGCACCTCGCGCTCGAAGTACTCGTGCACCCATGCCTTCTGGACAGCGTTGCGGTCGCCGTGCGACACGATCGCCATGCCCTCCTTCGCGAAGGCCGGCATCAGTTCGTCGTTGTAGAGCGCGTACTGTCGCTCGACCAGCCGGTGCGCCGCGAGCGCAAGGTCCTCGAAGCTGCGCAGCGTGTACGGGCCCTCGTGCACGCCCGCGAGCGCGGCGCTCACGTGCTCCGCCGCGCGCACCTCGAAGAATTCGTCCAGGTTGGAGGACACGATGGTCAGGAAGCGCAGCCGCTCCAGCAGCGGCACCGAAGCGCGCTGCGCCCAGTCCAGTACCCTCTCGTTGAAAGCCAGGATGCTGTGATCGCGGTCCAGGAAGGGAATCACCGTCACGTCGGCGTCGCACATGGGAAGGAGAAGTCAGGATGATGACGCGAACGTGACAGTCTCGGTGGCGCTGGTGACAGGGGCGTGACAGCGGCGGTCCCGCCGCGGCGGGCAGGCGCGCCTGCCCGGGTCCCGAAGGCGCATGCCTTAAGCTGCACCAGCGAGGAGTGCCCATGCCGGAATTCGAACTCAAGTTCCAGGTCCCCGCGGCGCGGGCCGCCGCGGTGGCGGCTGCCCTGCACCGCGGTGCGGTGCAGGAGCAAAGGCTGCAGGCGCGCTATTACGACACGCACGATCGCGCCCTGGCGGCCAGGGGCGCGGTGCTGCGGCTGCGCAAGGAAGACGGGCAGTGGGTGCAGGCCGCCAAGGCCCCGGGCGCCAACGCGTTCGAGCGGCTGGAGCACGAGGTGCCCCTGCCCGAAGGCGCCCTGCCGCAGCCCGATCCCGCGCGCCACGCGGACCACCCGGTCGGTGCGTGCCTGCGGGAGGCCCTGGGCCAGGACCCGGCACCCCTCGAATGCTTCCTGGAGACCGACATCACGCGGGTCTCGCGCCGCGTGGGCGCGGGCGGCAGCGCGGTGGAGATCGCGCTCGATCGCGGCGAGCTGCGCGCCGGGCAGCGCATCCAGCCGGTGCTGGAGATCGAGTTCGAACTGAAGGAAGGCAGCGGCGCCGCGCTCGTCGAGCTTGCCGGGCGCTGGTGCGAAAGGCACGGCCTGTGGCTCGATCCCCTGTCGAAGTCGGCCGCGGGGGGCCGGCTCGCGCAGGGCCTGACGCAGCCTCCCCCGGTGCATTCGCTCCCACCCCGCCTGCAGGTGCACACCGCGACCGGCTTCGCCGCGGCCGCCCTGCGGGCGGGTCTCGATCAGTCCCTGGCCAATGCGCGCGAGCTTGCGGCGGGGATCGGTGGCGATGGCCACGTGCACCAGTTGCGCGTGGGCCTGCGCAGGCTGCGAACCACGCTGCGCGAACTCGAAGCCCTGGGCGAACTCGCGCCCCTCGCCGAGCAGGTCGAGCCCGCGCTGCGCGAGCTGTTCCAGGTGCTGGGCCAGCATCGCGACCGCAGCACCCTCGTTCCCGCGCTGCAGCGCGAGGTGGTCGCCGCTGGCGGCCCGCAGTTGCAATGGCAGCCCGAACTGCCCGACGTCGGGGCAGCCCTGCGCCAGCCCGCCGTGCAGTCGGCGTGGCTGCAGCTCCTGGCTGCGGCGCACCGGCTCGAACAGGTGCCGGAGCAGGCCTCGCCGCCCTTGAAGGCCGCGCACTCGTTGTTGCGCAAGCGCCTGCACAAGCTGCACGCCAGCCTGCTGCACGACGGCCGCCGCTTCGAGCGCCTGGAGGAAACCGCCCGGCACACGGTCCGCAAGCGCGCGAAGCGCCTGCGCTACCTCGCGGAGTTGTCGCAGCCCCTGTTCGAGGCCGACGCGATCCACGCCTTCGTGCGCGACCTCAAGGCGCTGCAGGACGCACTGGGCCTGTACCAGGACGAAGTGGTGGGCCGCGAGCTGTTGCGCGAGCGCGCGGCACAGGACCCCGCCGCCTGGTTCGCGGTCGGCTGGCTCACGGGCCGCGAGCCGCTGCTCGCCAGGCAATGCGCGAAGGCCTGTCGCCGCGCCGCCGAGGCCAAGGTGTTCTGGGAGTGAAGCCCCGGGCAGCTGCGGCCGCCCGTACACTGCCCTCGTGGCACACCGCAAGAAGCGCGAACGCGCCGATTCCGCGCCGGCCGGCGAGCCGGCGGAAACCGCCTGGGAAGGCTGGCGGCTCTCGCAGCCCGACGCGGGCTTTTCGCTGGCGGGCATCGACCCGGGGGCCAAGCCGTTTTCCATCGGCGACAAGGACAGCGACCGCCAGCAGGTCAAGGAGCTTGCCGCGGAGCTGGACGGCCTGCAGAACCTGTTCCACGCCGACGGCCGCTTCAAGCTGCTCGTCGTGCTGCAGGGGGTCGACACCAGCGGCAAGGACAGCACGCTGCGCGCCGTGTTCACCGCCATGAGCCCGATCGGCGTGCGCACGGTGGCGTGGGGCGTGCCCAGCGAAGCGGAACGCCGCCACGACTTCCTCTGGCGCATCCACCAGCAGGTGCCCGCCGCCGGCGAGATCGTGTGCTTCAACCGCAGCCACTACGAGGACGTGCTGGTGCCGGTGGTGGCGGGCGCGATCGACGGCGCGGAGACCGCGCGCCGCTACGCGCAGATCAACGACTTCGAGCGGCTGCTCGCCGAGAGCGGGACGGTCATCCTCAAGTTCCTGCTGCAGGTGTCGAAGGAGGAGCAGCGCAAGCGGCTGCAGGATCGCGTCGACGATCCCACCAAGCGGTGGAAATTCCAGCGCGGCGACCTGGAGGTTCGCAAGCTGTGGGACACCTACCAGGAGGCCTACCAGCGCGCCATCGGCGCCACGGCGACGCGTTGGGCGCCGTGGCACATCGTGCCGGCCGATTCGAGGTCGCACCGCGACCTGATGGTCGCGCTGGCGGTGCGCGACGCCCTGCGGGCGCTGCCCTTGCGCTACCCGGACGACGATGCGCTGCTGCGCGAAATCAAGGTGGAATGAAGGTGCCGCCTGCGCGGCGCGAGGCGAAGCCTAGAAGCGCACGCCGGCGGAGAAGCGCAGGCGATCCGCCGCGCCCGGCGTGCGCAGCGGCTGGTCGTACGACAGCCGCAGGTAGGCCTGCCGCCAGTCGTAGCGCACCGCGAGGCCCAGGCGTTCCTGCCCGAGCTGGCGGGTGACGGACATCGACAGGGCGTCCCCGCCGATGAATCGGTAGCCGCCGCCCAGGCTCAGGGCATCGCCTTCCAGGCTGCGGCCGAGGCCGGCGCGGGCGAACCAGTTCTCCCCGGCTTCCAGCGACAGGCCGCTGCCGCTGCCCGCACGCGCGCCCGACAGGCGAACCGGGCCCCAGGAGGCCAGCGGCAGCGATGGCACGACCTCGGGCTCGGCCAGCAGGGCCGGCGCCGTCAGCGTGTAGTTGGCCGTGAGGGGCTGCGCCTGCAGGCCCGCGCAGCCGCACGCGAAGGCCGCCGCCGCGGCGAGGCGGGACAGCGTTGGCAGGAGGCTGGAAGCGGAGCGCATGGGTTCAATGTAGACCCAGCGCAAAGCCTCTGCACAGTGAAAGATTACCTATGTGGCTGCCGCGCGACGCGAACCGAGCGACAGGAACCACGGGGCCGGACGCGCCGGCGCCAAGGTGGTGCGAAACGTCTGCGGCGAGCCACAGTCCGCTTGCATTCTGTTTCAACCGGCGCGCACGGCCTCCGCCAGGCGCTCGGCGCCGCGCCGCGCGGCCTGTTCGTCCTGCGCTTCCACCATCACGCGCAGCAACGGCTCGGTACCGCTCGCGCGGATCAGGACGCGGCCGGTGCCATCGAGCTCCCTGCGCAGGCGCTCGCACTCGGTGTTCAGCCGCTCGTTCTGCTTCCAGTCCTGGCCCGGTTGCAGGCGCACGTTGATCAGGGTCTGCGGGAAGAGCGTCACCTGCTCCAGCAGCTGCGCCAGCGACTTGCCGCTGCGCGCCACCGCCTGGAGCACCAGCAGCGCGCTGATGAGGCCGTCGCCGGTGGTGTGCCGGTCCAGCGCCAGCAGGTGGCCGGAGCCTTCGCCGCCCAGCAGCCAGCCGCGCTTCTCCAGTTCTTCGAGCACGTAGCGGTCGCCGACCTTGGCGCGCACGAACTCCACGTCCTGCTTCTTGAGCGCGAGCTCCACCGCCATGTTGGTCATGAGCGTGCCCACCGCACCCGGCACGCGCTGGCCCTGGGCGATGCGGTCCATCACCATCAGGTACAGCAGCTCGTCGCCGTTGAAGAGGCGCCCGGTGGCGTCGACCACCTGCAGCCGGTCGGCGTCGCCGTCCAGGGCGATGCCGAAGTCCGCGCGGTTGGCGCGCACGGCGCTCACCAGCGCCTCGGGATGCGTGGCGCCGACCTTGTCGTTGATGTTCAGGCCGTCGGGCGAGCAGCCGATGCAGAACACCTCGGCGCCGAGTTCGTGGAACACCTTGGGGGCGATGTGGTACGCCGCGCCGTGGGCGGAATCCACCGCGATGCGCATGCCCTTGAGCGTGAGGTCGTGCGCGAAGGTGCTCTTGCAGAACTCGATGTAGCGGCCGGCGGCATCGTCGAGGCGTCGGGCCTTGCCCAGCGTGG
The DNA here is from genome assembly GCF_037890035.1 of Ramlibacter sp. AN1133. Lineage (NCBI taxonomy): Bacteria > Pseudomonadati > Pseudomonadota > Betaproteobacteria > Burkholderiales > Comamonadaceae > Ramlibacter > Ramlibacter sp. AN1133. Next base: position 10,261 of record NZ_JBBKTQ010000013.1, read on the forward strand.
CGGAGTCGGCCCACTGCGGCTTTTCCTGAAGCGCGGCCTCCACGTCGGCTTCCCACTCGTCGGGCAGCTTGGTGCCCTGCGCGCTGAAGAACTTGATGCCGTTGTCCGGGTACGGGTTGTGGCTGGCGCTGATCACCACGCCCAGGCTGGCGCGCTGCGCGCGCGTGAGGTAGGCGACGCCCGGGGTAGGCAAGGGGCCGAGCAGCACGACATCGACGCCGGCGGAGTTGAAGCCCGACTCCAGCGCGCTTTCCAGCATGTAGCCGGAAATCCGCGTGTCCTTGCCGATCAGCACGGTGGGGCGGTCCTCGGTACGCTTGAGGACGCGGCCCACGGCGTGCGCGAGGCGCAGCACGAAATCCGGGGTGATCGGGGGCACGCCCACCGTGCCGCGGATGCCGTCGGTGCCGAAATAGGTTCTGCTCATGTCTTGCTTTCTGTCCTGCTTCTCATGGCCCCGGGGCCGATTGCATCGCGCTCCACACCTTCAGGGCCGCCACCGTCTCGCGCACGTCGTGCACCCGGACGATGCGCGCGCCGCGGTCCGCCGCCAGCAGCGCGGCGGCCACGCTGGGCACCAGGCGCTCGTTCACCGGCGCGCCCGTCACCGCCCCCAGCGAGGACTTGCGCGACCAGCCGGCCAGCAGCGGGTAACCGTCGTGCAGCAGTTCCCGCTGGCGCGCCAGCAGCGCGAAATTCTGTTCGACGGTCTTGCCGAAGCCGATGCCCGGATCCCAGGCGATGCGCGTCACCGACAAGCCGCGCTGGCGCAGCGCCTCGCTGCGATCGCGCAGGAAGTCGCGCACCTGCGGCACCGCGTCGCCCTGCATGGGCGAGCGCTGCATGGTCTGCGGCTCGCCGTGCATGTGCATCAGGCACACGCCGCAACTCGGATGGTTCGCCACCACGCCCAGCGCGCCCGGCCGCTGCAGCGCCCAGATGTCGTTGATGACGTCGGCGCCGAGGTCCAGCGCCTCCTGCATGATCTCGGGCTTGTAGGTGTCCACCGAGAGCGGCACGTTGAAGCGCACGGCCTCGCGCAGCACCGGCATGACGCGGGCCCGTTCCTCGTCCAGCGAGACCGGCGGCGTGCCCGGCCGCGAGGACTCGCCGCCGATGTCGAGGATGTCCGCGCCCTGGCGGATCAGTTCCTCGCAGTGTTCCAGCGCCGTGCGCGTGCTGACGAAGCGCCCGCCGTCCGAGAAGGAATCGGGCGTGACGTTGACGATCCCCATCACCCTCGGTGACTCGAGGTCCAGGAGGAAGCGGGCGGTCTGCCACTGCATGGGCGGAATTGTGCGTCAGGGGGACAAAAGCAAAGGGGCCTCGGGGGCCCCTTCGTCACACTTGCCGTGGATTTTACGCGGCATTGGGCGCCGGATCCGGCCCCACCGTCGGGCCGCCGGCGCCGCCCTGCGGCGTGCGCGGGGTGAAGTCCTTCGGCGGGCGCGGTTCGCGGCCGGCCATGATGTCGTCGATCTGCTCGGCGTCGATGGTTTCCCATTCGAGCAGGGCCTTGGCCATGCGGTGCATCTTCTCGCTGTTGTCCTCGATCAGCTTGCGCGCCAGGGCGTACTGCTCGTCGATGATGCGGCGCACCTCCAGGTCGACCTTCTGCATGGTCTGCTCGGAGATGTTGGTCGTCTTGGTCACCGAGCGGCCGAGGAAGACCTCGCCCTCGTTCTCGGCGTAGACCATCGGGCCCAGCGCGTCGGACATGCCGTAGCGCATCACCATGTCGCGCGCCAGGTGCGTGGCGCGCTCGAAGTCGTTCGAGGCGCCCGTGGTCATCTGGTTCATGAAGACCTCTTCCGCGATCCGGCCGCCGAACAGCATGGCGATCTGGTTGAGCATGTAGTCGCGGTCGTAGCTGTAGCGGTCCTTCTCGGGCAGGCTCATGGTCACGCCCAGCGCGCGGCCGCGCGGGATGATGGTGACCTTGTGCACCGGATCGCACTTGGGCAGCAGCTTGCCGATGATGGCGTGGCCGGCCTCGTGGTACGCGGTGTTCCGGCGCTCCTCCTCGGGCATCACCATGGACTTGCGCTCCGGGCCCATGATGATCTTGTCCTTGGCCTTCTCGAAGTCCTGCATCTCCACCACGCGGGCGCTGCGGCGGGCGGCCATCAGGGCGGCCTCGTTGCACAGGTTGGCGAGGTCGGCGCCGGACATGCCGGGCGTGCCGCGGGCGATGATGCCGGCGTTGACGTCCTGCCCGATCGGGATCTTGCGCATGTGCACGTTCAGGATCTGCTCGCGGCCGCGGATGTCCGGCAGCGTCACGTAGACCTGGCGGTCGAAGCGGCCCGGGCGCAGCAGGGCGGCGTCGAGGATGTCCGGCCGGTTGGTCGCGGCGATCACGATCACGCCGAGGTTGGTCTCGAAGCCGTCCATCTCCACCAGCATCTGGTTGAGGGTCTGCTCGCGCTCGTCGTTGCCGCCGCCGAGGCCGGCGCCGCGCTGGCGGCCGACCGCGTCGATTTCGTCGATGAAGATGATGCAGGGGGCGTTCTTCTTCGCGTTCTCGAACATGTCGCGCACGCGGGCCGCGCCCACGCCGACGAACATCTCGACGAAGTCGGAGCCGGAAATCGAGAAGAACGGCACCTTCGCCTCGCCGGCGATGGCCTTGGCCAGCAGCGTCTTGCCGGTGCCGGGAGGCCCGACCAGCAGCAGGCCGCGCGGGATGCGCCCGCCCAGCTTCTGGAACTTCTGCGGGTCCTTCAGGAAGTCGACGACTTCCTTGACCTCCTCCTTGGCCTCGTCGCAGCCCGCGACGTCGGTGAAGGTGATCTGGTTGGTGCTCTCGTCGAGCATGCGGGCCTTGCTCTTGCCGAAGCTGAAGGCGCCGCCCTTGCCGCCGCCCTGCATCTGCCGCATGAAGTAGATCCACACGCCGATCAGCAGGAGCATCGGGCCCCAGCTCACGAGCAGCGTCATGAGCAGGGAGCCTTCCTCGCGGGGCTTGACGTCGAACTTGACGCCGTTGTTGATCAGGTCGCCGACGAGGCCGCGATCGAGGTAGGTGGCGGTGGTGCGCACCTTGCGGTCATCGTTGGTGATGGCGACGATCTCGGTACCGCCCTGCCCCTCCTGGATGACCGCGTTCTTGATCTGCTTGTTCCGGACCTGTTCGAGGAAATCCGAATAGCCGACCACCGAAGCACCTGCCGCCCCACGCGTGTCGAATTGCTTGAACACGGTGAAGAGGACCAGTGCGATCACCAGCCAGACGGCGATCTTCGAAAACCACTGATTGTTCAAAACGAAATCTCCGGAACGGCTTGGCCGACTCCTCAGCCAATTGCCGCCCATTCTAGGGGTTTCAAGGCATGGAACGATGAGTTTTTACTACGCGTTCCATAGGAGGACGGAACCCGTTCGTGCCAGACAAGGCCCCACTCATCGACGGCAAGCCCGCAGTGCGACTCAATCCACCTTTTCCGGCTTGAGGCCGATGCCGACCAGGAAGTTTTCACTCGACTTGTCGCGCGAGGCCTTTGGTTTGAGAGGCTTCACGATGCGGAATCGTTCCTTGAACAGCCGAACGAGCTGGGAATATCCGCTGCCGTGGAAGACCTTGCACACCAAAGCCCCTTCGGGGTGGAGGTGCGTCCGGGCAAATTCCACGGCCAGTTCGACCAGGTGCGCAATCCGCGCGGAATCCGACGAAGGGATGCCGGAAAGATTGGGCGCCATGTCCGAGACCACCACGTCCGCCTTGCGGCCGGCCAGCAGCCTTTCCAGTTCGGCGGCCGGTTCCGGCTCGCGAAAGTCGCCCTGCACGAAGATCACGCCTTCGATCGGTTCCATGGGAAGAATGTCGAGCGCGAGGATCCGGCCCTCGAGGACGCCCGCCGCGGCGCCGTCGGGGGCGAGCTTGCGGCGCACGTACTGGCTCCAGGCGCCGGGCGCCGAACCCAGGTCCACCACGACGTGCCCCGGCCTGATCAGGCCCAGCGCCTCGTCGATCTCCTTCAGCTTGTAGGCGGCGCGGGCGCGATAGCCCTCCTTGACGGCCAGCTTGACGTACGGGTCGTTGACGTGGTCGTTGAGCCACGCCTTGTTGACCTTCTTGCTCTTGGTTCGGACTTTCATGTGCGTCGGATAATAGGCGGATGCCAGCGATTCAACTGAGTGTGGCCGAGCGCAAGACGCATCGAGCCGAAGCCCATCACCTCGACCCCGTGGTGATGATCGGCAATGACGGCCTGACGCCCGCCGTCCTCAAGGAAACCAACGCGGCGCTCAATGCGCACGGGTTGATCAAGGTCCGCGTGCTCGGGGACGACCGGGAAGCGCGCGAGGCCATGTACCAGCAGCTCGCCGACGAACTCGGCGCCGCCCCGATCCAGCACATCGGCAAGCTCCTGGTGCTGTGGCGGCCCAAGCCGAAGAAGGTGAAGGCCGAGGACGAGGAACGCAAGGCGGGGCCGCGCGAATTCAAGGTGGTGAAGAACTCCAGCCGCGGCGGCCAGCGGCCGGAGGTCAAGCGCGTGCGCGTGCTGGGCAACCAGCGCCTGACGACCGGCGGGATGGTCAAGAAGGCGAAGCCGAAGCAGAAGTCGGTGAAGAAGACACGGGTCGATTGATCACGCGAGGCGGCAGGCTGGAGGCGACCGCGCGCAACGGGCGCCGGAAACCCCAGCTTCGCGGCGCTCGCTGATCGCTGGGGTTCCTTCGTCACCGCCAGCCTACGCGAGCGCCTGCCGCCGCGGTGTGGTCACCTTCCACAGCAGCACCGCCGCGCACACCCATTGCGCGGCATACAGCGCCGTCCCCAAGCCGTGCCAGAACGGCAGGTTCTGGCGCGCGATGATGCGCGGCGCCACCGCGAATTCCTGCAGCAGCGCGCACAGCATCCCCACCAGCACGAATCCGATCGCGCCGCGGGCCCAGCCCATGGTGGCCACGCCGTCCTCGTCGCGCGCGCCCATCAGCACCAGCAGGCCGCAGACGAGGCCCAGCCACGCCTGCGCCTGGAACAGCTTGCCCGCGAGCAGGCCGGCGACGGACACCGAAGGCGCGTTGCGGAACAGCAGCGGCACGGCCAGGAACCCGATCACGCTCAGGCTGCCCCACCACAGGGCGGCCGCGAACAGGGTCAGGCGGGCCTTCCAGTCCACGCTCAGAGGTAGTTGACCGCGACGATCTCGTAGCGGCGGGTGCCGCCGGGCGCCTGCACTTCGGCCGTGTCGCCCTCTTCCTTGCCGATCAGCGCGCGCGCGATCGGGCTGGAGATGTTGATCAGGCCCTGCTTCAGGTCGGCCTCGTCCTCGCCCACGATCTGGTACTTGACGGTGGCGCCGCTGTCCTCGTCCTCGAGTTCGACGGTGGCGCCGAAGACGACGCGGCCGCCGGCGTCCAGGCGGGACGGGTCGATGATCTGCGCCGCCGCCAGCTTGCCTTCCAGCTCGCGGATGCGGCCCTCGATGAAGCCCTGGCGGTCCTTGGCGGCGTCGTACTCCGCGTTCTCGGACAGGTCGCCCTGGGCCCGCGCCTCGGCGATGGCGGTGATGACGGACGGGCGGTCGACGGTCTTCAGGCGGTGCAATTCGGCCTTGAGCTTCTCGGCACCCCGGGTGGTGATGGGAATCGTGGCCATCTGAAACGGGTCTCCTGCAAATGAAAACCGCCGAACGTTGCCGCCCGGCGGTTCTGTCGTGACTACTGGCCCCGATTATAAAACCGGGGCCGTCCGCCTGCTCAAGCCGACTGCAACCGGGCGTGCAACCCTGCCCCGATTCCGGCCCTCAGGCCAGCTGGGCGTGCAACCCTGCCCGGATGGGCAGGGTTGTACGTCCAACTAGCCCTCAGGCCAGCTGGGCGTGCATCTCCTGGACGGAAATCACGTCCAGGTTGTCCATCGCCCGCATGCCTTCCACCGCGGCCTCGGCGCCCGCGATGGTGGTGAACGTCGTCACCCGTGCCAGCAGCGACGAGGTACGGATCGCCCGGGAGTCGGCGATCGCGTTGCGGCGCTCCTCCACGGTGTTGATGACCATGACGATCTCGTTGTTCTTGATCATGTCCACCACGTGGGGGCGGCCTTCCGTGACCTTGTTCACGCTCTCGCAGGGGATGCCCGCGGCGCGGATCGCCGCCGCCGTGCCCTTGGTGGCCACCAGCGGGAAGCCCATCTCGACCAGGCAGCGGGCGACTTCCACCGCGCGCGGCTTGTCGCTGTCCTTGACGGTCAGGAACACCTTGCCGGTGGACTTGCCGTCGCCGTCGTGCGGCTTGGGCAGGCGGGTGCCGGCGCCCAGCTGGCTCTTCACGAAGGCTTCCCCGAAGGTCTTGCCCACGCCCATCACCTCGCCCGTCGACTTCATCTCCGGGCCCAGGATGGTGTCCACGCCCGGGAACTTCACGAACGGGAAGACGGCTTCCTTCACGCTGAAGTACGGCGGCGTCACTTCCTTCGTGATGCCCTGCTGGGCCAGCGTCTTGCCGACCATGCAGCGCGCCGCCACCTTGGCCAGCTGGATGCCGGTGGCCTTGCTCACGTAGGGCACGGTACGCGAGGCGCGCGGGTTGACCTCCAGCACGAAGATCACGTCCTGGCCGTCCTTCTCCTGGATCGCGAACTGCACGTTCATCAGGCCGACCACCTTCAGCGCGCGGGCCATGGCGGCGGTCTGGCGCTTCAGTTCCTCGATCGTGGGCTTGGACAGCGAGTACGGCGGCAGCGAGCAGGCGGAGTCGCCCGAGTGCACGCCGGCCTGCTCGATGTGCTCCATCACGCCGCCGATGAACACGGCGCCGGTGGCATCGGCGATGCAGTCCACGTCGCACTCGATGGCGTCGTTGAGGAAGCGATCGAGCAGCACGGGCGAGTCGTTCGAGACCTTCACGGCCTCGCGCATGTAGCGCTCCAGGTCGCGCTGCTCGTGCACGATCTCCATCGCGCGGCCGCCCAGCACGTAGGAGGGGCGGACCACCAGCGGATAGCCCAGGGCCTGCGCCTTCTCCAGCGCCTCGGCTTCGGTGCGCGCCGTGGCGTTGGGCGGCTGGCGCAGCTTCAGTTCGTTCAGCAGCTTCTGGAACCGCTCGCGGTCTTCCGCCGCGTCGATCATGTCGGGCGAGGTGCCGATGATCGGCACCCCCTCGGCCTCCAGGCCCAGCGCCAGCTTCAGCGGGGTCTGGCCGCCGTACTGCACGATCACGCCGGTGGGCTTTTCCTTGTCGACGATCTCCAGCACGTCCTCCAGCGTCAGCGGCTCGAAGTACAGGCGGTCGGAGGTGTCGTAGTCGGTCGAGACCGTCTCCGGATTGCAGTTGACCATGATGGTCTCGTAGCCGTCCTCGCGCAGGGCGAGCGCGGCGTGCACGCAGCAGTAGTCGAACTCGATGCCCTGGCCGATGCGGTTCGGCCCGCCGCCCAGCACGATGATCTTCTTGCGGTCGGTCGGCTCGGCCTCGCACTCGTCCTCGTAGGTCGAGTACATGTAGGCGGTGTTGGTCGCGAATTCGGCCGCGCAGGTGTCCACGCGCTTGTAGACCGGGCGCACGCCCAGCTTCTTGCGCGCCTCGCGCACGGCCTTGTCGTTGGTCTTGAGCAGCTTGGCCAGGCGGCGGTCGGAGAAGCCCTTGCGCTTGAGCGCGCGCAGCGTGGCCGCATCCAGCGAAGCCAGCGCGCCGGCGCCCTTTTCTTCCGCCAGCTTGTCGAGGTCGAGTTCGATCTTCACGATCTCCTCGATCTGCACCAGGAACCACTTGTCGATCTTGGTGAGCTCATGCACCTCGTCGACCGACAGGCCCATGCCGAAGGCGTCGCCCACGTACCAGATGCGCTCGGGGCCGGGCTCGCCCAGCTCCTTTTCCAGCACTTCGCGGTCCACGGTCTTCTGGTTCAGGCCGTCGACGCCCACTTCGAGGCCGCGCAGCGCCTTCTGGAAGCTTTCCTGGAAGGTGCGGCCCATGGCCATCACCTCGCCCACCGACTTCATCTGCGTGGTCAGGCGGTCGTTGGCGTCCTTGAACTTCTCGAAGGCGAAGCGCGGGATCTTGGTGACGACGTAGTCGATCGAGGGCTCGAAGCTCGCGGGCGTGGCGCCGCCGGTGATCTCGTTGCGCAGTTCGTCGAGCGTGTAGCCCACCGCCAGCTTGGCCGCCACCTTGGCGATCGGGAAGCCCGTGGCCTTGGAGGCCAGCGCGGAGGAGCGCGACACGCGCGGGTTCATCTCGATCACGATCATGCGGCCGTCGTCCGGGTTGATCGAGAACTGCACGTTGGAGCCGCCGGTGTCGACGCCGATCTCGCGCAGCACCGCCAGCGAGGCGTCGCGCATGATCTGGTATTCCTTGTCGGTCAGCGTCTGCGCGGGAGCGACCGTGATCGAGTCACCCGTGTGCACACCCATCGGGTCGAGGTTCTCGATCGAGCAGACGATGATGCAGTTGTCCTTCTTGTCCCGCACCACCTCCATCTCGAACTCCTTCCAGCCGAGGAGCGACTCCTCGATCAGCAGTTCGCTGGTGGGCGAGGCTTCCAGGCCGCGCTTGCAGATCGTCTCGAATTCTTCCGGGTTGTAGGCGATGCCGCCGCCGGTGCCGCCCAGCGTGAAGCTCGGGCGGATCACGGCGGGGAAGCCCACCTGCTTCTGCACGCCCCAGGCTTCCTCCAGCGAGTGGGCGATGCCGGAGCGCGCCGAGCCCAGCCCGATGCGCGTCATCGCTTCCTTGAACTTCAGGCGGTCCTCGGCCTTGTCGATCGCTTCCGGCGTGGCGCCGATCAGCTCGCACCTGTACTTGTGCAGCACGCCGTTGCGCCACAGGTCCAGCGCGCAGTTCAGCGCCGTCTGGCCGCCCATGGTGGGCAGGATCGCGTCGGGCTTTTCCTTCGCGATGATCTTCTCCACCGTCTGCCAGGTGATCGGCTCGATGTAGGTGACGTCGGCGGTGGCCGGGTCCGTCATGATCGTCGCCGGGTTGGAGTTGATCAGGATGACCTTGTAGCCCTCCTCGCGCAGGGCCTTGCAGGCCTGCACGCCGGAGTAGTCGAACTCGCACGCCTGGCCGATGATGATCGGCCCGGCGCCGATGATCAGGATGGATTTGATGTCGGTACGCTTCGGCATGTCTTACTTCTTCTTGGCGTCCATCAGGCCGGTGAAACGGTCGAACAGGTAGCCGATGTCGTGCGGGCCCGGGGAGGCTTCCGGGTGGCCCTGGAAGCAGAAGGCGGGCTTGTCGGTTCTGGCGAGACCCTGCAGCGTGCCGTCGAACAGGCTGATGTGCGTCGCGCGCAGGTTCGCGGGCAGCGTCTTCTCGTCCACCGCGAAGCCGTGGTTCTGGCTGGTGATGCTCACGCGGCCCGAATCGAGATCCTTCACCGGATGGTTGGCGCCATGGTGGCCGAACTTCATCTTGAAGGTCCTGGCGCCGGAAGCCAGCGCCATGATCTGGTGGCCCAGGCAGATGCCGAAGGTGGGATAGCCGTCTTCGATCAGCTCGCGCGTGGCGGCGATCGCGTAGTCGCAGGGCTCCGGGTCGCCGGGGCCGTTGGAGAGGAAGACGCCGTCCGGGTTGAGCTTCTTCACTTCGGCGGCAGGCGTCTTCGCCGGCACCACGGTGACCTGGCAGCCGCGCTCGGCCAGCATGCGCAGGATGTTCTTCTTCACGCCGTAGTCGAAGGCGACCACGTGGTACTTCGGCTGCTCCAGGTGGCCGTAGCCGGTGCCGAGCCGCCATTCGGTCTGGTCCCAGTCGTAGGGCTTGCCGACGGTCACCTGTTTCGCCAGGTCGAGGCCGGCCATGGAAGGCACCTTGCGGGCCTCGGCCACGGCCTTCTCGACCAGCGCGGGGGTGATCTCCTCGCCCTTCCCGAGCGCGAGGATGCAGCCGTTCTGCGCCCCCTTGCTGCGCAGGATGCGGGTGAGCTTGCGCGTGTCGATGTTGGCGATGCCGAGGGTGTTCTCGCGCTGCAGGTATTGCTGCAGCGTCATGTCGGCGCGGAAGCTGGAGGCGATCAGCGGCAGGTCGCGGATGATCAGGCCGGCGGCGTGCACCTTGCAAGCCTCGACGTCCTCGGCGTTGACGCCGTAGTTGCCGATGTGCGGATAGGTGAGCGTGACGATCTGCTGGCAGTAGCTCGGATCGGTCAGGATTTCCTGGTAGCCGGTGAGCGCCGTGTTGAACACGACTTCGCCGGTGGTGGAACCTGCGGCTCCGATCGAGTTGCCGAGAAAGACCGTGCCGTCTGCGAGCGCCAGGATGGCGGGCGGGAAAGCGCCCTGAAGCGACGAAAGCACTGGGTTCTCCGGATGGTTACGGGCACGCCCAGAACGCGAATCGAGAGGACTCTTCTCGATGTTGCTTTGGTCGGGGGAGAGGCTGGATGCGCTGCGGGCGTGTGGGGTTTCGGGAAAGCCGCTGATTATAGCCTGAGGAGGGGTTTTCCCTCGATGGCTGGGGTTGGGTTTGGCTCCTCCCCCCTCCGGGGGGAGGTTGGGAGGGGGGCGCTGCGGGGCTTGATCAGGCACGCCCTCACCCCGGCCCTCTCCCGCGAGCGGGAGAGGGAGCAGGGAGTGCCCCCAGCCTCACCTCCCACCCCAAGAAAAGGCTCAAGCCTTTGCTTGGGGACCCCGGAGGCCTCCCCCGGAGGGGGCGGGAAAAATACCTGCCGCGCTCGCATGCAGGCAGATCGCCGCGGCGGCGGCCACGTTCAACGACTCCTCCCCGCCCGGCTGCACGATCCGCACGAACTGCGTGGCCCGCTGCGCCAGCGCCGCGCTCACGCCCTGCCCTTCATGCCCGAACACCCAGGCGCACGGCCACGGCAGCCGCGCCTGGTGGAGGTAGTCGCCCTGGTGCGAGCTCGTCGCCAGCAGCGGCACCTTCAGCTTGCCCAGGCCGTCCGCCTCCAGCGCCTCGACGAGGTTCAGGCCGAAATGCGCCCCCATGCCGGCCCGCAGCACCTTGGGGCTCCACAGCGCCGCCGTGCCCTTCATCGCCAGCACCTGCCGGAAGCCGAAGGCGCCCGCGCTGCGCAGGATGGTGCCGACGTTGCCGGCGTCCTGCAGCCCGTCGAGGACCACCGAAGGCGCATCGGCCTGCAGCGCCGCCGCAGCAGGCAGCGGCAGCACGAAACCCATGGGCGCCGGCGACTCGAGGCCACTGATCGAGGCGAACAGGGTGTCGTCGACCACCACCGCCTTGCCGCCGGCATCCACCCACTGGTGCCCGGCGCGATCGAAATACGAGGCCTGGAACACGGCATGCGAGGGGGCGAGCCCCCGGTGCAGCGCGGCCCGGCACAGGTGGTCCCCTTCCAGCCACACCCGCCCCTGCTTGCGGTAGGCATGGCTGTCCTGGGCCAGCCGGCGCAGGTCCTTCAGCAGCGCGTTGTCGCGCGAGGAAATGAATTGCGGCTCGGTGGAGGTCACTGGACCTGCACGGAGACCGTCGCGCCCTCTTGCGTCATGAACTGCGCCGCCACCGGCGCGAAGTGGCGGCGGTGATGCACGCACGGCCCGTGCACGCGCAGCGCCTCCAGGTGCTCCGGCGTGCTGTAGCCCTTGTGCGCCGCGAAGCCGTACTGCGGGAACTGCTCGTGCAGTTCGACCAGCATGCGGTCGCGCGTGACCTTGGCGATGATCGACGCGGCGGAGATGGACTTGACCTTGGCATCGCCGTCGACGATCGCCTCGGACAGCACGTCGAGCTTCGGCAGCCGGTTGCCGTCCACCAGCACCTTCACCGGCTTCAGGCGCAGGCCTTCCACCGCGCGCCGCATCGCCAGCATGGTCGCGTGGAAGATGTTCAGCTCGTCGATCTCCTCCACGCTCGCCAGGGCCCACGAACAGCACAGGGCCTTCTCGCGGATCTTGTCGTACAGCCGGTCGCGCTGCAGGGCGGTGAGAACCTTGGAATCGTTCAGGCCCACGATGCGCTTCTTGTCGTCGAGGATCACGGCGGCGGCCACCACCGGGCCCGCCAGGGGGCCGCGGCCTGCTTCGTCCACGCCCGCGATCAGGCCCACCGGGTCCGGGAACAGCAGCGGCTTCTGCACCACCCGGGCCGACTTCGTGCGGATCGTCGTCGTGACGATGCGCCGCACGGGCTCAGGCGGCGAGGACTTTTTCGATGGCATCGGTGGCGAGGGTGGCGGTATCGCGCGAGAGCTGCACGTGCAGGTCGCGGAATCGCTCCTGCACGGCACGCATTCTGTCAGGGCTCGCCAGCCAGTCCGCGAGCGCCCCGCAGAGCTTGTCGGGTTTTGCGTTGGACTGCAGCAACTCCGGCACGACGAAATCGGCGCACAGGATGTTCGGCAGCCCCACCCAGGGCTGCAGCTGCCGCGGCCGCATCATCGCGTAGGTGAGCCAGCTCGTTCGGTAGGCGATCACCATCGGCCGCTTGAACAGCGCCGCCTCCAGCGTCGCGGTGCCGCTGGCGACCAGCGCCACGTCACACGCCGCCAGCGCGCCGTGCGACTGGCCGGTGACGATGGTCAGGTGGCGCGGGCCCTTGCGCGCGCGCGCGATCTGGCTGATGCGCGCCTGCAGTGCCGGCACCGCCGGGATCACGAACCAGGAATCGGGATGGCGCTTTTCCAGCAGGGCCGCGGCCTGCAGGAAGCGCTTCGCCAGCGTCTCGATCTCGGAGGCGCGGCTGCCGGGCAGCAGCGCGACCACCTTGCCGTTCAGGGGCAGTCCCAGCGCGCGACGCGCGGCGACCCGGTCCGGCTCCATGGGGATCACGCCCGCGAGCGGATGCCCCACGTAGGTCGCCGGCACGCCGTGCCTGGCCAGCAGCTCGGGCTCGAAGGGGAAGATGCACAGCACATGGTCGCAGGCCTTCTTCAGCTTCTCCACGCGCTTCATGCGCCAGGCCCAGATCGAAGGGCACACGAAGTGCACCGTCTTCACGCCCTTGGCGCGCAGCTGCTCCTCGAGGGCGAGGTTGAAGTCCGGCGCGTCGACGCCGATGAAGAGGTCGGGCCGCTCGGCCAGCAGCCGGTCGCGCAGCTGGCTGCGGATGGCCATGATCTCGCGCAGGTGCTTGAACACCTCGGCATAGCCGCTCACGGAAAGCTTCTCGGCCGGCCACCAGGGCTCGAAGCCGCGCTGCTGCATCTGCGCGCCGCCGATCCCCGCGGCGGAGAGCTGCGGCCAGCGCGCGCGCATGGCGTCCAGCACGTGGCCGGCCAGCAGGTCCCCGGACGCCTCTCCGGCGACCATGGCAAAGCGCGGGGTGCCCATCTAGCGGGCGATGCCGCGCGTGGCAGCAGCCAGGAATGCGCCCATCTGGGCCACGTCCGCGGCCGCCTCGGGCGCGGATTGCGCCAGTGCCGCGATGGCCTCGCGCGCGGCCTCCAGCGTGCGGCCTTCCCGGTACAGGAGCTTGTGCATCTGCTTGATCGCGCCTACGCGCTCGTTGCTGAAGTCGCGCCGGCGCAGGCCCACCACGTTGACGCCGCGCACGGCCAGCGGGTTGCCGTCCACCAGCATGAAGGGCGGGATGTCCTGCGACACCGCACTGGCGAACCCCACCATCGCATGCGCGCCGACCTTGACGAACTGGTGGATGCCGGTGAGCCCGCCGATGGTCACCCAGTCACCCAGCTCCACGTGTCCGGCGAGCGTCGCGTTGTTGGCCAGCGTGGTGTGGCTGCCCACCACGCAGTCGTGCGCGATGTGCGTGTACGCCATGATCCAGTTGTCGTCGCCGATGCGCGTGACGGCCTTGTCCTGCACCGTGCCCACGTGCAGCGTCACGAACTCGCGGATCGTGTTGCGATCGCCGATGACGAGTTCGGTCGGCTCGCCCTGGTACTTCTTGTCCTGGTTGGCCGCGCCGATCGAGCCGAACTGGAAGATGCGGTTGTCGCGGCCGATCGTGGTGCGGCCCTCGATCACGACGTGCGGCCCCACGGTGGTGCCGCCGGCGATCTGCACGTGCGGCCCCACGATGGTGTACGGGCCGATGACGACGCTCGCGTCCAGCTGCGAGCGCGGATCCACGATCGCGGTGGGGTGGATGTTCGCCAAGGCCGGCGTCCTCTCCGCTGCTCAGGCGACGGTGCGCATCGTGCACATGAGCTCGGCCTCGCAGGCGATCTCCTCGCCCACGCGCGCCGTGCCCTTGAACTTGTAGATGCCGGCCTTGTGGCGCATCAGCTCCACGTCCATGATCAGCTGGTCGCCCGGCTCCACCGGCCGCTTGAAGCGCGCACCGTCGATGCCGGCGAAGTAGATGACCGAATTGGGGTCGCGGGTGCCGGTGTCGCCGGCGAACGCGAGCAGCCCCGCCGTCTGCGCCATGGCTTCCAGCATCAGCACGCCCGGCATCACGGGCCGGTGCGGGAAATGGCCGACGAAGAACGGCTCGTTGATCGTCACGTTCTTCAGCGCCCTGATCGACTTGCCCGGATCGACGGCCAGCACGCGGTCCACCAGCAGGATCGGGTAGCGGTGCGGGAGCTTCTTGAGGATCTGGTGGATGTCCATCGTCATTTCTTGTCTTCCTGGAGCGCCTTCTCGAGCGCCTTGATGCGGTCGCGCAGGGTGTGCAGCTGCTTGAGCGTCGCCGCGTTCTTTTCCCAGTTCGCATTGTCGTCGATGGGGAAGATGCCCGTGTACAGCCCCGGCTTGTGGATCGAGCGGGCCACGAAGCTGCCGGACGAGATGACCACGCGGTCCGCGATGGTGAGGTGGCCCAGGATCATGGCCGCGCCGCCGAGCATGCAGTGCCTGCCGATGGTGGCGCTGCCAGCGATGCCCACGCAGCCGGCGATGGCCGTGTGCGCGCCTATGCGGCAGTTGTGGCCGACCTGGATCAGGTTGTCCATCTTCACGCCGTCCTCGATCACCGTGTCGGCCAGCGCGCCGCGGTCGATGCAGGTGTTGGCGCCGATCTCCACGTCGTCGCCGATGCGCACGGCGCCGAGCTGCTCGATCTTCTCCCAGGCGCCCTGGTGCGGCGCAAAGCCGAAGCCGTCGGCGCCGATCACCACGCCCGCATGCAGGATGCAGCGCGCGCCGATCACGCAATCCTCGCCCACGTACACCCGGGCCTTCAGCACCGTGCCGGTGCCGATGCGCGCGCCGCGCTCGACCACGCAATGCGGACCGATGCGCGCGCCCTCCTCGACCACCGCGTCGTCGGCGATCACCGCGCTGGGGTGGATCGCGGGGCCTTCGGCGCGCGCATGCGCGCGCCGCCACAACTGCGTCAGTCGCGCGAAATAGAGATAAGGGTCGTCGGCAACGATGCACGCGCCGCGCGCCAGCGCCTGCTCGCGCAGGGCCGGCGCCACGATCACGCAGCCCGCGCGCGAAGACTCGAGCTGCTGCCGGTACTTGGGGTTGCTCAGGAAGCCGAGCTGCGAGGGCTGCGCGGACTCGAGCGGCGCGAGGCCCTCGATGCGCAGCGCGGCATCGCCATGGAGCTCGCCGCCGAGCGCCGCGATGATCTCGCCGAGTTGCAGCGCCACGCCGGGAGAGCGCCTGCTAGCGCGCGTTGTTCAGCGCCTTGATCACCTTGTCGGTGATGTCGTGCTTGGGGTTGATGTAGACGGCTTCCTGCAGGATCAGGTCGTACTTCTCCTGCTCGGCGACCTGCTTGACCACGCGGTTGGCCCGATCGAGCACCTGCTGCAGTTCCTCGTTCTTGCGCGCGTTCAGGTCTTCCTGGAATTCGCGGCGCTTGCGCTGGAATTCGCGGTCCTGGTCGATCAGGGCCTTCTGGCGCTGGCCGCGCTGCTGCTCCGACAGCGTGGGCGCTTCGCGCTCGAACTTGTCCGAGGCGGTCTTGAGCGCGGTGCCCAGGTCGTTGAGGTCCTTCTCGCGCTTGGCGAACTCCTGCTCCAGCTTGACCTGCGCCGCCTTCGCGGAGTTGGCCTCGCGGAAGATGCGGTCGGTGTTCACGAAGCCCACGCGGAAATCCTCGGCCTGCGCCTGGCCGGCCAGCGCCAGGGCCGCCAGCAGGAACACCACGCAGTGACGCACAAGATACTTCATCAGAAGGAAGTTCCGATCTGGAATTGCAATCTCTGGATTCTATCGCCAGCCTGCTTGCGCACCGGTTGGGCTATGGCGATGCGCAGGGGCCCGATCGGCGACAGCCACGAGAGGCCGAAACCGGCGGAGGCGCGCAGGTCGGCCGCGTTCACTTTCTCGTTCTCGCCGAACACGTTGCCGATGTCGGTGAACGCGAACAGGCGCAGCGTGCGGTCGTTGCCGGCACCCGGGAACGGCGTGATGACTTCCGCGTTCAGCGTGATCTTGCGCGCGCCGCCGATGGAGGCGCCCGTCACGTCGCGCGGGCCCAGCGTGCCCTGCTGGAAGCCGCGCACCGAGCCGAGGCCGCCCGAATAGAAGTTCTTGAACACCGGATACGGCCGGCCGTTGAGGCCCTTGCCCCAACCGAGCTCGCCGTTGAAGGCCAGGGTGTACTGCTTGCTGAGCGGCACGTACTGCTGGAACTGGTAGTCGCCGCGCAGGTAGCGCGCGTCGCCGGCCACGCCCCAGTCGCCGGAGAAGCGCTGGAAGCGGCCGCGCGTGGGCGTCAGCGCGCTGTCGCGGTCGTCGCGCGACCAGCCGATCGTCAGCGGGATGGCGTTGCTGGTGAAGCCGAAGCGCTCGGCGTAATCGAGGTAGGCGGCCGGGATGTTGGTGCCGGCGCGGATCTGCGTGCGCTCGAAGCCGGCGCCGAAGAACACCGTGTCGACCTCGCTGAAGGGGATGCCGAAGCGCAGCCCCGCGCCGGAGGTGACCAGCTGGTAGTTGCCGCCCTGCTCGTCGTACGGTCGCGAGGTGCGGTGGTAGATGTCGATGGTGCGCGACACGCCGTTGGGCGTGAAGTACGGGTTCACCGAGGTCAGCGCGATGGTGCGGTTGAAGCGGCTGGTGTTGACTTCGGCGCTCAGGTAGTTGCCGGTGCCGAAGGCGTTCTCCTGCTTGATGGAGAACGACAGCGCCAGCTTTTCCGCGCTGGAGAAGCCCGCGCCCAGCTGCAGGCTGCCGGTGGGACGCTCCACCACGGCGATGTTCAGGTCGACCTGGTCGGGCGCTCCGGGAACGTCGCTGGTCTCGATGTTGACGTCCTTGAAGAAGCCCAGGCGGTCCACCCGGTCGCGCGAGAGCTTGATCTTCTCGGCGTCGTACCAGCTCGATTCGAACTGGCGGAACTCGCGGCGGATCACTTCGTCGCGCGTGCGGTTGTTGCCGGCGATGTTGATGCGGCGCACGTAGGCGCGGCGCGAGGGCTCCGCCACCAGCGTGAAGAACACGCGGTTGTTGGCGCGGTCGATCTCCGGTCGCGCCTCGACCTGCGCGAAGGCGTAGCCGAAGTTGCCGAAGTATTCGGTGAAGGCCTTGGTGGTCTCGGTCACCTGGTCGGCGTTGTACGGCTGGCCCGGGCGGATCTTCACCAGCGACTTGAATTCCTCTTCCTTGCCGAGGTAGTCGCCTTCCAGCTTCACGCCCGACACCACGTAGCGCTCGCCTTCCGTGATGTTGATGGTGATCGCGATGTCCTGCTTGTTCGGCGAGATCGCGACCTGGGTCGAATCGATGCGGAACTCCAGGAAACCGCGCTGCAGGTACCAGGACTTCAGCGCCTCCTGGTCGGCGTTCAGCTTGGCGCGCGAATAGCGGTCGGACTTGGTGTACCAGGACAGCCAGCCGCCCGTGTCGAGGTCCATCAGCTCCAGCAGCTGCTTCTCGCTGAAGCTGCGGTTGCCGATGATGTGCATCTCCTTGATGCGGGTCGGCTCGCCCTCGGTCACCGTGAAGGTGAGGTTGACGCGGTTGCGCTCGATGGGCGTGACGGTGGTCACCACCTCGGCGCCGTACAGGCTGCGGTTGATGTACTGGCGCTTGAGCTCCTGCTCGGCGCGATCGGCCAGCGCCTGGTCGTACGGGCGGCCCTCGGTCAGGCCGATCTCGCGCAGGGCCTTCTTCAGCGTGTCCTTGTCGAATTCGCGCGTGCCGACGAAGTCGACGTCGGCCACCGTGGGGCGTTCCTCCACCACGACGATCAGCACGTCGCCCTGGACTTCCAGCCGCACGTCCTTGAACAGGCCCAGCGCGAACAGGGCCCGGATCGCGGCCGAGCCCTTGTCGTCGTTGTACTGGTCGCCCACCCGGAACGGCAGCGAGCCGAACACCGTGCCGGGCTCGACCCGCTGCAGGCCCTCGACGCGGATGTCGCGCACCGTGAACGGGTCCACCGCCCAGGTGTTCGCCGCGAAGGCCAGCATGCACACGGCCGTAACGGTACGCACGCGGAAGCGCTTGAGTTGTTTCTTCATTGAATCAGGAAAGGGCGCCGGCGAATCCGCGCGGGACCAGCGGCGGCTACAGCTACGTTGTTCTATCCAAAGAAGCGCGCGACGTCGTTGAACAGCGCAATCGACATCATCACCAGCAGCACCGCGACGCCGCCGCGCTGCAGGCGCTCCATCCACGCATCGGAGATGCTCCGTCCCGTGACGGCCTCCCAAAGATAATACATCAGGTGCCCACCGTCCAAGACGGGCAGCGGCAGCAGGTTCAGCACCCCCAGGCTCACGCTGATCAGGGCCAGGAACAGCAGGTACTGGGTGAGCCCGAGGCTGGCGGACTTGCCCGCGTAGTCGGCGATCGTGAGCGGTCCGGAAAGATTCTTGACCGACGCCTGGCCGACGATCATGCGGCCCATCATGCGCAGCGTGAGCGCCGAGACCTCCCAGGTCTTCTCCACGCCCTTCCACAGCCCGTCGACCGGCCCCAGGCGCACCGTCACCATCGCGGGCGGCGCGCCCACGTAGGCGGCGATGCGGCCGAACGGCGCCGGCACGCCTTCGGCGGTGACGACGTCGGGCGTGACCTGCAGCTGCAGGCGCTGCCCCTGGCGCTCGACCTCCCACGTGGAGGGCAGGCCGCGGCCGGCCTTCACTTGGGTGCGGATCAGGTCGCGCAGCTGCTGCGCGTCGCCCACCGGCTGCTGCGCCACGCGCAGCACCAGGTCGCCCTTGCGCAGGCCGGCACGCTCGGCGGCGCCCCCGGCCATCACCTCGCCCAGCACCGGCGGACTCCACGGCGCGACGATCCCGACCTTGCGCAGCAGCTGCGCGTCGGCATCGCGGGTGTTCAGGTTGGACAGCGGCAGCAGCACTTCGCGCCGGCCGCCCGAGCCTTCGCGCGCGAGCGTCATGCGCAGGTCGCGGCCGTCGAGCGCGGCGCGCGTGAGCAGCCAGCGCAGTTCCTCGAAGGAGCGCACGGGCTCGATCTCGTCGCCTTCCAGCGCCGCGCCGTCCACCCGTTCGCCGCCGCGCAAGCCGGCTTCGGCGGCGATGGAACCCGCGACCGGGCTGCCCAGCACGGGCTGCGGCTCCTGCACGCCCGTCCAGTTCACGATCGCATAGAGCAGGACGGCGAGCAGCAGGTTGGCGAGCGGGCCGGCGGCGACGATGGCGACGCGCGAGCGCAGCGGCTGGGTGTTGAAGGCGCGGTGCCGCTCGGAGGGATCCACCGGGCCTTCGCGCTCGTCCAGCATCTTCACGAAGCCGCCGAGGGGGAAGGCGCCGATCACGAACTCGGTGTCCTGCCCCGGGCGCGGCTTGCGCGCCTTCCAGGTGAAGAGCGCCTTGCCGAAGCCGACCGAGAAGCGCAGCACCTTCACGCCGCAGGCCACGGCCACGCGGTAGTGGCCGTATTCGTGCACGGCGATCAGCAGGCCGAGGGCCACGATGAAGGCGACGACGGTGAGCATCAGAAATCCCCTCAGGCAGGCAGCCGGGCGGCGGCCTGCTCGGCCGCGCGGCGGGCCTGCGCATCCAGCTCCAGCAGGTCCTGCAGCGATTGTGGCTTGGACGGCAGCACAGCCGCCAAAGTTGCAAGGTTCACCGAATGAATCTGGTCGAAGCGGATGCGCCGCTCGAGGAAGGCGGCGACGGCGACCTCGTTGGCGGCGTTGAGCACTGCCGTGGTGCCCGGCGCGGCGGCCAGGCTGTCCCAGGCGAGCTGCAGGCCGGGGAAGCGCTCGCGGTGGCCGCGCGTTTCCAGCGACTCGAAACTCATGTCGGCCAGCGCGGCGAAGTCGAGCGCCTGCGCGCCGGACTCCACGCGCTCCGGCCAGGCCAGGCCGTAGGCGATCGGCACGCGCATGTCGGGCGTGCCCAGTTGCGCCACCACCGAAGTGTCGCGGTACTGCACCATCGAGTGGATCACGCTCTGCGGATGGATCACCACCTGCAGCCGCTCGGGCGCCAGGCCGAACAGCCAGCGCGCCTCGATGACCTCCAGCGCCTTGTTCATCATGGTCGCCGAATCGACCGAGATCTTGCGGCCCATCACCCAGTTGGGATGGGCGCAGGCCTCCTCCGGCGTCACGCTGCGCAGGCTGGCGGGCGCGCGGGTGCGGAACGGCCCGCCCGAGGCGGTGAGGATGATCTTCTCCACGCGCGACTGCCACGTGGACGGGTCTTCCGGCAGCGACTGGAAGATGGCCGAATGCTCACTGTCGATGGGCAGCAGGCGGGCCCCGCCCTGCCGCACGGCCTGCAGGAACAGCTCGCCGCCGACGACCAGCGCCTCCTTGTTGGCCAGCAGCAGCTTCTTGCCGGCGCGCGCCGCGGCGATGCAGGACGACAGGCCGGCGGCGCCGACGATCGACGCCATCACGGTATCGACCGACTCGTGCGCCGCGACGGTGTCGAGCGCGCCCGCGCCCCATAGCACGCGCGTGGGCAGGCCGCTGGATTCGATCTTCGCTGCGAGCGCGCGGCCGGCGTCCTCGCGCGCCATCACGGCAAACGCGGGGCAGAACTGCAGGCACTGGGCGAGCATCGCCTCGACCTGCGAGGAAGCGCTGAGCGCGAAGACTTCGAAGCGGTCCGGGTGGCGGGCGACCACGTCCAGCGTGTTGGCCCCGATCGATCCGGTGGAGCCGAGGACGGCAAGGCGTTGTTTCATCGTTGGGCGAGGGTCGCCAGCATCATGGCCAGGGGCAGCGTGGGCAGCAGCGCATCGACGCGATCGAGCACGCCGCCGTGGCCGGGCAGCAGCTGGCTCGAGTCCTTGATGCCGGCGCTGCGCTTGACGAGGGATTCGGTGAGGTCGCCGATGACGCTCATGGCGGCCAGGAAGATCGCGGCCAGCACCACGACGGGCCAGCCCAGGTTGGCCAGCACGGAATAGAGGCTGGCAACCTGCGCGTTCGCCGCGCGGTCGGCCAGCACCCAGGCGATGGCCAGCACGACCACGCCGGCCATGCCGCCCCACACGCCTTCCCAGCTTTTCTTGGGGCTGATGACGGGGGCGAGCCTGCGCTCGGTGAACTTGCCGCCGATGGCGCGGCCGGCGAAGTAGGCGAAGATGTCCGCCACCCACACCAGCACCAGGATCGACAGCAGGAAGTTCACGCCGATCACGCGGGCCTGCGCCATCGCGACCCAGGCCAGCACCAGGGCCGCCACGCCGACCGGCACGCGCAGAGCGCGCGGGATCTTCGGCCAGCCCTCGACGCCGCCGCGCACCAATGCGGCCCCGGCCAGCACCCAGGCCGCGCCCACCACGCACCACAGCGCCGCCGACGGCCGCCCGGGCCAGCCGAGCGCCCAGGCAGCAGCGCACAGCGCCAGGGTGATCACGCCCAGGAGGATGTTCACGACCTGCGACAGGCCGTTCAGGCGCCCCCACTCCCAGCCGCCCGCGGCGATCAGCAGCAGGGTGATGGCGAGGAAGGGCTCCGGCGTCTTCCAGAACAGGGCCGGCAGCAGGATGGCCAGCAGGACGATGGCCGTGATCACGCGCTGCTTGAGCATCGCGGCTTTGCCTTTCAGGCGGCCTTGCGGCTGGCCGGCGCGGTGATCTGCTCGGAGGTGCGGCCGAAGCGGCGCTCGCGCCGCCCGTAGTCCGCGATGGCGGCATCGAGGGCCGCGGCATCGAACTCGGGCCACAGCTTGTCGGTGAAGTACAGCTCGCTGTAGGCGGCCTGCCAGAGCAGGAAGTTGCTGATGCGCATCTCGCCGCCGGTGCGGATCACGAGGTCGGGATCGGGCACGTGTGCCAGCGCCATGGCGCCGTTGAGGCTTTCCTCGGTGATCTGCGCGCCCTGCGCCGCGAGCTTGGCGGCAGCCTGGGCGATGTCCCAGCGGCCGCCGTAGTTGAAGCAGATGTTGAAGACCAGACGCGTGTTCGCCGCCGTCTGCGCCTCGGCCTGCGCCAGGCCGCTGCGCACCTTCTCCGACAGGCGCGTGCGGTCGCCCACGAAATGGATGCGCACCCCTTCGGACTGCAGCTGCGGCACCTCGCGCGCGAGCGCCATGGCCAGCAGCTCCATCAGGCCGGAGACCTCCTCGGCCGGGCGGTTCCAGTTCTCGGAGGAGAAGGCGAACACCGTCAGCACGCCCACGCCGAGGTCGCCGCAGCGGCGCACGCAGGCGCGCAGCGCGTCGACGCCCTTCTTGTGGCCCGCCACGCGCGGCAGAAAGCGCCTGGTGGCCCAGCGGCCGTTGCCATCCATCACGATGGCGATATGGTGCGGAATCACGCGCGGCGCGGTCATGCAGGCGATGGAAGTCGACGCGGATGCGTCAGACCTCCATGATTTCCTTTTCCTTGTTGGCCACCAGCTGGTCGATCTCCGCGATGTGCTTGTCGGTGACCTTCTGCACGTCGGCCTCGGTGCGCTTCAACTCGTCCTCGGTGGCGATCTTGTCCTTGACCAGCTTCTTGACGTGCTCGTTGGCGTCGCGGCGCAGGTTGCGCACGGCGATCTTGGCGTTCTCGCCCTCGTGGCGCACCAGCTTGGTCATCTCCTTGCGGCGCTCCTCGGACATCGGCGGCATCGGCACGCGCAGCAGGTCGCCCATGGAGGCCGGGTTCAGCCCCAGGTCGCTCTCGCGGATGGCCTTCTCGATCTTGGCGCCCATGCCCTTTTCCCACGGCTGCACGCTGATGGTGCGCGCATCCAGCAGCGACACGTTGGCCACCTGGCTGATCGGGACCGACGTGCCGTAGTAGTCCACGTGCACGGTGTCCAGCAGGCCGGGGTTGGCGCGGCCGGTGCGGATGTGCGTGAGCGTGGTCTTGAAGTTGGCGATGGTCTGGTCCATCTTGTGCTGCATCGTCTGCTTGATTTCAGCGATCGTTGTCATGGCTTTCCTCTCTCTCAGGCGTACACGAGGGTGCCCTCGTCTTCGCCGAGCACGACGCGCCTGAGCGCCCCGTGCTTGAAGATGGAGAACACCTTGATCGGCAGCTTCTGGTCGCGGCACAGCGCGAAGGCCGTGGCGTCCATGATGCCGAGGTTGCGCGACATGGCCTCGTCGAAGCTGATGCGCGAATAACGCTCGGCGGAAGGATCCTTGTTCGGGTCGGAGGTGTAGACGCCGTCGACCTTGGTGGCCTTGAGCACCACCTCGGCACCGATCTCGGCGCCGCGCAGGGCCGCGGCCGTGTCGGTGGTGAAGAAGGGGTTGCCGGTGCCGGCCGCGAAGATCACGACCTTGCCTTCTTCCAGGTACTGCAGCGCCTTCGGGCGCACGTAGGGCTCGACCACCTGCTCGATGGCGATGGCGGACATCACGCGGGGCACCAGGCCCTGCTTCTGCATCGCGTCCGACAGGGCCAGCGCGTTCATCACGGTGGCCAGCATGCCCATGTAGTCGGCGGTGGCGCGGTCCATGCCCACCGAGCCGCCGGCCACGCCGCGGAAGATGTTGCCGCCGCCGATGACCACGGCGACTTCCACGCCCATGCGCACGACCTCGGCGACCTCCTCGACCATCCGCACGATCGTCGCGCGGTTGATGCCGAAGGCGTCATCCCCCATCAGGGCCTCGCCCGACAGCTTGAGCAGGATGCGCTTGTGGGCGGGGCTGGGCATGCAGTCGTTCTCCGTGTTCAGTGGCAAATGGGGGCGCCCGTCATTTTGTCATCAACGCGGCCGCACCGTGCCCGGGGCGGCCGCGCCGTTTGCCAGCGCTTTACGCGGACTGCTTGGCGGCGGCCACCTGGGCGGCCACTTCGGCGGCGAAGTCGTCGGTCTTCTTCTCGATGCCCTCGCCCACCACGTACAGCGTGAAGCCCTTGATCGTGGTGTTGGCGGCCTTGAGCATCTGCTCCACGGTCTGCTTGTCGTTCTTCACGAACGCCTGGTTCAGCAGCGAGACCTCCTTGAGGTACTTCTGCACGCCGCCTTCGATACGCTTTGCAACGATTTCGGCCGATTGCGCCGGCTTGCCGGCCGCCTCGGCCGCCTTGCGGTCTTCCTCCGCCTTGCCCGTGGCAACCGCGCGTTCCTTCTCGATCAGGTCGGCCGGCACGTCGGCGCTGGACAGCGCCACCGGCTTCATCGCGGCGACGTGCATGGCGACGTCCTTGGCGGCGACGTCGTCGCCCTGGTATTCGACGACCACGCCGATGCGCGTGCCGTGCAGGTAGCTCACCAGCTTGTTGTCGCCGGCAAAGCGCTTGAAGCGGCGGAAGCTCATGTTCTCGCCGATCTTGCCGATGAGGCCCTTGCGCACGTCTTCCAGGGTGGGGCCGAAGCCGTCCTGGCTGTACGGCAGCGCGCCCAGGGCGGCGATGTCGGCGGGGCCGTTCTTGGCGACCAGCTCGGCGGCGGCCCTGGCCAGCGCCAGGAAGCTGTCGTTCTTGGTGACGAAGTCGGTTTCGCAGTTGACTTCGATCATGCCGCCCGTGGTGCCCTGGATGGAGGCCGCCACCACGCCTTCGGCGGTGATGCGCGAGCCCGCCTTGGCGGCCTTGTTGCCCAGCTTGACGCGCAGGATCTCTTCCGCCTTGTCCATGTCGCCGTTGGCTTCGGTCAGGGCCTTCTTGCACTCCATCATGGGCGCGTCGGTCTTCGCGCGGAGTTCGCCGACCATGCTTGCGGTGATTGCAGCCATTTTGTCCTCGTATCTCTGATCAGTTGTTGCTTAGCGCAAAGGGGGCTCGAGAGCCCCCTTTGTCGCGGCCTGCCGGGTGGCTCAGGCGGAGGCGCCTTCCTTGACTTCCACGAACTCGTCGCTGCCTTCGGAGACGGCGCGCTGGACGTCGGTCACGGCGCTGTTCTTGCCTTCGAGGATGGCGTCGGCCATGCCGCGCACGTACAGCGTGACGGCCTTGGAGGAGTCATCGTTGCCGGGGATCACGTAGTCGATGCCCTCGGGCGAGTGGTTGGAGTCCACCACGCCGATGATCGGGATGCCCAGCTTCTGCGCTTCGGCCACGGCGATCTTGTGGAAGCCGACGTCCACGATGAACAGGGCGTCCGGCAGGGTGTTCATGTCCTGGATGCCGCCGATGTCCTTTTCGAGCTTGGCCAATTCGCGCGCGAACATCAGCTGCTCCTTCTTGGACATGGCGTCGAGGCCGGCTTCCTGCTGGGCCTTCATGTCCTTCAGGCGCTTGATCGACGTCTTGACGGTCTTGAAGTTGGTCAGCATGCCGCCCAGCCAGCGCTGGTTCACGAAGGGCATGCCGGCGCGCTGCGCCTCGGTGCCCATCAGCTCGCGGGCCTGGCGCTTGGTGCCCACCATCAGGATGGTGCCGCGGTTGGACGCGAGCTGGCGCGCGAACTTGGTCGCCTCCTGGAACAGCGGCAGCGTCTTTTCCAGGTTGATGATGTGGATCTTGTTGCGATGGCCGAAGATGTACGGGGCCATCTTGGGGTTCCAGAAGCGCGTCTGGTGTCCGAAATGGACACCGGCTTCCAGCATTTCACGCATGGATACGGTCATGGGAGCTCCGAAGGTTGGGTCTAGAATCCGGCCAGAAATCGCAAGCCTGTTGGGATGCGACACCTCGAGAGGCGGGATTCGCGATTTGCTTTGCCAGTCGACCTCGCTTGCGCGTGACACCCGGCAAAACCGCGAGATTCTAGCACAGGCCCCCCTTTCCCCGCTCCGACGCCCCGCCCACCCAAGATGCCCCTGCCCGACCTCCACAGCACCCGCGAGCGCCTGCGCCAGGGCCATACCAGCGCCCCCGACGAGCTTCGCGGCGCGGAGGCCGCGGCCCATTCGGGCGCCGCCACCCACGTGTTCCTGAAGACGCGGTTCGACGCAGCGGCGCCCGAGGCGGCGCGGGCCCGGCCCGAGTCGCCCCTGGCGGGCCTGCCGGTGTCGATCAAGGACCTGTTCGACTTCCCCGGCGACGTGACCACTGCCGGCTCGCTGGCCCTGGTGCACGCCGAGCCGGCCCGCACGGAGGCGGCGGCCGTGGCGCGGCTGCGCGCCGCCGGCGGGGTGGTGGTGGGCCGCACCAACATGAGCGAGTTCGCCTTCTCCGGGGTGGGCGTCAATCCGCACTACGGCACGCCGCCGAACCCGTGCGACGCGAAGACGCCGCGCATCCCGGGCGGCTCGACCTCCGGCGGCGCGGTCTCGGTGGCCACGGGCGCCGCGTTCGTCGGCCTGGGCTCGGACACCGGCGGCTCCATCCGCATTCCCGCGGCGCTGTGCGGCATCGTCGGCTTCAAGAACACCGCGCGCCTGACGCCGCTGGAAGGCGCGTACCCGCTGTCTTCCACGCTCGACACGGTATGCGCCATGACGCGCAGCGTGCGCGACGCCGTGCTGGCGCACGAGGTCATCGCCGCGCGCCAGGTCGCGCGCACGGACACGCCGCTGGCCGGCTACCGGCTGGCCGTGGCCACCACCCAGATGCTCGATGGCGTGGACGCCACGGTGGCGCGCGCCTTCGAGCGCACGCTCAGGCGCCTGCGCGACGCCGGCGCCCGCATCGACGAGATCCGGCTGTGGCAGATCCAGGACCTGGGCTCGATCCAGTCCACCGGCGGCTTCGCGGCGGCGGAGAGCTACGCCTGGCACCGCCAGCTGCTCGCCCAGGAAGGCAGCCGCTACGACCCGCGGGTGCGCCTGCGCATCGAGCGCGGCGCGGCGATGAAGGCCTACGAATACATCGAGCTGCAGCGCGCCCGCAATGCGTGGGTGCGCGACGTCGGACAGGCGCTGGCCGGCTTCGACGCCGTGCTGTCGCCCACCGTGCCCGTCGTCGCCCCGCCCGTCGCCGACGTGGCGCCGGGCAGCGAGCGCGACGAGGCCTTCTTCCGGACGAATGCGCTGCTGCTGCGCAACCCCAGCGTGGTGAACATGCTGGACGGCTGCGCCATCTCCCTGCCCTGCCAGGCACCGGACGAACTCCCGGTGGGCCTCATGGCCTGGCACGGGGCCCTGCACGACGACACGATCCTGAACCTCGCGCTCCAGATCGAGAATCTGCTGACAACAACCACTAAAACGAACTGAATGAAGATCGCCATCGTGGGCGCCGGCATCATCGGCGTGACCACAGCGTACGAACTGGCCGCCGACGGCCATGACGTCACCGTGTTCGAGCGCCACGGCGCCGCCGCGCTCGAAACCAGCTTCGCCAATGCGGGCGTGGTCGCCCCCGGGTACGTCACCCCGTGGGCGGGGCCCGGCATGCCGACCAAGGTGGCCCGCTACCTGTTCAGCCGCCACGCACCGGTGCGCGTGTGCTGGCCGGTGGCCGCGCACGAACTTGGCTGGATGATGCGCTGGCGCAGCGCCTGCAACCTCGAGAGTTACCTGGCCAACCGCGCGCGCCTGCAGCGGCTGGCCTTCTACAGCCGCGAGCGCCTGCACCGGGTGACGGAGGACCTGCAGCTCGAATACGACCACAGCCGCGGCTACATGGTGCTGCTGCGTGCGGAGCGCGACCGCAAGATGGTGCAGCCGGGGCTGCAGCTGCTGCGCGAGAGCGGCACCAAGTTCCAGGAGATCGACGCCGCGCGGGCGCGCGAGCTGGAGCCGGCCCTCAATCCCGACACCGAATTCCTCGGCGCGGTGCACCTGCCCGACGACGAGGTGGGCAACTGCCGCCAGTTCGCGCTGCTGCTGAAGAACCAGGCGCAGGCGCTGGGCGCGAAGTTCGAATTCCATTGCGCGATCGCGCCGCTCGATGCGGCGCAGCCGACCACGCTGCGCATCACGCGCGAGGGGGACGCGGCGCCGACCACCAGCGCGCGCTTCGACGCGGTCGTGATCTGCAGCGGACTGGCGTCGGCCACCCTGCTGCGGCCCGTGGGCCTGCGCGTGCCGCTGGCGGCGGTGCACGGCTATTCGATCAGCGCGCCGATCCGCGAACCCCTGAACGCGCCTCGCAGCGGCGTGATGGACGACCGCTACAAGGTCGCGATCTCGCGCCTGGGCAACCGCGTGCGGGTGGCCGGCAGCGCGGAGATCGGCGGCGACCCCAACCGCAAGCGGCCGGCAGCGATCCGCACGCTGTACAAGGTGCTGCAGGACTGGTTTCCCGGCGCGGCGCAGCTGGCCAACACCGGCGCCGCGGTGCAGGAGTGGAAGGGCGCGCGCCCGATGCTGCCCGATGGCCCGCCGGTGCTGGGGGCGACGCATGTGCCAGGCGTGTGGATCAACATCGGCCACGGCTCGAGCGGCTGGGCGCTGGCCTGCGGCAGCGCGCGGGCGGTGGCGGACCTGATGTCGTCGCGGGCGCCGGAGGTGGATCTGGAGGGGCTGGGGGTGGAGCGGCTGGGGGGCTGAGGCTTGGTAGAAGGCGGACAGCCGGACGCGGAGGACGCAAAGGGTACGCAGAGAACGCAAAAGGACATCCAATAATTTGGATTGGTCTTTCTTTTGCGACCTCTGCGTACCCTTTGCGTCCTCTGCGTCCGGTATCTGGTTTTTCTCGGCATGAAGGGCAGAATGGACGCATGCAGCGCGTCACCCCCGACCGCCCCTGGGCTCTCCATGACGTGGCCGCCACGCGGCGGCTCGAACGGGCCGCCGCGGGCGCACTGCCTCCCCACACGCTGATGCAGCGCGCCGGCCTTGCCGTCGCGCGGCTGGCGCTGGCCATTGCGCCGCATGCGCGCACCATCTGGGTTGCGTGCGGGCCGGGCAACAATGGCGGCGACGGGTTCGAGGCCGCGATGCACCTCAAACGCTGGGGCAAGGAGCCGGTCGTGACCTGGCGCGGCGAGGAATCGCGCGCGCCGGAGGATGCTCGCGCTTCGCTGCGGCGGGCGCGCGAGGCGGGCGTGACCTTCGCAGCCGAGGCGCCCGCTGCATGGGACCTGGCCCTCGACGGCCTGCTCGGGATCGGCAGCGCGCGCGCGCCCGAAGGGGCGCTGCTCGCGGACCTCGGGAGGCTGAACGCCGGCAGCGCGCCCGTGCTCGCGATCGACCTGCCTTCGGGGCTGAATGCCGAGACGGGCGCGGCGAGCGCATGCGTGCGCGCGACGCACACGCTCAGCCTGCTGGCCCTCAAGCCGGGCCTGTTCACGCTGCAGGGGCGCGACGCCGCGGGCACCGTCTGGTTCGACGACCTGCAGGTGGATGCCGGCGGCGAGCCCGCGGCGGCCACCCTGTCACCATCTCCTGCCCGCGTCGCCCGGGCACACGCGAGCCACAAGGGCAGCTACGGCGACGTCGCGGTGATCGGCGGCGCCCCCGGCATGGCCGGCGCGGCGCTGCTGGCGGCGCGCGCCGCCCTGCATCACGGTGCCGGGCGCGTGTTCGTCGGCTTCCTGGATCCGGACGCCGGCGCGCTCGATCCGCAGCAGCCGGACCTGATGGTGCGCCCGTGGGAGACGCTGCCTCTCGACGCGATGAGCGTCGCCTGCGGCTGCGGCGGCGGGGAGGCGGTACGGACCGCCCTGCCCCGCGCGATCGGCGCGCGCGCCCTGGTGCTGGATGCCGATGCGCTCAACGCGATCGCGGCGGACCCGCAGCTGCAGGCCCTGCTCGCCGCCCGTGGCGCGCGCGGCGCGGCAACCGTGCTCACGCCGCATCCGCTGGAGGCGGCGCGGCTGCTCGGGCGGAACACGAAGGCGGTACAGGCGGACCGCATCGCATCGGCGCGCGAACTCGCGCGGCGCTTTGCGAGCGTGGTGGTGCTCAAGGGGTCGGGCACCGTGATCGCGTCGCCGCAGGGTGCGGTGCGGATCAACCCGACGGGGAATGCGCGGCTGGCGATCGCGGGGACCGGCGATGTGCTCGCGGGCTGGATCGCGGCGCGGATGGCGAGCGAGGAGGCGTTCGAGGCGGCGAGCGGCGCGGTGTACCTGCACGGGCTGGCCGCGGATCGCTGGCCAGCGGATCGCGCGCTCACCGCGGGCGCGTTGGCTGTCTCGGGCGTTGTGGTCCGGTAGGCTGGTGGTGACGAAGGAACCCCAGCTACGCTGCGCTCGCTGAACGCTGGGGTTCCTGCGTCACCGCCAGCCTACGAAAACCGCACCGCAGCCTACGCAAGCCGCACCGCCGCCAGGCTCAGCCCCGCCCCACGAACGGCATCTTCGTCGCCATCACCGTGTGGAACAGCACGTTCGCTTCCAGCGGCAAGTTCGCCATGTACAGGATCGAGTCGCCCACGATCTTCACGTCCATCAGCGGCTCCACCGCGATCTCGCCATTGGCCTGCGGCACGCCCTTGGCCATGCGCGCGGCCAGGTCCGTCATCGCGTTGCCGATGTCGATCTGCCCCACGGCGATGTTGTAGCGGCGGCCGTCGAGCGACGCGGCCTTGGTCAGGCCCGTGACCGCATGCTTGGTCGCGGTGTACGCGATCGAATGCGGCCGCGGCGCATGCGCCGAGATCGAACCGTTGTTGATGATGCGCCCACCCATCGGGTTCTGCGCCTTCATCACGCGGAAGGCCTGCTGGATGCCGTAGAACATCCCGTTCAGGTTGGTGTCGACGACGCGCTTCCAGTCGGCGACGGCCATGTCCTCCAGCGGCGCGGCGGACAGGCCCATGCCCGCGTTGTTGAACAGCAGGTCGACGCGGCCGAAGGCCTTGACCGTCTCCTGGAACAGCGCCTCGACGGAAGCTGCGTCCGTCACGTCGGTCGGCACCGCCAGCGCGCGCTCCGGCGCCTGCGCCGCCACTTCGTTGAGCTTCTCGAGCCGGCGGCCCGCGACGGCGACCTTCCAGCCGTCGCCCAGCAGCGCTTGCGCGGCCGCGCGGCCGATGCCGGTGCCCCCGCCGGTGACGATCGCGACGCGTGCCGCCGCGGCTTGAGTGCTTGCCATGGGTGTCCCCTTGTGAGTTGCGCGCTAGCGGCGGCTCTTGCGCACGGTGCGGGCCTTCGCCGCCGCCTTCTTGGCCACGGACTTTACCGTGTCGAGCGGCGACTTCGCCTTCTTGCCCGCGGCCGCCTTCTTGGCGGCGCGCTTGGTGGACGCCTTCACCGGGACGCCCTCGCCGCGGGGGGCCACGCCCTTGTCCTTCATGGCGCGGGCCATGAAGTCCTCGTCCTCGCGCACCAGGCGGAAGTCGATCTTGCGGCCGTCCAGGTCGACGCGGCTCACCTGCACGCGCAGGCGCGTGCCGATCGCATAGCGGATGCCCGTGCGCTCGCCGCGCAGTTCCTGGCGGGCTTCGTCGAACTTGAAGTACTCGCCGCCCAGCTCGGTGATGTGCACCAGGCCTTCCACGTACAGGGCGTCGAGCGTGACGAAGATGCCGAAGCTGGTGGCCGCGGTGACGGTGCCCGAGTACTCCTCGCCAAGGTGGTCGCGCATGAACTTGCACTTCAGCCACGCCTCGACGTCGCGGCTGGCCTCGTCGGCGCGCCGTTCGTTGGCGCTGCAATGCAGGCCGGCGGCTTCCCAGGCCTGCACCTCGCGCGAAGGGGCCGGCGGCTTCTTCGCCTTGTGCAGCGTCTTGCCCTGGCCGGCCAGGCGCCGCGCCAGCTTCTCGTGCGCCTCGCCCGGCGTGGGCAGCACGGGCAGCTGGTAGCGCTCGCCGGCCAGGATGGCCTTGATCACGCGGTGCACCAGCAGGTCCGGATAGCGCCGGATCGGGCTGGTGAAGTGGGTGTAGGCGTCGTAGGCCAGGCCGAAGTGGCCGCTGTTGATCGGCGTGTAGATCGCCTGCTGCATCGAGCGCAGCAGCATCGTGTGGATCTGCTGCGAATCGGGCCGGTCCTTGGTGGCTTCGGCGATCTTCTGGAAGTCGCCGGGCTTCGGGTCCTCGCCGATGGTCATGCCCACGCCCAGGGCCTTGAGGTAGTTGCGCAGCAGCTCGCGCTTCTCCGGCGTCGGGCCTTCGTGCACGCGGTACACGCCGGGATGCTCGCCCTGCTGGATGAAATCGGCCGCGCAGACGTTGGCGGCCAGCATGGCCTCCTCGATCAACTTGTGGGCGTCGTTGCGCGTGCGCGGCACGATCTGCTCGATGCGGCCGTTCTCGTCGCAGACGATCTGCGTCTCGGTGGTCTCGAAGTCGACCGCGCCGCGCACGTTGCGCGCCTTCAGCAGCGCGCGGAACACGTCGTGGAGGTTGAGGAAGTGGGGAACCAGATTCTTGCGCTTGATCGCCTCCGGCCCGCGCGTATTGGCCAGGATCGCCGCGACCTCGGTATAGGTCATGCGCGCGTGGCTGTACATCACGGCGGGATAGAACTGGTAGGCGTGGATGTCGCCGCCGGCCGTGACGAGCATGTCGCAAACCATGCACAGGCGATCGACTTCCGGGTTCAGGGAGCACAGGCCGTTCGACAGCTTCTCCGGCAGCATCGGGATGACCCGGCGCGGGAAGTAGACGCTGGTGGCGCGGTCGTAGGCATCGATGTCGATCGCGCTGCCGGTCTCCACGTAGTGGCTCACGTCCGCGATCGCCACCAGCAGGCGCCAGCCCTTGGCGCGCCCCACCTTGGCAGGCTCGCAGTAGACGGCATCGTCGAAGTCGCGCGCGTCCTCGCCGTCGATGGTGACCAGCGGAACGTCCGTCAGGTCCACGCGCTTCTTGCGGTCCGCGGGCCGCACCTTGTCCGGCAGCGAGCGCGCCTGCGCGATGCAGCCTTCGGAGAACTCGTGCGGCACGCCGTACTTGCGCACGGCGATCTCGATTTCCATGCCGGGGTCGTCGATCTCGCCCAGCACTTCCTTCACGCGCCCCACGGGCTGGCCGTACAGGCTCGGCGGCTCGGTGAGCTCCACCACCACGACCTGGCCCGGCTTGGCCGTGCCCGTCGCGCCCTTGGGAATCAGCACGTCCTGGCCGTAGCGCTTGTCTTCGGGGGCCACCAGCCAGACGCCGCTTTCGTGCAGCAGCCGGCCGATGATGGGATGCGGCGGCCGTTCGACGATCTCCACCACGCGGCCTTCGGGCCGGCCCTTGCGGTCGTGGCGCACGATGCGCGCCCGCACGCGGTCGCGGTGCAGCACCGCGCGCATCTCGTTGGGAGGGAGATAGATGTCGGCCTCGCCGTCGTCGCGGACCACGTAACCGTGTCCGTCGCGGTGTCCCTGGATCACGCCCTCGATCTCATCGAGGAGGCCGGTGCCGTTGTTTCGCTCTACGTTTTTGATATACAATCTTGTTTTTCCTGAAATGCCCAGGTGGCGGAATTGGTAGACGCACTAGTTTCAGGTACTAGCGGGTAACTCCGTGGAGGTTCGAGTCCTCTCCTGGGCACCAAACCAAGCCGGCGATGCCGGCTTTTTTGTTGCCCCCCGGGGCCTCGAACGTGTCCGTGGAGCTTCGAGTCCTCTCCTGGGCACCAAACCAAGCCGGCGATGCCGGCTTTCTTGTTTGGGCCCGAAGGATCGCTTCCTCGACGCACCAACTCACGAACCACTGAGCATGATAAGGCCGGCGTCGCCGGCCATGTTGTTTTTGTAGGCTGGTGGTGGAGCGAAGCGAAACCCCAGCGATTCGAGCGCGCAAAGCCGGGGTTCCCTTCGGTCACCACCAGCCTGCGGGGATGCCGCGTATC
Organism: Ramlibacter sp. AN1133; assembly: GCF_037890035.1. NCBI lineage: Bacteria > Pseudomonadati > Pseudomonadota > Betaproteobacteria > Burkholderiales > Comamonadaceae > Ramlibacter > Ramlibacter sp. AN1133. Next base: position 43,927 of record NZ_JBBKTQ010000013.1, read on the forward strand.
GATCAGAACGGTTGCGCCACCAGGTCATGGCCGTCCGTGGCCACGATCCGCGCTTGCGTGAAATCGCCCACCGCCATCCGCTTGCTCAGCTTTTGCGGGGGCAGTAGCTTCACGGTGCCGTCGATCTCCGGCGCGTCCGCGTACGAACGGCCGACGCCGCCCTTGCGGCCCAGTGCCGGCGCGGAATCGACCAGCACCTGCATGGTCGCGCCCACGCGGCGCTGCAGCCGCGCCGCCGAGACTTGCTCCGCCACCGCCATGAAACGCGCGCGGCGTTCCTCGCGCACTTCCTGCGGCAGCATGCCGGGAATGTCGTTCGCCGCGGCGCCCTCCACGGCGCTGTAGGCAAAGCAGCCCGCGCGATCGATCTGCGCCTCGCGCAGGAAGTCCAGCAGGTGCTGGAATTCCTCCTCGGTCTCGCCGGGGAAGCCCGCGATGAACGTGCTGCGGATCACGAGCTCGGGGCACATCTCGCGCCAGCGCGCGATGCGCTCGAGGTTCTTCTCGCCGCTGGCCGGCCGCTTCATCCGGCGCAGCACGTCCGGGTGGCTGTGCTGGAACGGCACGTCGAGGTAGGGCAGCACCCTGCCCTGTGCCATCAGCGGGATGACCTCGTCCACATGTGGGTACGGATAGACATAGTGCAAGCGCACCCACGCGCCATGGGGCTCCGCCAGCTCGCCGAGCGCCTGCACCAGTTCCAGCATGCGCGTGCGCACCGGGCGGCCGTCGAAGAAGCCGGTGCGGTACTTGACGTCCACGCCGTAGGCCGAAGTGTCCTGGCTCACCACCAGCAGTTCCTTCACGCCGCCTTCGAACAGCGCCTTCGCTTCCTTGAGCACGTCGCCGATCGGCCGGCTCACCAGGTCCCCGCGCAGCGAGGGAATGATGCAGAAGGTGCAGCGGTGGTTGCAGCCCTCGCTGATCTTGAGATAGGCGTAGTGCTTCGGAGTGAGCTTGATGCCCGCGGGCGGCACGAGGTCGATGAAGGGGTCGTGCGGCCTGGGCAGGTGCGCGTGCACCGCGTCCATCACTTCCTGCGTGGCATGCGGGCCCGTGACGGCCAGCACCGAGGGATGGACCTGCGACACCATGTTGCCGCCGGCCTCGCCCTTGCGCGCGCCCAGGCAGCCGGTGACGATCACCTTGCCGTTGGCCGCCAGGGCCTCGCCGATCGTGTCGAGGCTCTCCTTGACCGCGTCGTCGATGAAGCCGCAGGTGTTGACGATCACCAGGTCCGCGCCCTCGAAGGTCTTGGACGTGGCGTAGCCCTCGGCGCTCAGCTGCGTGAGGATCAGTTCGGAATCGGTCAGGGCCTTCGGGCAGCCGAGGCTGACGAAGCCCACCTTGGGCACGGCAGAGGCAGAGGCAGAGGCAGCGGAATCGGAAAGGGGGGCGCCGGGGGTGGCGATGTCGCTCATCCCCGTATTGTCCCTTGAACGCAAAGACCTATTTCTTGATGCCGAATGAAGCGAGCATCTGCTCGGTGCTTTTCTGCATCTGCTCCTGCATCGTCTCGAACATCGTCTTCGACTGTTCGGCGTAGTTCCCCATCAGGCCCAGCGGGTTCTGCATGCTCATGAACTGCGTCCACATCTCGGGCGTGAAATTCTTCGTCTGCTCCGCGAGCTGCGCCTGCAGGTCGGTGAAGGCCTGCACGTTCTTCTCGAGGTAGCTGCCCATGAAGCCCTGCGCCGCATGGCCGTAGAACCGGATGAGGTTGGCCAGCGCCGCTTCGCTGAACATCGGCGCGCCGCCCGCCTCTTCCTCCAGGATGATCTGCAGCAGGATGCTGCGCGTGAGGTCTTCGTTGGTCTTGGCGTCGCGCACGACGAAGGGCTGCGCCTGCATCACGAGCTGCTTGACTTCGGCCAGCGTGATGTAGGTGGAAGTGTCGGTGTCGTAGAGCCGCCGGTTCGGGTACTTCTTGATGATGCGCTGCGCCGGCTTGGCGCCGCTGGCCTTCTTGCTTGTCACAACGGGGCTCCTCTTCCTCTGGGCGGGTCTGGAGCCCGCGCTGTTGCGTTGCACCATTCTAGGGAAGAGTGGAAACCCGGGGCTCGGGGTTTAACCCTTAGCGCGGGCAAGGCGCCGCATGGAACTGCACAAGAAAATTGTGCACCCTCCGCGCCACGCCGGCGGTGCCGGCCCCGCTGGGATCGCGGGCCCTGGAACGCCCCCGGCCCGCCTCGCACCGCATGGGAAAAATGTACTTCGGCCGCTGCACGCCCACCACGCCGCAGGCCCCTGCCGGCCCGAGTGCCTTGTTTTCGAACGACCTTTTGCTCCTGCCGGACCCGTGGCACGCCGCATGCATAAGTGTTTGCGAATATATCGTGCAGCAACGAGGAGGATCGTCATGAGGAACCCGACCCGGAGCACCATCGCCGTGTGCGTGAGCCTGCTTCTGTGCGCACCCGCGCTGGCCGCCGGCAGCGCGGACGCGCCGACGGGCGCCGTCGCGGCGGCGGCGCCAGCCCACCCGGCCTACTACTCCAGGCAGGTCGACCTGCAGTTCGTCAAGCAATACGCCGTGCTGCCCAGGCCGCAGGGCGTGACCATCGTCGATGCGCGGCCGACCGCACGCAAGTACGACATCGGCCACATCCCCACCGCGATCAACATCCCCGACTCGCAGTTCGACAAGCTCGCGCCCACGCTGCTGCCCAAGGACAAGGGGCAGCTCGTGATCTTCTACTGCGACGGCCCCGAGTGCACCCTCAGCCACAACTCGGCCTACAGGGCGGAGAAACTGGGCTACACGAACGTGCGGGTCTACACGGCGGGCTTTCCCGACTGGATCAAGGCAGGCAACCTGCACGCGGTGAGCGTCGCGCACCTCAAGCAACTGCTGGACGCCAGGACGCCGCTGACGCTGGTGGACGCGCGGCCGAAGGAGCGCAAGTACGACAAGGGCCACATCCCGGGCGCGATCAGCCTGCCGGACTCGCAGTTCGACAAGCTCGCCGCCGAGCGGCTGCCGGCCGACAAGGCCGCCCCGCTGTACTTCTACTGCGACGGCCTCGCGTGCAGCTTGAGCAACGACTCGGCCGAAAAGGCGATCCGGCTCGGCTACACCAATGTCAAGGTGGTGCCCGAAGGCTGGCCCGGCTGGGAGGCGGCCTTTGGCAGCGGCACTGCCGCGGCGGCGGAGCCGAAACTCGAGGCCGGCAAGGAGGCCGGGACGATCACCGTCGCCTCCTTCGAGCAGGTCCTGCGCCAGGCGCCGGGCAGCATCTTCCTCGTCGACGTGCGCAGCGAGAAGGAATTCGCGTCGGGCACCTTCAAGGGCGCGATCAACCTGCCGATCGACACGCTGGACAAGCACATCGACCAGTTGCCGACGGACAGGACGATCGTCTTCTTCTGCGGCGCCGGCGGTCGCAGCGGCGAGGCCCACGACACCGTGAAGGCCGCGCGGCCGCAGCTCAGGACGGTGTTCCTGGACGCCAGGATCCAGTGGGCAGCGGACGGCAGCTACACGATTGCCGGCAAGTAGGGGCCGCACGGGGGCGCGGCGGCGCGGCGGCCGCGGGATGTTCAGGGCGCCGCCGCAGCGCGCGAGCGCGGCCGCTGCCCTGCGCCGGCGATGCGCCACTGCGCCACTGCGCCTCGGCCAGCCGGCCGATGCGGTCGGCGGCGCGGTCGATCGCTTCGTAGGCGTCCGCGCCGATGTCCACCACGGTCGCCTCGGGGGCGCCGTGCAGCTGCACGCGCATGAGGCAATACGCGTCGTGCGGCGCCCGGCGACCGGACGCGTCGCCGATCTTCACCGAGACGTGCGCCACGCAGGCGCTGCGTTGCCGCAGGCAGGCCTGCAGCCGGCGGCGCGCATGGGCAGCCCGGTTGTCTTCGGAGTGCTGTCCCGGCGCCGCGGTGCCGAGGAATCGGATCTGCATGGCCTGCCTCCCTGTGCCGTGGTTCCTGTGGGTACTCCAGGCTGGCCGGGACCGCGCGTAAACTCGATGAGTCGCGCGCGTTCGCTCGAAAAAATCTGATGTCCCGGAATGAACTACAAGCACCTCCACTATTTCATGCAGGTGGCCGAGACGGGCAGCGTGGCGGCCGCCGGCCGCCAGCTGCACCTGACGCCGCAGACCATCAGCGGCCAGATCCAGTTGCTGGCCGACCGGCTGGGAGGCCCGCTGTTCGAGAAGGTCGGGCGGCGCCTGGTGCTGACCGACACCGGGCAGCTCGCCCTGGACTATGCGCAGGAGATCTTCTCGCTCGGCTCGGAGCTGGAGGCCGCGGTGCGGGAGAAGGCGCGCCAGGGCCGCACGGTGGAGTTCCGGGTCGGCGTGGCCGACGCCGTGCCCAAGTCGATTGCCTACCACCTGGTGGAGCCGGCCCTGTCGGTCAAGGAACCGCTGCGCATCGTCTGCCGCGAATGGCGCCTGGAGCGGCTGCTGTCGGAACTGGCCGTGCACACGCTGGACCTGGTGATCGCCGACGCGCCCCTGCCGCCCAGCGTGAACGTCAAGGCCTTCAGCCATCGGCTGGGGAGCTCCCGGATCGGCGTCTTCGCGGCGCCGGCCCTCAAGCGCCGCACGCGCAAGCCATTCCCGGAGTGCCTCGACGGCGGCCCGGTGCTGATGCCGGGCGAGGATTCGGCGGTGGGGCAGCGCCTGCGCGTCTGGTTCAAGTCGCAGGGCCTGCATCCGCGCATCGTCGCCGAGTTCGACGACAGCGCACTGGCGCAGGAGTTCGGCCGCCAGGGCGTGGGCTACCTGCTCGCGCCGCAGGTGCTGGCACCGGAGATCGCCTCGCGCCTGCAGGTGGAGCACGTGGGCACGATCGAGGAGGTCGAGGAGCAGTTCTACGCCATCTCGGTGCAGCGCCGCATCACCCATCCCTGCGTGGTGGCCATCACCCGCGCCGCGCGCGGCGAGCTGTTCCAGCCGGCGGCGCAGGCCAGGCGTTCCCCTGCGGGCGCACGGCGCAAGGCCGCATGACGGCGCGCGTCGACACCACTGCAGGAGGCCGCCGATGAAGAGACTGCGTGACTGGATGCCCAGCGCCGAAACCATCCGCGCCAACCGCTGGCTGCGCTGGCTGGGGCCCGCCCTGCAGCAGCCGCGGCTGTGGCACGTGAGCCGGCGCGGCGTCGCGCTGGGCATGGCGCTGGGCTTCTTCTTCGGCCTGCTGATCCCGCTGGCGCAGATCCCGCTGAGCGCGGCGGCCGCCGTGGCCCTGCGCGCCAACGTCCCGGCCGCGGTGGCCAGCACGCTGGTGACCAACCCCCTGACCTTCGGCCCGGTCTACTACGCTGCCTGGCGGGTGGGCAGTGCCCTGCTCGGCGAGCCGGACGGCGCGCCCGCCGCGCCTGCCGAGGCCCCCGCCGCCGACGAGAACTGGTGGCGGGCGACCACGCGGCGGATCCTGGGCGTCGGCAAGCCGCTCCTGCTGGGGCTGACGGTCCTCGCCACCGGCGTCGGCATCGCGACCTACTTCCTGGTGTCGGCGGCCTGGAGGGTGGCCGTGCTGTGGAAGCGGCACCGGCGGCGGCGCTGAGTCCGGGCGGCCGGCGCCGGAACTTCAGGAACCGCGGCCCACGCGGTCCCGCATGATGGCACCCACCACCATGGCATCGGTCACGCCCCACTGGCTTTGCAGCGATGCATAGACGAGGCGCTCGTCCGGGGTGACGCAGCCATCGGCGGTGATCACGGCCGCGGACAGGCGGCACAGGTCCAGGCGCAGGTCCGGGTCCGCGACGGCCTGCTGCAGCGCCAGCAGGCGCGTGCGATCGCTCAGGCGCAGCCGCCGGGTCTGGCTCAGGGGCCGGCCGATCTCGTCAACGGCCTGCTCTGCCAGCCGCAGGAAGGGGCCGCGCCGGATCCCCAGTCGCCGGAATGCCCGCAGGCGGTCCAGTTCCGCGACCTCACGGGGGTCCACGCGACCGTTGGCGGACACCACGATGGCAAGCAAGGAGGCAGCGGCCTCGGAGGCCGGCGGCACCGTCGAAGGCATCTTCATCTCCCTGGTGGCTGCATTCGTCGCCACTGTAGTTCCAGCGGCGTGCGGAGGGAATTCGAATCTTCGGCGCCGATGCATCGAAGAAATCTGCGGTTCATGCGCACGCGGGGGGCTCGCGCGCGCGACAGTCCCTGCGCCCGGCCGGCCTTGCCCGGGGTCACGCGCCGGGGCCGGGCGTGTCTGCGAGTGGAATCAAGTTCGATCATCGTCAACTCGAAGACCCCCTCGATCACGGAGATCGTTGTCCCGGAGAGGCTGGGGGGTCGCGGCTGCTGGCGAGCGCATTCACGAAGTCTCCAGCCCAGGCAAGAGCGCTGGGGGGGGCGATGCTCCGCGCGCAACACTGCCTCGGGATGAGCGCCTGATTTCCGTCGGTCCTCGTGAATCCGGCAGAGGGCCTCCCTCCTGGCAGCGCGCCCAACCCCTCAAGAGCGCTGACGCAGTGCTGGAGTCGATCGGCTGGTCAGTTCGCCAAGTCGATCTTGAGGGCCCCGCTCGGACAACTGCCTGAGACAGCGAGTGGGGCCAGGAAGATGGCTGGCGAGCCAAGGCGGCAAAGCCCCCGCAGGCGTGGCCGCCTCCAAGCCGTCGGAGCGGGAAACACCGCTGCGGCCTCAGGCTCCGGTCAGGAGCAGGCAGCAGCGGGCTCCAACAGCACGGGTTGCCAGAAGCGCACGCCGGTGGCTTGCGCGTGCTGGTGCAGGCGCGCCTCGCGGTCGCCGGCATCGGGCAGGCCTGCGGCGCGAGCCACCCGGCAGGCCAGGGCCTCGAAGTACGGCACCACCAGGGTCGAGCCCGTCGCGCGGTAGCGATCGACGGCGTCGTCGATCAGCGCGATCCCCTCCTGCGGCGACTGCAGGCCGACCAGCCAGCCGCCGATCGCCTGCGCCCAGGCGATCCAGTACTGGAAGTTGTGCTGGTTGCCCAGCCGCAGGGCTTCGGCCGCGTGGTGCGCGGCGCGTTCCGTATCGCCGCACAACTGCGCCACCGACGCGGCGAAGCAGGACGCGTAGCAGACGCTGAACACGTGCCGCTCCGAGCGCGCGTGTTCGAGCGCGGCGTCGGCGCGCGCGCGCGCGCCGGCGGCGTCGCCGTCGACGGCGTCCATCCAGGCGAGGTAGGCCATGGCGAACATCACCGGATCAGTCGCGTAGTGCGCGGTGTGACCCGCGTCACGAACCGGGTCGTAGAGCGACAGGACCTCGAGCAGCGATCTCCTGGCGGACGAGAAGTCGCCGCGGTAGAAGGCCGGCAGCGCCTTGCACCGCAGTGCCACGAGCAACAGCGTTTCGCGGCGCTCGCGCTCCGGCTCGCTACGCGCCGTGGCGACGAGGCGCTCGGCCACCGCGTCCGCCGTGGAGAGGTCGCTGCGCAGCAGGTGCATGTTGTGCAGGCCGCGTTCCACCTCGAATTCCACGTCCGAGGTCCCCGTGACGCTGCAAAGCTGCATCGCGCGCGCGTAGATCACTTCGAGCTCGGGGGTCGTCCACCCGGAGATCGCGATGAGCGGCGCGGTGATCCGCCGCAGCAATTCGAGCTCGAGCCGGTCGCTATCGGTCGGTTCTTCCAGGGCCAGGTTGCCGCAGTCGCCGAGCGCGCTGCGCAGGTGCGCCAGCGCTTCCACGTAGGCGGACCTCTGCATCGCACGCTCCTGCGCGCGCAGCCAGTACTCGATGGCTCCCCGGTAGTTGCCGCCCAGCGAATGGTGCGTGGCGAGCAGTTCGGGCATGGAATCCTCGATCTTCAGGATCCCGGCCCGCGCCAGCTCGGCGACCCTGCGGTGCCAACGGGCCCGCTCCGACTTCAAAAGAGTGTGGTACGCCGTGTCGCGCAGCAGCGCGTGCCGGAATTCGAACCAGGCGTTCGGGGGTTCGCCCAGTTGCACCAGCACGCGTGCTCGCACCAGCGCCGACAAGGCCGTGACCAGGGCGTCGTCGTCGAGCCCCAGCAGCGCCTGGAGCTGGCGGTACTCGAAACCGCGCCCGAACACCGACGCGCACAGCGCCACGGTGCGGCCGGCGCCGAGCGTGTCCAGCGCGCCCATCAGCGAATCACGCAGCGTGATCGGGATGCCGTCCGCGCCCGCCTGCCTGGCACTCATCGCCCGTACGAACTCCTCGATGAACAGCGGCACGCCGTCGGCCTGCTCCACGATCTGGGCAAGTTCCAGCGCGGTCAGCGGCCGCGGCGCGTCGATCCCTCGCGCCAGCGAAGCGGCGTCGCCGGGGCTCAGGCGCTCCAGGGTCTCGACGTGCAGCCGCCCGGCGGACGCCAGCACTTCGTGCGGCGGCTCGCGCGAGGTCATCACGATGGCCAGCAGCGAGCGCGGCGGCTCGGCGAGCAGCTCGGCGAGGAATTCGACGGTCATGGAGTCCGCCCAGTGCAGGTCCTCGATGAGAAGTGCGCCCGCCGAAGTGCCACCCCACAACGCGGCGCGAAGTTCCTGGAAGATGCGGCGTCGCCGGTCGTAGGGAGTGAGGTCCGCGCTGGCTCCCGCGGGATCGAGAGCAGGCCCCGCGGCCTCCAGCTCGTGGACCCAGGCGCGGAAAGGGTCCAGCGGCGACAGCTGGCCGTACGCGCTGCACGCGACCTGGACCCATTGCAGGGGGGCTGCTGCCTCCGGTGCGACGATCAGTTCGCGGACCACGCGACTCTTGCCGACGCCAGCCTCGCCGCACACGAACAACGCCGCCGCCCCGCCGCCGTCGTCGTCGCGCAGGACCTTGGCAAGCCTTTCCAGCGTGCCCTGCCGACCCACGAGGCCACTGGCCGACAAGGGACGCCGCGATTCCAGGTCGCGGGGGACGTGCACCACGCAGAACGCCTGCACCTGGCCGAAGTCTGCCCGCTCCGGCAACCGGTCGAGGGCGCGCAACGTGATGGTGGGTGGCAGCAAGGCGGCCGTGCTCTCGCTGATGATCACCTCCCCGGGGCGGCCCATCGCCTGCAACCGCGCGGCGATGTTGGGAACGGCGCCGAGCGCACCATCGCTCTCGTGGCTCTCGCGCCCGACGACGTCGCCGACGACGGCCAGGCCGGTGTGCAGGCCGATGCGCGACTGCAATGGCGGGCCCGTGCGCGATCCGGCGGCGTCGGGCACGTTGAGTTCCGCGATGGTGCGCGACAGCTCCCACGCCGCGGCGACTGCGCGCAGCGCATCGTCTTCCGCCGCCCGGGGGTAGCCGAAGTACACGAGGACGCCGTCGCCGACATAGCGCGAGATGAAGCCCCGCCAGCGCCGGACCACGCGCGCGCAGGCATCGCGGTAGCCGCTGACCGCCTCGGTGAAATCCTCGGCATCCAGTTCAAGCGACAAGCGCGTCGATCCGACCAGGTCGCAGAACATGACGGTGAGCTGGCGGCGCTCCACCGAAGGCCGTGCGCCGCCTTCGAGGCCTGCTTCCCCATTGGCGACGGGCATGCGCGCGCCGCATTCGGCGCAGAACTTCGCACTGCGGGGCGACTCCACACCGCAAGCCGGGCACGCCACTCCGCCCTGTACGCCAGCCGACCCACGCGGCATCCACGCCCTCCAGTCAACCCTCCCTTTGAATGAGGAGGCTCTTCTAAGCCGGCGCAGACCGGCCTACGATCCAGTGTAAAGCGAGGGCGTCCAAGTGTCCATTTACAGCATCCGCGCTCGAGCGGGCATGGGGCCGAGTGTCGAATCCCGGTTCGACGCCCGTGTGGGCCGTGTTGCGCCCAGTGCGCAGGCCGAGGCGGCGGCGCAGCCGCAAGCGCGCGCGCAAGCCTCGGGCTTCATCGAATTCGATGGCGAGAAGCCGTGGGAATACCTTCAGGCGCTGCTCGCGGTCATGTACGGGGAGCCGCCCGGATTCGGGCTGCTGTACCGGCTGTTCGGCGCCTCCCTGCACCAGGTTCCACTGGCGTGGCGGCAGATCCGCGAGATCCGCTACCTGACCACGGATCCCGCTTGCGGCGTCGCGCTGCCGATGCGCGACTTCATGCCCCCGTCCGATGCATCGGTCTCGCAGGCCGGGCGGCGCGCGGCGCTGGAAGCAGCCATCGCACGGCTGGAGCGTCTCAAGAACGGCGCCTTGCCCCGTGCGCGTCGCATCGCCCTCACGGTGGACTTCGCCATGGACACGGTCGCCGGCGAACTGCACTCGGCCCTGAGCGAGCCGCAGCAACCGAAGAACATTCAACGGCTGCTCTTCGGCGGAACCAGGCCGGTGGGCCCCGTTCGGGAATTCGTTGCCGGAATGGCCGGAGCCCGGCGATTCCATGCACAGAAGCTTGGCCTGTCGGGCACCTTGCGCCCGCAGCTTGGCCAGGCGATGCGCCTGTTGCACGAGCCACCCCTCCCCGAAGCGGGCCCGCTCGACTACGGCGTCCAGGAAACGGGACTCGGCACGATCATCGGCATCATCGATTTCGGCTGCGACTTCGCGCATCCCAGCTTCAGAACCGACCCCCAGGGAACCGGGTCGCGCATCCTCGCGCTGTGGGACCAGAACGAAGGACAAGGCGGCCGGCCGCCGGTGGTCACCGTCGAGGGCCAGGACATCCAGTTCGGCTACGGCCGGATGTTCACGCGAGAAGACATCGAAGCTGCTCTGCGCGATTGGCAGGCCAACGCGCCGGCGGACAAGGAAAAGCCGTACCAAGTCCTCCAGTACGACCCGGACCTGCATCACTACACGGCCAAGCCGCCGGGCGCGCCAGGAGGGCCCTTGGGTGCGCACGGCACCTTCGTGATGGAAGTGGCGGCAGGCTGCCGCCGCAGCGTGGGCGTGGCGGCCGGCGCCCCCCAGCCGAGCGGTGTGGCATCCGATGCCGACATCGTGTTCGTCCAGGTGCGCAACGCCTCCGGGCCGGGGCGCCGCGGTCTCGACTGGAACGATGTCCTCGACGCGATCGCCTTCGTGTTCCACATGGCCGACCAGACGCAGCGACCGTGCGTCGTGAACCTGAGCCTGAACACGATGAGCGGGCCGCACGACGGCGACGGATTCTTCGACCGGACGGTCTCGCGCTTGCTGCGCAGCGGCAGCGCCGGACCGGAAGCGCGGGGCCGCGCAGTGGTGATCGCTGCCGGCAACCTTCCGGACAACTCCGTGCAGACGGTGCGCTGGCAACACCTGAGGGACACCGTCACGGCCGGGTCCGGCATGCTGTTTCACTGGTGCATGGCGGCCAAGGATCCGACGCGCAACTCCGTCGAGATCTGGTACGACGCGACCGACGCATGGCTGCAGGCGACCCTGACATCGCCGGACGGCGAAACCCTCGGACCGGTCGGGCCCGGCGAGGTCGTCGACGTGATGGAGGGCGACCAGCCCTGCGGATGCGTCGTGGGCTCGCGCCTTGCGCCGGCGGAGGGTGCAACGGGCGCTACCGCGCCCGAGGAGACTGCGGCGGTACCCGGACGCCACGTCATCCTGTTGCAGCTCGATGCGGCCGTCGCCCGGCCAACCCACTGGCAGGTGCGGCTGGAGCTGGCGCCCAACGCGCCCGCGGCGGCCAGGGTTTCCTTCGATGCCTGGCTGGAGCGCGACGACGACGGGCCCTCGGGCCTCAGCCGCACCAACCCGCCGGGACAGCGGGTGGACCCCAGGGACTTTCCGTGCACGGTCGGAACACTTTCCTGCGGCGAGGATGCGATCGTCGTCGGGGCCTACAGCACCTTCGCGAACGAACCCGCGCCATGGGGTCTCTCCGGGCGCGGGCCCAACCGGCGCGGCACCATCCGGAAACCGGACCTCTCGGCCCCAGGGCATTTCGTGACGCTCGTGCGCTCGCGGTGCGGCAGCGAGCCGAGCCCGCTGGCGTATATCACCGGCACGAGCGTCGCAGCGCCATTCGTCACCGGCACGATTGCGTGCATCTACCAGCGCGATCCAAGCGCGACCCTGGCGAAGGTCCGCGACGCACTGGTCACGAAGGCACGGCCACTGCCCCGCACGGCCCCCGGGTGGCAGGACGACCTGGGCCACGGCTGCCTCTTTCCGCCGGACGTGCTCGCCTGCTTTCCCTGACAAAGCTTCGCCATGCACCCTGCCTTCACCTTCCTCGCCCCGTCCGCGCCGGGCCATGCGAACCCGGGGCCCCTCGAACGCCCGATGAAGACCACGCTCGTCATCACGGAGCAGTGCAACCTGGACTGCCGCCTGTGCTACGGTCGCTGCCACGAGCCCAAGCCGCGCGCGGAACTCTCCATCGAGGAGTGGCGCCGCATCGTCGACGAGCTGGCCGCCAGCGGCGTGATCTGGCTCTACATCGAAGGCGGCGAGCCCTTCCTGAAGCCGGGTTTCGTGGAGCTCCTGGCCGAGAACACGCCGCGCATGTTCACGATGGTCCGCACGCACGGGACGCTGATCGACGATGTCCTCGCCGCCCGCCTGAAGGCCATCGACGTGGGGATCGTGCTGGTGGATCTGTGGGGCGCCAGTGCGGCGACGCACGAGGCGCTGACCGGCACGCCCGGCAGTTTCGAGCGCACCGTCGCCGGCATGCGCCGACTCGTGTCCGCCGGCATCGAGACGCACGCCTTGTGCATCCTGAACCGCCGCAACGTGCACGAACTGCAGGCCTGGTGCGATCTGGTCGGATCGCTCGGCGCGAGCGCGGCGGGCGTGCTGCGGTTGTATCCCCTGGGCGGCGTGAAGCCGCAGTGGGGGGAACTGGCGCTTTCACTCGACGAGATGACGGCAGCGGTGTCGGGGCTGCGGGCTCCACCGGGGTTGCGCATCATGCAGTCCTGGCATCCGCGCAACGCCAACTGCTGCTGGCAGATGTCGGCCATCAATTCCTTCGGCGACTCCATCGGCTGCGCCTACCTGCGCGAGTACGTGGACTTCGGCAACGTGCTGCAACAGCCCTTCCTGCAAACGTGGAAGCACCCGCTGGGGGTCGAACTGCGCAGCGGCCGCGTCGAACGCAGTTGCACCTCCTGCGCAGGGACTCAGTCGTCGCATGGCGGTTGCAGATCGACCGCGTATGCCTTCCACGGGCGCTTCAGTGCGCCGGATCCATTCGATCTCGAGCTGAACGATGGCATCGATCTCACCACTCTGCCGCGCTGACCGCCTGGTACGCCGAGCCGACCTGGTGGTGCGGCCGATTCCGGAGATCCGGATGTGCATGGTCTATCGCCCCCGGCCCGCGCGTGTCGTGACGCTGAATACGGCCAGCTGGCTGCTGTTCGAGGCGTGCAACGGGGGCACCGTCGCCGAGATCGAGGCGGCCATCCTGCGGGTGCAGGCGGGCACGCCGCGGGCCCTGGCCGCGAAGGAGGTCCTTGCGGGACTGCAGCAGCTCCTGGACCTCGCACTGGTCGAACCCTGCCCGGAGCAGCCGGGGATAAGCAACGAAGGAGCGACGACATGAACGAAACGGAACTTTCCCGGATCGCGCAGCTTGCGCAAGCAGGCGGCGCGCCACGCGCCCGCGCGCTCGAACCCGAGGTGCGTTCGGGTGCAAGCTTCACCTTCGACCCCGTGGATCCCGGCCCCGTCGCCTGGCCTCGCTTCAAGGTGGTGTGGTTCTTCACCGTGGCGCCGGCGCAGCGGGCCAGCTTCGCGCTCAAGGTCGCAGCGTTCGAAAGTTCGGCGCCCGCCCTGCCCGCCGGCGTGAACTATCTCGGCACGTACTCGGTCACGATCTCCGGGGTGGCGCCCGATTTCGAATACCGGATGGTGTGGGGGCTGGACAACCTTGCCGCCCTGCAGGCGTTGAACGATCTCCTGCACGGGGCGCCGGCCCTGCTGCGCAGCTGCCTCGACCTGATCTCCCAGCTGCCGGCCATGCGCACCGAGATCATGGGGCGAACGGTCGGCTCCGCGAAGCTCACCGCCGGCTGAGCGCCTCGGCAGCGTTCGTGAACCCCAGCTTCACGTTCGAGCCGCCGGATGGCGGGGGACCTTTCTGGCCACGATTCGAGGCGGTGTGGTTCTTCACCGTCCCGCCCTCGAATCGCGCCACCTTCGAGCTGAGGATCGCGGCACTCGAGAGTGCGGCCCTGCAGACCGGTCCTGGCGTGCTTTATCAGGGCACATACACGGTGACCGCCTCCGGGCTGGCGCCCGCGTTCGAATACCGGATGGTCTGGGGGCTGGAGAGCCTGGCCGCGGTCCAGGAGCTCAACAACATGCTCCATGCGGCACCGCCGATGCTGCGCGGGTGCCTGGAACTGATCTCGCAAATGCCCGTGATGCGCGCGGAGATCATGGGCCGAACGGCCGGCGGGATGATGCTGACGGTGGGATAAGCCGCGCTCCCGCCAGCCTCGCCAGTTCCTCCACCTGCCACCGGAACTCCCCCTCGAACGCCGACCGGTCCATCACCGCCGAGCCCGAATAGGCGTACACCGCCGCATACGCGCCGTAGCCGGCCGCATCCAGCGCGCGCCCGGCAAGCGCATTCGCCACGGCATTCGTCGCGGAAACCGCCGCGTGGGCCGCTCCGTCGAGCGAGCGGGAGCCGGGATGGCTGCGTGCCACGGCCTCCACCTCCCGGCGGGCCGCGAGGAAGGTCGACGCGTCGCACCGGCCTTCCACGAAAGCCTGCAGCACGCCCACCGCCGCCACGGCGCGGGGATCTTCCAGCAGGTGCACCACCCGCCGCGCACAGGCGAGGCCGAACGCGAGCCGAAGGTCCGCGCTCTCGTCGTCCATCAAGCGGACGGCGGCAGCAAGCGCATCGAGTTCCTCGTTCATGGCGCCTCCAGCAAGCGGACGTTGCAGCTTACCGTGGCCGCCGCCAACGAAAAAAGGCCTGGAAATCCGGAGCCGGATTTCCAGGCCTTTGCATCTGGTAGGCGCGATTGGACTCGAACCAAGAAAAATGGGAATCAAGGGGGTTAAACGGGGTGAAGATCGTCGGTGTTCAGAGGGAAGGCCCCCACCGCGTCCCCATCAGTCCCCACATTTGTCCCCGGATTTGTCCCCAGTGTAGAGCTGGCGCGACGTTCACCGGCACAGCGCCGAACACCAATGGGCCCTGGCCCTGGACGATTGCCAGCGTCGCTCCTCACCTCAAGACTACCTCCCTTTCAGCCCGTGTGCCGTCCGTCGCAGCGCATGAACCCATTCGCTCCGTGGCGGAGTTCCTCCGGGAGTGCAACGGCATTCGCCAGGGGCCGCGCGGCAGCTTGGGAAGACATGCGAAAAGGAGTAGCGCAGGATGACCGAACAGGCCTATACCCTCAAAGAGTTCGCCAAGACCCACAAGATCGGCAAGACCAAAACCTATGAAGAGATCAATGCGGGGCGCCTGCAGGTCTATAAGGTTGGCACTCGCACATACGTGAGCACGCGCGCGGCCCAAGAATGGCAGCGTCGCCTCGAGGAGGAGGCGCGACGCAGTTCGGTGCAGTGAATCTGCGCGCGGTTCGGCATTCATGAGTGGATTAGGCACGCCCTCGGGTGATCGGCCCCATGCAGGCGCGAAGCACGAACTAGCGCTGTGCTCCCCCGTCGGCGATGCCCGCAAATGGCCGAAACCAGCCTAGATCTCTATTTGCTCCGAGATCTCGAGCGCGTCGTCCACTTCCACTCCCAATTACTGAACGATACTTTGCTGCATCGCGTCGTCCTGCGTAATGGCGGACGGAGAAGGTGCACCCCGAATTTCCGCCCTGGAAAGAGGTAGTCACCGGGGCGCAGCTGCGGACGTGCAACTCGTGCGGCCAAAGCGTCGCGAGTCGCATCCGTGATTTCGAATTGCACCGGGCGCTGTGTTTTGCGCTGCATAGCGATCGCGCGAAAAGCGCGCTCTTATGGCGCAGGGTTCTCGCGCCACGGGTGCGGGCGCGCTCCTTCTTTGATCTCCCTAGCGAAGTAGACGAATCCGCCAGGTAGCCGGTCAGGCTCAGGGAAGCGACCAGTGCAGACTGCTTCCAGAGTGCGAATCGCCTTCGAGCGGAGCTTGCTCAAGGCAGTCCGTTCGGAACCGTCGCTGGAATGCTCCTTCCCACCAGTGACCTCTTTGAACTTCTCTTCGGATGTCATGGGGCGATGCGAGCCCTCTCGGATCGCACGCTCAAGCAAGACGAGGCGCAGTGCACGGCGAAGGTAACCCACTTTGACCTCCGCATTGGGCGCGTGGGCGAGCGCTTCCCACGGACGACGACCCACTGGAAACTCGGCCGGCTCCAAGCACCGGATGCGTGCGTCCAAGGTCTCTTCGAATGCTTTCATCAGCAAGGCCTTCGGTGCACGAAGGTCAGCGAAGAAGACTCCGTGGTACCAATAGTAAGCAGGGAACATGCGCATCGCGAATTCGAAGCCATTCACTGCCTTCTTGACATCCGGAAGCGACACATCGAATAGAGGCGGCGCAACATGGAATTCCGACTTGTTTCGTTGAAACCAAGCGTCGAATTCCTCTTCTTCGCGAGGGCCCAAATAGTCCAACATGATGGCGTCCCACTGCTGACGGTCGCTCGCCTCCATGTAGTCGAACCATAGGGTTAGCACGTCTCGCGCCAGCGGACGCAAATCATGGTTGTCTCCTATCCCGTTACCTTCTACCTGGAGCCCAGATGAACCGCCAGACCTTCCGCGCCTCCCCCTCCGTCCGCGCCTTCCTCGAGTGGGCCGGCCCGCTGCCCTGGGCTCGTCCCAAGGACTTGCAACAGGGTGCGCTCCCGCCGGCGGGCATGCACGGCGGCTTGGCGGTGGCGCCGCGACATCCGCTGGCCGGCCTTCAGGTGCGCCTGGACATCCCGAGCAGCAAATTCGTGCCGCGCGGCATCTCCAAGGCGGTGCCCTTTTCTGAGCTGCCGCTGCACTACCTGTGGCGCGCGCCCAACATGGTCTATGGCGACATCGCCGAGGCCGGGCGTTACCTGGGAATGCTGCGCGACCAGCTGCAGCAGGCGACGGCTTGCAACGACTGGAATTGGGCCCAGAACGTCTGCTTCGATCTGCTACTGTGGGGCGGGGAGCGGAACCGGGAGCGTGGCGCCCGGCCGGAGATTCAAGCCATGGCCGCTTGCCTGTGCCAGTACCTGCGGAGTTGCGATGCCCTGATCCGCCTGGACACCGCTGACCTCGCCGCGGACGGCAGCCTGGCGGGCGTGCCGCACTTCAGCAGCATGTGGGTGAAGGTCTATGCCCTCATGAGCGGTAGCCCCATCTACGACTCGCGCGTTGCCGGCGCGATCGCGACGCTGGTGGAGACGTGGCGCATCCAGAGCCGCGCGACGCACCTGCCCCTCCCGGTGGAGCTCACCTTTCCGTCGGTGGCAAACCGGCAAGACCGCACCGTGCAGCGCCGCTACCCCGGTGCACAGGACCCTGGTCGGCTGCGGTACGGCGCCCTGACCACTGCGTCCCGCTGGGCGGGCGCGACCGTGCGCCTGGGATGGCTGATTCAGGAGCTGCTGCGCGGCGATCGGGACTGGCGGGTGGCGCACTGCGTGGAGGCGGCCTTGTTCATGGCGGGCTACGACACGGCCGGGATCGACCCGGTGGCGCGTGCGCCGGCGCGACCCCGGCGCGCGAAGGGCTCGCAAGCCGGCACGGGTGCTGCTCTGGGCGTGGTCTGAGAGGCGCGTGCGCCACCGTCACCGTCGCAAGCGCGCCACTTTCATCCCTGGCCGGCGCGCGATGTCGCTCTCGCAAGCCGCATGGCACCGCACGTGCGAGACGACCTTCGCCCTCGCCGATCACCCGCAGGGAATCTCGCTAAAGTACCCGGGCTTTCCCGGGGAGGTGGACGAGGAAGAGGCCGCGCTCCTCTGGTGGGTGGAGGAGATGGCCGTCCTGGACATTCAGCCCAAGGACTTCGAGCCCGCCGTGAGCGGGAACGAGATGTTCGCGTGGCTGGAGCACAGCCTCCAGGGAGGGCAGCTGCATTGAGCACTACGATCGTGTGCGCGCCGCCCGTGGACAGCGGCGCCGCTGAAGTCGCGCGCATCCACGTTGCTGCCGGCGCGCAGGTCGCGGCCGGAGATCTGCTCGTGACGCTCGAGACGCCCTGCGTGTACGTCGACGTGGAGGTGCCTCGCTCCCGCATGGTGCGGTCGCTGGAGGTGGCCCTTGGGGACCGGGTGGTCCAAGGCGAGCAGCTGCTCGTGGTGGGCGACGTGCGCGAGGCGCTGCCGGTCACCCGGCCAGATCCAGCCTCTCCCACATGGAAGCTTGGGGGGCCGCGGCCAAAGTGTCCCTCAGTAGGAAGCGCGATCAGCCACATCGAGGTAATAGTGGACCAACGGAGAAATGGCTAGCCGGTCCACGTCGGGTCCCACGCGACGGAGACATCATCATTCTGATTCTCCGGAAGCCTTGCTCCGCTTGCCCCATTGGGGGAGCTCACCGCATTAAGGTGGCGACGAGATAGTCTTGCGCGGGCACCGCGTCGGGACTCGTCGAGGAAGGATGCTGAATCCTGAAGCAACGTATGGAGCCAGGCAGTTTGCAGGACCAAAGGTGATCCTTCGGGATCCCGATGTCAGCGTCATAGTGCCGAGACTCTGTGCAAGCCGCGTTCGGGCCCTGCGTTGGGAACAGGCTGCGCCGATACTCCACCACATCTCGATGGACGCCGTGCGCGAAGATGACGATGTCTGGCTTCAGCACCCGTAGTTGCGCACGCAGCAGGACCTCTGAGTAGCGCTTCACCTTCTCCCGCACTGCCTGATCCTTGCACTGCAACGGATTGCCTGCGTTCCAAGCGAAGCAGAACAGGTTCGCATAGATGATCGCGTCGTTCGGATACGTACGCCCCACGCGTCGCGTGAAATTGTGGAAGCTCCTGCCGCGATCCGGGCAAGTCTTCCGGAGAACCTCGTCAAAGAACGCAGCCTGTTTGCTGATGGCTGCTGCGACGTACTCGGAAACTCCCGCGGCCGGCCCAAGCCCGGTGATCCGCCATTTCCGGGTCTCGCGTCCGATGATCATGATTCGGCGCCCCCCAGGGCGGCCGCCACTTGGAGGCCCCGCCACGAACAGGCCTGAAAGACCAGGTTCCATGCCTGTCGGGAGGTCGACGGACTCAATGTCCTCAAGTGCCTGCAAATACGCCTTTAGAAGGATATTGGACGTGGCCGTCGCACTGTGTTGCCACGTGACCAAGTCGGATGGCTCCAGAGATGCATCCGCAAGGACGAAAGGAGGTTCGGAAAGCTGAGTCACGAGTGGGTTTCTACACCATATCAGTGGTGATGCAAGCACAGTCGCGGGGGGAGGAGGCCACCTACACTAGATTTCGCGAATTGCGCCAGCGCGAGCGACCCGCGACTTCGAGTTGTTCAGACCTTCCCTAACGTCGGAGTTGACCGGCGCGCACCGGCAAGGCGCCGCGAGACGTATGCTCCCGGGCACGGCTTGCGGCGCCTTGCCGGTGCGTGTCCGCGTCGACCTGTTAGACCGCAACTTCACCGACACCTCGGGCATGCCTCACCCCTAGGGTAGGGGATGCCGTGTTCAGGGCAGTAGACGTACATGCTGATAGCCCCTCCAGATCCTCCGTAGTATCCGCCGCCAGAATGGGAAGCCCGGGCGGCCTTCTTCGCAGCAGGCCGTTTCGCCGCACTCTTCTTCGCCCCTGCGCGTTTGGCTGTCGTTTTCTTCGCTGCCCCACCGCTAAAAAGTCTCTTTCGGGCGATCGTCTTTGCCGCTGTTTTCGCCGGGACTGCCTTCCGCGCTGTCGTCTTCTTCGCAGTGGCCTTCGCAGCCAACTTCTTCGAACCCGCACTTGTGCTCTTCGCTGTCCGGGTTATCTTTTTCGCCGTAATCTTCTTACCGGGGGTCTTCTTTGTCGCCACAGGTCCTCTCCTTCTCGTTGGCTTTCGTCGAGAGCGCTCAAGTACTGCCAGTCCACTGAGATCCGAATTGTGTGGTCAAGTGCCCATGGGATCAAGGCAGCCAGGGACGCCGCATAGACGAAATGTTCTTCTAGCTTGGCACCGAACAGGAGCGTGATCAGCGTGAGGATCAACGATAAGGAGGCCATTTCAGTCAAGGCAGACTCGAGTTGACCATGCCAACGCCGCGACTTGTACGACTGCAGATTCGAAGCGCTCACGTAGCTAAGAAAACTGACAAGTGAAAACCAGATGGAAGCCTGCAATCCCAATCGGCTAGTCGCGTCCAGGACTGCCAAGGCCGCAACTGCCGTGAAGCTGAAGCCTGCGAGGGACAGAATGGTTTCTCGATGGAGGTCGCGCTCTTGCGCCGCTTCAGCAACGCGCGGGATCATCAGCCAGTCCCAATAGACCGACAGCAGAAGCCGAGTCACGACTGGCAGCGCAGGCAGCGCGTAGAACAAGTCGAGGTCCACGCCTTTGCGGTCTAACGTAAAGGTGACCGGCACGTTGCGGCAAGGCGCCGCGAGGTGCAGGATATCCAACGGCGCCTCGCGGCGCCTTGCCGCAACGTGTCCGAGTCGACCGACCTGTTAGGCCGCAAGCTCATGGCGCTCGTTTTTGCACTGTGGGAATTGCACTCAGACCATAGCCCGTTTCCGAAAGCATTGCCTGAATGAGAGCGTCTTGCTTGGCTTTGGGCTTCTGCCACCACGGCCCCTCTGCTGCAGACAGCTCGAAAATTGCCACCTTGGTCTTTGGACCGAAGTAGGCTTGACTGAGGAGCAAAACGCTCTGAAATTCGCCTTGTGCTTCGGCGAGCTTCTCAATGAGTTCGGCTGGCATCTTGGCAGCGCCGTCGGGCGCGCTCAGGTGTTGCCTGTAGCGCTCCCATAGGTCCTGCAGGCCAGGTGACTTTCCAAACACCTTTGCAGCCCGATCAATCAAGGCTATTCGTTGATCCACGAGCTTCCCCTCAAGCTCGATGGTTTTCTGAATCTCGGCCTGACGTGCACTCGTCACGCCAGCGATAAGAACACCTCCAAGAGATCCGGCAACGCCCACCATGCCAACCAACACGGGAATCGCGAAGTCGCGGGCCCACTGACCCCGTTGGGGACGGGCATGTACTCTCATACTCATGTCTTGTCTGCGGCCTAACGAATAGCGTTTATCTGCCGCCACGCAGCGTTTCGATAGTTCACGAGTCCTCCCGCGGCAGATAAACCTCGCTGAAATGAACCGCCGGCGCCGGCGGCTTGCTATTGGGCAGTGTAAGGTTGGAGGCCGGCCTGCAGCAATGGAACTGTGGCGGGGACACGGCGGCGCGTGTGCGCATTGGGGTCACCGCATCCACTACTTGGAGGATTGCGAACCTCCTGCGATCCTACCCTCGCGATTGGGCGCGTGCCTCCTGAATGGAGGACGCAGCCGCCTCTGCCCACGGCGTGACGGCCACCGAAGGTTGGCTCCTGCATGTCGGAGATCTCGTATTCGTTGGCGCTAGCGGAGCTGGAAGAAAGTCGCTCGCGCGCCCAGTATCAAGGCCGGTAGTGGCCGAACTCTGCCCTCGCACTGCTGCCTGCGAGATAGTCCGGCCTGCAAGGAGACCAGCTCACCCGAATCAGGCGCTAGTAGGGCCGCAGCAGTTCGAGATGGCACCTTCATTCTCAGCGTCGCCGGGCTGCGAAAGGTACGGCAGCACGTCATTCTACCAAAGCGGCCCTCACGGCAGCAGCATTTTGGGCGGTGGTATCGCGCATCCTCCAAACAGAGGAGAACGAACGACGAGCAAGATTGCTCCAGCTCAAACGTTCCGGCGAATTCCTGCGGCAGGCTCTCAAGGTTCAATTAGCGTTAAAAGGACATCCTATGAGACATCGAAGCTCTCAGTTCGGATACGGCCGCCAAATCGGGAGGCGCCTCCTCGTCGCCTCTCTATTGTTGGTGACATGCAGAGTTGCCCTTTCGCAAGCGGACGGTGTAGCCTTCCCCCGAGCTACTCCGGGGTTCACGCCGAAGAAGCTCTATCAAGTTGATTCCTCCAAAGCTTGGAAAGCTGCAATTGACGCAATCAACTTGAACGGCCTTGCCATCGCAAATGCAAATCGTGACGCGAACCAGATTAGCACGGCCGGCAAGGCTGGCCCTTCTGAAGGTGGGGGCGTCTTTGTCGGCAAGCTGGTTACCCAGTATCGATACGTCATCACGTTTGTTGCGGTTTCGCCGAAAGCGACTCAGATCAACGTGACGCCCATTCTGGAAGCTCGACGACTCGCTGCTGGTCTGGGAAAAGCTTTGTCTGGCAACAATGCGGTCAGTGACGTGAACTGGATTGACGCAACGGGGGACAACCCGCACGATGCGGAGCAGTTGCGGAACTGGATGTACGAGCAGATCGAGCAGTCTCTTTCACAGTGAGCCACGAATGTGAGCACTCCGCCAGGTGCCGATCCCGTGGCCCACTGCGGCGACACTTTGTCCGCCGTAAAAGCGGGGTAAGACTCAGCGCGCCGGGGGCGGGCGAACGCGCGAGGGCCATTTGATGCTTCCTGGGTTGCGCATTCTTGCCTCGCCGCGGAGGTCGAAGGCTGGCTTTCGGACGCGATTCAGACGTGAGTGAGTGGAAGGCGCAATTGCTCCTTCACTCCGCTGGAGTCGCTGGCTGCGACGACCCTGCTTCGTAGTTTTATGCGGCGCAGCGAAAAGCCATCGTGCGACTTGAGGCTGCGTGGCAAACGACCTTCGTGTACAAGCGGGATCGAGAGGAAAAGCAATGGACGCCATCGAACACGGCGCGCGCCTACCGTCGCGACGCGGAAGATTTCTTGCAGCTGCTTGGGCAAGCATTTTGTTGGCAGCGTGTGGCGGCGGCAGCGGGGGCGACGGAGTAACTGCGGCCCCCGCGCCGACGACGCCGACCTCGCCGACCTCGCCGACCTCGCCGACCTCGCCGACCTCGCCGACCTCGCCGACCTCGCCTGCAGATTCTCCCCTGGCCTCTCAGGTCGTTATTTACGCCAATGCCTCCGACTTGGCGGGCGGGGGTTACGCGGGGAGAGTCGAGGACGCGCCTGTCGATCGCGCCTCGACCTTCGACATCTCCAGTCAAGTCCTTGCAAGCGTACGGGTGCTGGCCGCCCAGCAGCTCGCTTCAGTCGAAATCGTTCAGGAACCAAGCAACGAATTTCCGCCAGCGCTCATGGCAACCGCCGACAGCGCGCCCGCAGTTCCTTACAACAAGCCTGCTCCAGCAGGTTTCAAGGAGAAGGACACTCCGGGATGCCGCTATCCGTCCGTAATCGGTGGCTACTGCCCGTATAACTGTACGGAATACGCGTACAACCGGCGCGAACAGATTCGTGTTCTCCTCGGCAAGAGTAAGCCGAGCCTTACCGGCGCCGGCGACGCGAAGAAGTGGAAGGCCGCGTACCAAGTGGCGGGTTACACGACAGGCCACGTTCCCCGACCCGGAGCGGTAAGGGTCGTGACCAGCATCAATCACGTGCAGTTCGTGGAAAAGGTCTGGTCCAGTAAATCTGGCGTACTGCTGGGGTACTTGGTCTCAGAGAGAAACTACACGCCAGGAGAGATTGGTTTTCGCTGTTATGGATCGTGCGCTGGTCCGATCCCCACGTGGAGCTTCGTGAAGATCAATCCGAAAAAGGACCTCCCGCTGAAGGACAGCCAAGACGATGACAGCTTCTTCATCTACATGGACGAGAGCGACTACAAGTCAATCGGCCTCTCCAAACCTGAAGGTCCGCCGTCCCTCTTCGTGACAAGACTGAGCAGCGGCGCAGCCACCCTGTCTTGGACGCCGCCAAGCGGAAGCTCGGGGATCGCAAGCTATAGCGTCCAGCGCGACGGAGCGCTGCTCGCAACGACCGGCGCCCAAACGTTTTCCGACCCTCAAACTACTGCCTCCGCCTGCTACACGGTCTCCGCGACTTATGCGGACGGCACGAGTTCGGCGCCCTCTTTAGCATCATGCGCCCCAGCGACACAGGCTAAACCGCTGGCGACACCAGTGCTCTCCGGTGCTTGCAGTGGCAACAGCGCCAACCTGAGTTGGACGGGTGGTGAGACGGCACAGACTGCCCTTATATTGAGGAATGCCGAGATCATCGACACCAGGTCGGCCGTCGCCGGATCGACCCCGGCGCTCGCGCCCGCCAACAGTGGTTTCACCGTTCGCCTGACCCGTTCCAACGGTGAGGCGGCTGAATCGAACCTGGTTAACCTGTCGTGCTTCACGCAGTCGACGCAAGTCGTTTCCCTCACACCGCTCGGAACGGCACCACTCTCCGGCGGCGAGCGGCTCGTGAAAGGATTGGCTTCGGCCCCATATTTCCTGACGATTCAATCGGGGCAGCAAAGCGACCGCTTGACCGCCCTCGATCCAGCGACTGGCGTCACCAGCATCTCGGACCTGTTCACGACGAACACTTGGCTCACCCAGGCGACGGCGAACAACGATGGGATGGTGGTTCTTACGGCGCGAGGGGACGGCTCTGCGCTTGTTTACGCTCGCAATGGCCGCACGGACTTTACGCCTGGCGTAGGGTGGGTCGAGACCCAGATTGCGGGTGCTGGGGCCCAGTTCCCCATCGACATCACACTGCCAGGGAATCAACTCGCGCAGCCATGGGTTCTTCTCAAGAGCCCGCGCACGCCGTACATCGCCGTCGCCAACAACACCAGCGCCGCGGCGGACGGGACTGCACCCGTGTGGATCTTCAAACTGGACGCTGGAAGGGCAACTCTCGTGAAGACTATCCGGCTGCCGGGCACGTTTGTTCGCGCAGCATACCTCGCCGATGCATACCTCTACGTGCAAGGCGGAGACGACAAGCTGCGCAAGTACGCGAACGACGGGCCCGACTCGCAGTCCGTCGCTCAAGTCACGCTCCAGCAGCCAAGCCAAGGAACAATCGGAGAGCTTGCGTGCAGCGCTGACGTGTGTGTCGCGCGAGCGAATTCGACCGCGACGTTGGAGGTCGTCGACGTTGCGAAGCAATCGAGCGCAGTGCGCCTGTTCGGCCTCAAGTTCATTGACGGCTACACGGTGCTCGGAAACCTGCTGGTCACGTTCACGTTCCAGAATGGAACCTGCAACGCTTCAGCCTACGCTCTGACCGGGAAGTTGATGGCAAGCTCAGACGTGTCCTGCCTCTCCGGATCCATTCTGTCGTACGGACTCGACCGACTAGGCGCATACGACACGTGGACCGACACGGCAATCATTGGCGCATCGACCACAGCCGTGCAGCCACCAAACGGAGCAGTCGTCAGCAAGCTGCTGCGATGGCGACTCTCAGGCATCAAGTAAACAGTCGCGGCGCGGCCGCGTTGATCCGACCTTCCCCAGCCGCGCTCTTCCTATTCGGCGCTGTTTCGCAGGCTTGCCTCGAGCTGGGCATCGCCCCAGAATTCACCCGAGCCTGCCGGCCGCGGACTAATGCTGCGTCGCACTGGGCCTGAGCGGGTGGCCACCGACAGTTTGGCTGCTCCTGGCCGAGGCTGTGTGAAAACGGTCTAAGCTCGTACACTCCGGCAACTCGCGCCGGAGGTGCCCATGCCTCGTTACGTGGAAGGCAGTGCCCGAGACCAGGTGACGCTGTTGCCCGAGTGCCTGGACGACTACATCACGGAGGACAATCCGGTCCGCGTGGTCGATGCCTTCGTCGAGCAACTGAATCTCGAGAAGCTCGGATTCGAGAGGACGGCGCCGGCGAGCACGGTGCGACAGTCCTATCACCCGGCGGTGCTGCTCAAGATCTACATCTACGGCTACCTGAATCGGATCCAATCGAGCCGGCGGCTCGAGCGGGAGTGTCAGCTCAACATCGAGCTGATGTGGCTCACGAGCCGTTTGGCGCCGGACTTCAAGACGATCGCGGACTTCCGACGTGACAGTGGTGCTGGCATCCGCGCGGCATGCGTTCGTTTCGTTGTGCTGTGTCGGGAACTCAAGCTGTTCTCGCAGGCCGCTGTCGCCATCGACAGCAGCAAGTTCAAGGCCGTCAACAGCCGCGACCGCAACTTCACGCCAGGCAAGATCGAGCGGCGCAAGCAGCAGATCGAGCAGAGTGTGCAGCGCTACCTTGACGCGCTGGAGACGGCGGATCGCACGCACCCACAGGAGTTTCAGGCAAAGACCAAGCGGCTGCAGCAGAAGATCGCGACCCTGCGCGATCAGATGCGTCGGCTCGATGCCATCAAGGAGCAACTCGCCTGCGAGCCGGACGGTCAGCTCTCGCTGACGGACCCTGACTCCCGCTCCATGATTTCCCAGGCGAAGAGGACCGGCACTGTGGGCTACGACGTCCAGGCGGCGGTGGATGCGAAGCACCATCTGATCGTCGACCACGAGGTGACGAACGTCGGAAGCGACCGCGCACAGCTGGCAAGAATGGCGATCGCCGCGCGGGACACCCTGGGGAAGAAGAAGCTGCGCGCGTACGCCGACCGCGGCTATTACAGCGCGCCAGAGATCAAGGCTTGCGCCGACGCCGGAATCGCCGCGTACGTCCCCAAGCCGATGACATCGGGTGCGAAGGCCGAAGGCAGGTTCGACAAGAGCGACTTCATCTACATCGCCAAGGACGACGAATACCAGTGCCCCGCAGGCGAGCGCGCGATCTACCGCTTCACGCGCGAGGAGAACGGCCTGCAGATCCGTCGGTATTGGAGCAGCGCCTGCCCGCACTGCCGATGAAGGAACGCTGCACGCCAAGTCCCTTCCGGCGTATCTCAAGATGGGAACACGAATCGGTGCTCGAAGACGTGCAACTCCGGCTGAACAAGCAACCAGAGGCGATGACGCTGCGACGGCGCACGATAGAGCATGTATTCGGAA
The DNA here is from genome assembly GCF_037890035.1 of Ramlibacter sp. AN1133. Lineage (NCBI taxonomy): Bacteria > Pseudomonadati > Pseudomonadota > Betaproteobacteria > Burkholderiales > Comamonadaceae > Ramlibacter > Ramlibacter sp. AN1133. The sequence goes on from NZ_JBBKTQ010000013.1 coordinate 70,536, forward strand.
CCCTGAAGCACTGGATGGGAACAGCGCACTTCCTGACCAAGGGGTTGGACAACGTGAGCACGGCAATGAGCCTGCACGTGCTTGCATACAACTTCAAGCGTGTGATTTCGATCCTGGGTATAACCAAGACCATGAACGCGATGATCTGGGTGAGCGGCTGAGATCGCGTATATGCGCTCCGGAGGGCCCCAGAAGGGATACACGCCACCCATCCCGCATATCGCGCGCAACACACCACTGGACGACTCCGCCACGGCATGCGCGTCCTGCTGGCCACGCCGTTTCTCCAGAGCCTCCGGCCGAGATTTCACACGGCCTCGGCCGGGAGCTGCCCTTCCACCGGGCTTCCCCGCGAGCCACCGCTAGTCCGGCGTCCGGCGACGCTGGAGCTGACTTGCACCGCATCGCTGTTCCAGAAGGCGCGGACGCTGTGGATCAATCCAGACAGATCGAATTCGAAAACGTCGACTCCCGAGAAGACTATGGGGCCACCCGCGGTGACACCACGGATCGTCCAGACCATTACCGGGTGCTTTCCGATAACGTAAATCTCGCGCGGTTCGATTCTTATCGACAGGTAGCGAGCCATCTCGCGGTCCCAGAACTCACCGATCTGCTCATGACCTTGACGCACTGGCCCACCAACTGGGTCTTGCTGTCTGGCCTCGGCCGCGAACGTTGCCAGCCATGCTTCCCGACCGCGAGCCGCCCAAGCAGCCGCATACGCCCTATTCGTGCCCTCATGTCGCTTCCTCGTGGGCCTCACGTCCGAAGGATTCACTGTCGCACATTTTGGCCGGGAGCACGGCAGAATCACAAGTGCGGGTATTGGCAGCAACCTACACTACAACGTGCAGGCGCTGGGTGTGTACAAGACACTCCAATCGCTGGGATTTTTTGCCGCTCGTCGGCTCGCTTCGGCGTAACTTCCAGCATAGCTTTCCGCGCGGAGAGCCTTATCGAGACCTAGAGAGCCAATCCGAGCCGAAATAGGGAACAGACGCTGATGAATTAGAGGCGTCTGATGGGCCCCGCGGGTAGCCAAGCCAGGGGGAGGTGCCTGTGAAACAGCAGACAATTACGGCATGGACAGGAGCAAGCCCATGCCTTCGTCAACTAAGTCATCGTCATCGGACCCGTACAAGCACCTAGCTAAGCACGGGCCCGGATGGCTGCTAGCCGCTCTGCTGGTGGAGAGGATCCCGGACATCCTCAGAGAGCTGGGCCCCGCGTGCAAAGGCGCAGCAGTGCTAGCAGCGGCGATCCTGAGCGGCGGTGCTCTGACCTGGGCGTGGAAGGCGTGGCTTTGACGACATGGACGACGACGTCATCAAGGTCGTCCAGCGCACCCACCTGTAGACCCTTTGGGAAGGCACTCGGTACGACATCCGCTAACGACCTAAACGCATGAGGTCCAGTTCTACACTACACCCCACGATCAAAGACCCGTCTTGCGGTTCTGGCGATGGAATCCCGGTTCTTCACCAACAAGGACCGCCACGGGCAGGAGAGCTCTGCGTCGATAAATCAGGGGATGACGCAACGAGCCCGCAAGAAGGCGAACACCACACGCCGCATCCACACGATCCGCAGCGAACGAGCGCGCACTGGCCGGGAAAGGGGAAGGAGAGCAGCCCCTATGAGGTCAACAAGTCCTATTGCTGCAAGTTCACTGAGCTGCGAATGACAAGACACACGGACATTGGAGCTGAGACGCAGTGCTCGCAAGGGCTGGACGCCCCAAGCTCGGCTCAGTGAGAAGCAGACCTTGCTGAAATGGCAGCCTGGGACCTTGATTAAGACCGCTCATTCAGCATCAACGCAAGAACAAGGCCCCGGAGCACGTCGCCATGCTCCTTCGCGAGCAACAAGTCCGGAGAGCCCCGTCGCGCCAGAGATCGAGATCTGGCCACCTTCGGCCGGTTCTGGCCGAACAGCAGTCCTCATTCGTCGCTGATCCGCTTCTTAGAGCGAGGCCGTGGCACGGCCGTTGAAAGGCTACCGATCCCGCAAAAGTGTCGGGGGGAAGCGAACGCCGTGAGGCGCGGAGCCTCCAGTTCCCGCAGGCACGCCCATTTCACTGATCTTCCGGCCCAGAGCGTGGCGCGCCTGGCCCAAGAGGTTCGTCAAAGAGGATCGGCCGCATCTCGTGCCGAATGACGTCTTGCAGCATTCGCTGTGCGATGAAGAGTTGCTCGCGTTGCCTTGCGCGCAGGCGAGTGGTACGTGCATGTACAAGCTCCCCCCGCACCCGCAAGATGCCCGTGAACTCCTCAGCCAGTCTGCGCCGGTCTTGTCTATCCCTGCCCAGCATGAAGGCATACCGGTCCGTAAGACGATTCGAGAGCTCTGACATGCCGCGGTCCTCGTCCCCCAAAATGGATTCAAGTCCGATGCATGCCGCGATAAAAGCCATCGTTTCGTCTTCTTGAAAAGCCGAGTCTTGGTACCATTCGATCGCCGCCACGATGCGGCCGAAACCAGGTACTGAGCCCCGACCAAAGAACCGGCTGGCGAACTCCAGACGCCTTGTGAATGCCAACACCTTCTCGGGGTCATTTGCTGCCGGTCGGATTTTGGGAGTCAGAAGAGTGCCGCCGGGCTCTTCGATTCCCAAGGCGTCTGAAGCGGGCTCGAGCGTTCCAAGTGCCCGGGCTAGTGGGCCCGGCAACTCGCACGGAATGCTCGTATCGGCTGCTACATCAAGGTAGTGCGCTCTCGCTGCGGCCTGCTTGAGTGACAGCGTGGTGACGGCGCGCGTCAGGTTCAGAACGAACAGGAGCTGTTTCACTGTGGAAAGCGCATCGGCAACGGCGGGTTGCGTGCTGCCAGACCTTCCTATCGGCTGTGCGAATCCCGAGATACGCACCTGCAGCATCACCGGCGAGATCGCGATGTATGGGTCTTGGTCTTTGCGGCCCAATGCCGCAATGCGTTTGTTTTCGGCCACTTCCCTGGGCTCAGAGCTTTTCAGAATCGTCTCGGGCGTCAGAGCCACCTCGTATTCACCCCAGTACGGCACGCTGGGTAGCGTGATCTGCACGCTGTACTCACGTGGAAGCGACTCGATATAGGAAATCAAGTACCTTGCAGCGCGATCGGGCAGGTCAGACGGCGGTGTCTGGTTTGGATCATAGTTTCGGCAGAACAGCATATACGCTGACGAGGCAAGCGAAATCACGTCAGCTTCAGCGAGGTCCTTACAGTTCGGCAACGAGTGCACCAAATACTTGAACTCAGCAAACCGCTCGTTGAACACGCCCCCTTTGGACGAGTACAGATCCAAGGCTTGCACGTAGCGGAGGACTGCAGCACGCTGAGAGTCGTGTAGGTTGATCTTTGAATCGACCGCGTTAGGGCGCTGAGCTGTCATTCTGCTATTCGAGTGGCAGCCCGCTCGGATCGCGCAGACACGCAGGGGCAGGCTGATCTGCTGTCACATTGATGTTCCATGTTAACCGTCCACGGTACCGGCAGCTTTAAGAAGCAAATTTTGGCTGAGAAGGACCTTTCAGCCTTTCCGCGTGACCGCTTCTGATCCAAACAGCCCACGGGCAGCAGTTGGCAATAATGCCCGGCAGATCAACCACTCTGGTGTCGCGCGCTACAGTGCACTTGGAAGGGACTGCATGATTGTGTTTTTCGGCGACGAGGCGCGCTTTCTTGCGTGGCTGCATGCCCATCCCGCCGGATAGATAACGACGCAGGACAAGGTGCTCGGGGGCAGAGGCGATCCTCCTGTCCATCGGGCCCACTGCCGCCTAGTAGAGACTCGGCATCGGACGCATTAGACCGACTTGTTCTACATGCAAATATGCTCAGACAGTCTGCAGGGTCTGCAGACACGGGCACAGTGGGGTTTGGGCGCCCACTGCGGACCTGCCCCACGTGCATGCCATGACTTCGGCGCTGGATCCTCGGCGCAACACAGGCTCCTCCAGCTTCACGCGTCGAGTGCCCTCAAGATCCCGTCCTCGGAGGCGAGCCCCCCAAACCGACCGCGCTTGCCGAGTCGAGCGAGCTGAATGCGGGGTGGCCACCGACGGCATGCGTTCGTCACACGCAACCTTCAGCCGCGGACAACCCTGCCCAGCTCCATTCCTGCGCACATCAACGACGCGAAGGTAGTCCAGTGAGCCCAAGAAGGTCATGGAGACGCCGTCGCCGGAGCGAGTGCCGTTAGGGAGGCCTATCCGCTGGCTACAGCGCCTGAAGCGCTTACCAAAAAGGTTTTGACACTTTTTTGACACTGCGAAGAAAAAAGGCACCCGCGTTTCCGCTAAGTGCCTGATTTCCTTCCGAATTTCTGGTGGGTGATACATGGATCGAACATGTGACCCCTGCCGTGTGAAGGCAGTGCTCTACCGCTGAGCTAATCACCCGTTTGCCGGCATTGCGGCAAGACCGCCATTATGCCACAGGTGAAAACGGGACCTGACGCCACACTGTCTTGCCGCCGCTGGCCTTGTCCAACTGCTTGAGCACTTCCTCGTGCGCCGCGGCCTCCTGCTCGCTGGCGGTCAGCACCGGCAGCGTGAACTGGCGCAGGTCCACGCGCGTGAGGATGGCGCCCGGCGAGCGGGCGTCCGACTCGTCGATCAGGAGCGCGTCCTGGCCGCGCGTCATGTTGATGTAGACGTCCGCCAGCAGCTCGGCGTCCAGCAGGGCGCCGTGCAGCGTGCGGCCGGAGTTGTCCACCTCCAGGCGGTCGCACAGCGCGTCGAGGCTGTTGCGCTTGCCGGGGAACATCTCCTTGGCCATCGCCAGGCTGTCGATCACGCGGGCCACGCGGCCGGTGAACGCGGGCCGCCCGAGCAGTTCCAGCTCCTTGTTCAGGAAGCCGATGTCGAAGGCGGCGTTGTGGATGATGATCTCGGCGTCGGCCACGTACTCCATCAGTTCGTCGACGATGGCGGCGAACTTGGGCTTGTCGCGCAGGAATTCGTTGCTGATGCCGTGGACCTTCAGGGCGTCCTCGTGCGAGTCGCGCTCCGGGTTCAGGTACCAGTGCTTGTTGTTTCCCGTCAGCTTGCGGGCGAACAGCTCGACGCAGCCGATCTCGATGATGCGGTCGCCGGCTTCTGCGGACAAACCCGTGGTTTCGGTGTCGAGGACGATCTGGCGCATGGTGGCGGAATTATGCTTGAGCGCATGGCCGACTCATTCAACCTGACCGACAGGATCGCACTCGTCACCGGCGGCAACGGCGGCATCGGCCTCGGGATGGCGCGGGGCCTGGGCGAAGCCGGGGCCACGGTGATCGTCGTGGGCCGAAACGAGGAGAAATCCGCGGCGGCGTTGCGCGAACTGCAGGCGGCGGGCGTGCGCGCCGAGTCGCTGCCCTGCGACGTGACCGACGAGGCCGCCGTGCAGCGCCTGTTCGCCCAGGTGCGCGAGCGCCACGGCCGCCTGGACATCCTCGTGAACAACGCCGGCGCCACGGTGCGCAAGCCGCCGCAGGACTTCACGCTGGACGAATGGAACGGCGTGATGGACGTGAACCTGACCAGCGTGTTCCTGTGCGCGCGCGCCGCGCACCCGCTCATGGTGGCGGCCGGCGCGGGCAAGATCATCAACATCGCCTCCATCCTCTCGATCTTCGGCGCGCCTTATGCGCCGGCCTATTGCGCGAGCAAGGGCGGGATCGTGCAGCTGACCAAGTCGCTGGCGATCGCCTGGGCGAAGGACCGCATCCAGGTGAATGCGGTGCTGCCGGGATGGATAGACACCGAGCTCACGGTGGGCGCCCGGGCGCAGGTGGCGGGGCTCAACGAACGCGTGCTGGCGCGCACGCCGGCGGGGCGCTGGGGCACCCCGCGGGATCTCGCCGGCATCGCGGTGTTCCTGGCCAGCGCGGCAAGCGAGTTCGTCACCGGCGCGGCGATTCCCGTCGACGGCGGGTATTCCGTTTCGTGACGCCCGGAACCCTGGATTCCCCCCGGAGCCTGCCCCCGCGCAGGCGGGGCGGGAAGGACGGTATTGCAACAAGGAGAACGAAATGTCCGCAGCTTTCCCCAGCCGTCGCCGCTTCGTCGCCCAGGCAGGCGCCGCGGCTTCGGCGCTTGCCTTCCCGCTCGTGGGGGGCGCGCAGGCGCGCTCCGTGCGCATCGGCGTGCTGCACCCCGTGACCGGCGCCCTCGCCTACTCCGGCCAGCAGTGCCGTGAAGGCGCGCTGATGGCGATCGACGACATCAACAAGGCCGGCGGCATCAAGTCCCTCGGCGGCGCGAAGATCGAGCCGCTGCTGGGCGACGCGCAGTCCACGCCCGCCGCGGGCACGGCGGAAATCGAGAAGATGAACGAGGCCGGCGTGAGCGCCGTGGTGGGAGCCTACGCCTCCGCGATCTGCCTGGCGACCACGCAGGCCGCGGCCAAGTACGGGCTGCCGCACGTGGTGGACGTGGGCGTGGCCGACCAGATCGTCGAACGCGGGCTGAAGAACACCTTCCGCTTCGCGCCCGGCTACAAGAAGTGCGCGGACATCGCGCTGGCCAACCTGCACGTGCTCAACACCGCCGCCGGCAAGCCCGCCAGGACGGTGATGATCATCCACGAGGAGTCCCTCTTCGGCTCCGGCACGGCCAACCTGCTGGCGCGCGAGCTGCCCGGCTACGGCTACGACGTCAAGGAAGTGATCAAGCACGCCAACCCGACGCGCGACTTCAACAACATCGTGCTGCGGATGAAGGCGGTCAATCCCGACATCGTCATCCCGGCCAACTACTACAACGAATACGCGCTGCTGGTGCGCACGATGCAGCAGCAGAACGTGCGCCCCAAGGCGATCTACTCGGTGCTGGGCGGCGCGGCCTCCAGCTACAAGTTCGTCAAGGAGTTCCCGCAGGCCGCCAACGGCATCATCGACTGCAACCACTGGTTCAACCCGAAGGACAAGCGTTCCTTTGCACTGAAGCAGCGCACCGAGGCGAAGAACCTGTTCTACAGCTACGAGGTGTTCCTCACCTACACCGCGATGCGCCTGCTGGCCGATGCGCTGGAGCGCGCCAGGTCCACCGACCGCGCCGCGATCATCAATGCGCTGGAGACCAGCACGTTCTCCGACCACTTCCTGCCTTACGGCCCGACGAAGTTCGTCAACGGCCAGAACACGGGTGCGCAGCCGCTCATGACGCAGGTGCTGGCCAACGACATCAAGGTGATCGTGCCGCGCGAGTACCGCGAGGCCGAGCCGGTGTTCCCGCTGAAGGCGGCCTGAGCGGCGGGCAGCGGAGGCTGCATGTTCGACTTCGGCATCCTGTTCCCGGCGTTCCTCAACGGCCTCACCACCGGCGCGGTGTACGCGCTGGTGGCGCTGGGGCTGACGCTGATCTACGGGGTGCTGCACATCATCAACTTCGCGCACGGCGCGGCACTGATGATGGCGCTGTACGGCGTGTACTTCCTCAAGCAGCTGGGCATCGACCCGTATCTCGCGCTGGTGCCGATGGCCGCCGTGATGTTCGTGGGCGGCTATGCGATCCAGCGCGGGATCATCACCCGCGCCAGCCACGGCAAGGACGAGAACATCCTGCTGGTCACGCTGGGGCTGGCCATCGTGCTGGAGAACGTCGCCCTGCTCGCTTTCAAGTCGGACACGCGCACCATCGACACGCCCTACACGCTGTCGACGATCGCCATCGGGCCGGCCGCGATCTCGGTGCCCAAGGTGGTGGCCTTCTTCGGCGCGCTGGTCGTGTCGGCCCTGCTGCTGTGGATCGTGCGGCGCACCGAGCTCGGGCGCGCGATCCGCGCCGTGGCCAGGGAGAAGCACGGCGCGCGGCTGGTGGGCATCGACGTGGACCACGTGTACGCCATGAGCTTCGGCATCGGCCTGGCCTGCCTGGGCGCGGCAGCCTGCTTCCTGCTGCCGGCGTACTACGTGAACCCGCAGGTGGGCAACGGCTTCGTGCTGGTGGCCTTCACCATCGTGGTGCTGGGTGGCATGGGCAGCTTCGCCGGGGCGCTCCTGGGCGGGCTCCTCGTGGGCGTGGTGGAATCGCTGGGCGGCCTGTGGTTCGGCGAGTCGCTGGGGCAGATCGGGATCTTCCTGCTGTTCATCGCGGTGCTGCTATTCCGGCCGCAGGGGCTGTTCGGGGCCAAGGCATGAGCGTCGCCGGGCCGCCCCAAGACGCGAAGGCCCCCTCGGGGGGCAGCGCAGTACACGAAGTGACAAGCGTGGGGGCACGATGAGCGCCCGGCGGGATTTGATCCAGATCGCGATGTTCGCGGTGGCCGTCCTGTTGCTGGCGCTGACAGCGCGCTCCGGCGTCGTGCTGAACCTCGCCATGATGGCGCTGTACGGCGCGCTGATGGCCATCGCCTGGAACCTGCTGGGGGGCTACGGCGGCCAGTTCTCCTTCGGCCATGCCCTCTTCTTCGGCACCGGCGCCTATGCGCAGGCCATCGCGCAGGTGCAGGGCGGCATCAATCCCTGGCTCGCGCTGCCGCTGGCCATCGCGGCGGCGGCCCTCGTGGGACTCTTCTTCGGCGCCCTCTCCTTCCGCTACGGCCTCAAGGGCTCGTACTTCGCGCTGGTGACGCTCGCGTTCGCGGAGGTGTTCCGCATCGTGTCGCTGTCGGTGCCCTTCACCGGCGCGGGCGTGGGCCTGATGGTGCCGCTGAAGGAAGGCACGGCCAACATGCAGTTCGCCGACCGGCGCGGCTACGTGGTGCTCGCCCTGGCGCTGGTCGTCGCGGGCCTGCTCGTCACGAGCTGGCTGCGCCATTCGCGCTTCGGCGCCTGGCTGCAGGCGGTGCGCGACAACGAGGACGCGGCCCGCGCGATCGGCGTCGATCCCTTCCGCGTCAAGCTGGGCGCCATCGGCCTGTCCGGCGCGCTGATGGGCGCCGCCGGCGCGTTCTACGTGCAGGTGTTCCAGTACATCGACCCCGGCATCGCCTACGGCCCGCACACCTCGGTGGAGGCGCTGGTGGCGGCGATCGTCGGCGGCCTGGGCACCTTGTGGGGGCCGGTGCTCGGTGCGATCGTGCTGCACCTGCTGGGCGACCTCACGCGCAACCTGTTCGGCGCGCTGCCGGGGATCAACATGATCATCTACGGCGCGGTGCTGATCCTGATCGTGATGTTCGCGCCGCGCGGGCTGCTGGGGCTGGGGCGCTCGGTGCGCGGCCTGTGGGCCGGCGCGACGGCACCGGCCGCGGTGCGGGAGCAAGCCGATGGCTAGCGCGCTCCTGAGCGTGCAGGGCGTGTCGAAGTCCTTCGGCGGACTGGCCGCCGTGCAGGACGTGTCGCTGGACCTGCCGGCGGGCATGCTCGGAGCCTTGATCGGACCCAACGGCGCCGGCAAGACCACGCTCTTCGCGCTCGTCTCCGGATTCCTGCGGCCGGATGCAGGCTCGGTGGCCTTCGACGGGACGGACATCTCCGGCGTGCCCCCGCACCTGAACGCACGCCGGGGCATGACGCGCACCTTCCAGGTCGTGCAGCCCTTCGCCGCGCAGACGGTGCGCGAGAACATCGCCGTCGGCGCGCACCTGCATTGCCCGGGGCGGCGCGAGGCCCTCGCGCGGGCCGAGGCCGTCGCGCAGCGCCTCGGCCTGGCCTCCCAGCTGGACAAGCCCGCCGGCGAGCTCACCGTGGCCGGCCGCAAGCGGCTGGAACTGGCGCGCGCGCTGGCCACGCGCCCGCGCCTGCTGCTGCTCGACGAAGTGCTCGCGGGGCTGAATCCGCAGGAAGTCGGCGAGATGGTGCCGGTGCTGCGCGAGATCGCCGCCGGGGGCATCACGATCCTGATGATCGAGCACGTGATGCAGGCGGTGATGAACCTGGCGCAGCACGTCTGGGTGCTGGCACAGGGACGCCTCATCGCCTCCGGCACGCCGGGCGAGGTCACGCGCGATCCGCAGGTGATCGAGGCCTACCTGGGGCACGGCACGGCGCGCAGGCTCGCGGCGAGGGCAGCACCATGAACGAGTCCCTGCTGTCCGTGCGCGGCCTGCGCAGCGGCTATGGTGCCGTGGAAGTGCTGCGCGGCATCGACCTCGACATCGCGCCGGGCGAGATCGTGGCCCTGCTTGGAAGCAATGGCGCGGGCAAGACGACCTTCAACCAGACGGTGAGCGCGCTGGTGCCGGCGCGCGGCGGCAGCATCCGCTTCGAGGGCCGCGATATCACGCGCGCCCACTACCGCGACGTGGTCGCGCAGGGGCTGATCCACGTGCCCGAAGGCCGGCGCATCTTTCCGAACCTGTCGGTGCTGGAAAACCTGGAGCTCGGCTCCTTCGCGCGGGCGCGGGCGCATCGCGCGACCAACCTGCAGCGGGTATACGAGATCTTCCCGCGCCTGAAGGAACGCACGACGCAGCTCGCCGGTACCATGAGCGGCGGCGAGCAGCAGATGCTCGCTATCGGCCGCGGGCTGATGGGCGAGCCGCGGCTGCTGATCCTCGACGAGCCTTCGCTGGGCCTGTCGCCGCTCCTCGTCGAGGAGCTGTTCGGACTGGTGGCGCAACTGCACGCGCAGGGCCTCGCCATCCTGCTGGTGGAACAGAACGTGGCGCAGTCGCTGGAAATCGCGCAGCGCGCCTACGTGCTGGAGAACGGCGCGATCCAGTTTTCCGGCACCGGCGAGGAACTGCTCGCGACCGACCGCCTGCGCCAGGCGTACCTGGGAGTGTGATGGACATGGACAAGTTTCGATTCACGCGGCGCGGCCTGCTCCTGGCAGCAGGTCTCGCCGCTTGCGGCGTGCACGCGCAGGGCACGCAGCAGCCCGTGCGCATCCTCGTGGGGGCGCCTGCGGGCGGCACCACCGACACCATGGCGCGCGCGCTCGCCGCCGAACTCGGGCGCTCCCTCGGGCGCGTGGTGGTCGTGGAGAACCGCCCCGGCGCGGGCGGCAACATCGCGGCAGACCTCGTGGCCAAGTCGCCGCCGGACGGGAACACCCTGCTCATGAGCTTCACCAGCCACGCGATCAACGCCAGCCTCTATCCGAGCCTGCCCTTCGATCCGGAAAAGGACTTCACGCCGCTCACGATGGTCTCGACCACGCCCGCGCTGCTGGTGGCGAATCCCTCGCTGCCCGCGAACAACCTGCGCGAACTGATCGCGCTGGCGAAGTCGGGGCCCGGCAAGCTCAATTTCGCCATCGGCGCGCTCGGCTCCTCCGTGCACCTGGCGGGCGAGGCGTTCAAGATGATGTCGGGCACCTACATCGTGAACATCCCGTACAAGGGGACGGCGCCGGCGATCCAGGACGTGCTGGCCGGCCAGGTGGAGATGATGTTCGCCAACGTCGGCAACGCGCAGCAGCACGTCCGCGCCGGCAAGCTCAAGGCGCTGGGCGTGACCAGCCCGAGGCGCCTGCCGGCCTTTCCCGACGTTCCCGCCATCGCGGAGGTGCTGCCCGGCTACCAGTCCAGCGCCTGGTTCGGCCTGTTCGGGCCGGCCCGCATGCCGCCGGAACTGGTCCGGCGCATGAGCGATGCGGCGCGCCAGGCCATCGCGACGCCGGAGGTGAAGAAGCGCATCGAGAACGAGGGTGCCGCGCCGGTGGGCAACGCGCCGGACGAATTCGCCCGCTTCGTGCACGAGGAGATCGCGCGCTGGGGCAAGGTCGTGAAGTACTCCGGCGCCAAGCCCGAATAGGTTCCGGCCATGTCCATGTCGCTGGCCTGCAAGCTGATCGCGCGCGCCGCCGGGCGCGAGCGCGTCACGCCCGGCGAGATCGTGACCTGCCAGGTCGATCTCGCGATGTTCCACGATTCCTCCGGCCCGCGGCGCCTGGCGCCGATGCTGCAGCAACTGGGCGCGGCGATCTGGGACAAGTCGAAAGTGGTGCTCGTGATGGACCACTACGTCCCCGAGCGCAACGAGGACGCACGGCGCATCGTGCGCATCGCCCGCGAATGGGCCCGCGAGCAGGACCTGCCGCACGTGTACGACTCGATCGGCATCTGCCACGTGGTGGTGCCGCAGCACGGGCACATCCGCCCCGGCATGTTCTGCGTGGGCGGCGATTCGCATTCGCCCACCGGCGGTGCCTTCGGGGCCTACATGTTCGGCATCGGCGCGACCGAGATGCTGGGCGTGGTGACCACCGGCGAGCTCTGGGTGCAGGTGCCGCAGACGATCCGCATGCGATGGGACCAACGGCTGCCCCCGGGCGTCTCCGCCAAGGACATGATGCTGGCCATGATCGGCCGCTTCGGCATGAACGGCGGGCGTTACCAGGCGGTGGAATACGCGGGCGAGGCCGTGCGCGAACTGGCGATGCCCGAGCGCATGACGCTCGCCAACATGAGCGCGGAGCTGGGCGCGCAGGTGGGGCTGGTGGCGCCGGACGAGGTCACGCAGGAGTGGCTGGAAGCGCACGGCGCGCCGGGCGTGGATTTCGCGCCCTGGTCTTCCGACGAGGGCTCGGCGGACGAGGAGCACGGCTTCGATGCGTCCGCGCTCGCGCCGCAGGTGGCCGCGCCCTTCAGCCCCGCCAACGCGGGCCCGGCGGGGGACTTCGCCGGCACGGCGATCCAGGCGGCCTACATCGGCGCCTGCACGGGCGCCAAGCTTCAGGACTTGCGCTTCGCCGCCGAAGTCCTGCGCGGCCGCCGCGTGGCGCGCGGCGTGCGCCTGCTGGTCGCGCCCGCCAGCCACGAGGACCGCGACGAAGCCGAGCGCGAAGGCGTCCTCGAAGTGCTGCGCCAGGCCGGTGCGCAGATGCTGCCCAGTGCCTGCGGCGTGTGCGCGGGCTACGGCGACAGCTTCGCCGCCGACGAAACCGTGATCTCCAGCACCGCGCGCAACTTCAAGGGCCGCATGGGGCCGCCCAGCACGCGGGTGTACCTCGCCTCTGCGTACACGGTGGCCGCCTCCGCGGTCGCGGGGTGCATCGCCGACCCGCGGGAGGTGCTCGCATGACCGCGACGCACCGCGTGTGGAAGCTCGGCGCCGACGTGGACACCGATGCGCTGGCGCCGGGCGCGTGGATGCAGCACGGCATCGAGGTCATCGCCCGGCATTGCCTGGAGGCGATGCGTCCCGATTTCGCCGCGGGCGTCCAGCCGGGCGACGTCGTGGTGGCCGGCGCCAACTTCGGCATCGGCTCCTCGCGCGAGCAGGCCGCGGACGCGCTGCGCCACCTGGGCGTGGCCGCCGTGATCGCGCCCTCGTATTCGGGCCTCTTCTTCCGCAACGCCTTCAACCTGGGGCTGCTGCTGCTCACGTGCGGCGGCTGCGAGGCCATCGCGGAAGGCGAGCGGATCGCCTTCGATGCCCGCGCGGGCACCGTCACCCGCGCCGACGGCACGGTGCTGCGCGCCGATCCCATTCCCGGCTTCCTGCTCGAGATGGTCGAGGCAGGGGGCCTGCTGAACCAGCTGAAACGCCGCTTCGAGAGGAGGCCCTGCCCATGACCAGCCCGCCCTACGACCTGTTGATCCGCAACGTGCGCGTGGTGCGACCGCACGGCAACGTGGTGCACACATCCGACATCGGGATCCGCGACGGCAAGTTCGCCCGCGTGGCCCCCGGCATCGACCCCCTGCAGGCCACGCAGGTGGAAGATGGCCGCGGCCTGCTGGCCTTCCCCGGCGTGGTCGATGCCCACATGCACAGCGGCATCTACTCGCCGCTGGCGGAGGATGCCGTGAGCGAGTCGAAGGCGGCTGCCATGGGCGGCGTGACCTCCAGCCTGAACTACTTCCGCACCGGCCAGTACTACCTGAACAAGGGCGGGCCCTACGCCGACTTCTTCCCCGAGGTGCTGGAGACCTCGAAGGACCGCTTCCACGTGGACTACGGCTACCACCTCGCGCCGATGGACGCCACGCACATAGCCGAGATCCCGATGCTGGTCGAGAAGTTCGGCGTGGCGAGCTTCAAGATCTTCATGTTCTACGGCTCGCACGGCCTGCACGGCGCCAGCGATTCGCAGCGGCAGTTCCTGATGATCGGCGAAGACCAGCGCTACGACTACGCGCACTTCGAATTCATCATGCGGGGCGTGCAGGCGGCACGCGAGCGCTTCCCCGAACGGGCGCACCAGATCTCGCTGTCGCTGCATTGCGAGACGGCGGAGATCATGACCGCCTACACGAAGATCGTGGAGAAGGACGCATCGCTCAAGGGCCTGGCCGCCTACAGTGCCTCGCGGCCGCAGCACTCCGAGGGCCTGGCCGTGTTCATCGCCAGCTACCTCGCGCACGAGACGGCGCTGCCGAACGTCAACCTGCTGCACCTGAGTTCGCGCAAGGCGGTGCAGGCGGCGCTGATGATGGCCGACACGTTCCCGCACATCGACTTCCGGCGCGAGGTGACGATCGGGCACCTGATGCTGGACATCCATTCGCCCGCCGCGGAACTGGCGAAGGTCAACCCGCCGATCCGCCCGCGCGAGGACGTGGAGTTCCTGTGGCAGGCGCTGCTCGCCGGCGAGCTGGACTGGGTGGTGTCCGACCATGCGTGCTGCCGCCACGAAAGCAAGATCCCCAGGCACTACTTCGGCAACATCTGGATGGCCAAGAGCGGCTTCGGCGGCACCGAATACCTGCTGCCGGCGCTGGTGAGCGAAGGCACGCGGCGCGGCATGGGCTACAACCACATGGCCCGCGTGACGAGCTGGGCGCCGGCGCAGCGCTTCGGCCTGAACCGCAAGGGCGACATCGCGGAGGGCTACGACGCCGACCTGGCGCTGGTCGATCCCGCCAAGACGTGGACGGTCCGCGCGCAGGACTCGCCCTCGACGCAGGGCTACACGCCCTTCGAGGGGATCGAACTGTCGGCGCGCGTCGAATCGACCTGGCTGCGCGGCGAGCAGATCTACGCCAGCGACCGCGGCGTGATCGGTGCCCCGCGCGGCCAGTACCTGTTCCGGCCGACGGCCTGATGGACGCGTCGCCGCGCGTGGTGCGCGCCGCTCGGATGGACGCGCCGGTGCACGTGCCGGTGGCCATCGTCGGCGCCGGTGCGTGCGGGCTGGTGGCGGCCATCGCGCTGCGGGCGGCCGGCCTCGAGTGCGTGCTGCTGGAACGCGATGCGTCACCCAGCGGGTCGACCGCGCTGTCCTCGGGCTTCATCCCGGCGGCCGGCACGCAGGTGCAGCGCGCGCTCGGGATCGACGACGATCCGCAGCGCTTCGCGCAGGACATCCAGCACAAGTCGCGCGGCGCGGCGGCGGCGCACCTCGTGGAGGCGTACACGCGGGCCGCGGCCCCTGCACTCGATGCGCTGGCGGCGCGCGGGCTGCGTTTCGAGGTGCTCACGAACTTCCTCTATCCGGGCCACGGCGTGCACCGCATGCACAGCCTGCCGCAGCGCACCGGCGCGGCGCTCGTCGCGGCGCTGCTGGAGGCGGCGAACAGCGACGGCGCGGACCTCCTGGCCTCCGCCCGCGTGACCGAGCTCTGGGCCGACCCGCAGGACCGCATCCTCGGCGTCGGCGTGGAGCGTCCCGGCGGCACCATCGAGCGCATCGCCTGCGACGTGCTCCTGCTCGCCTGCAACGGCTTCGGCGGCAATCCGCAACTGGTGCGCGACCTGCTGCCGGAGATGCGCGACGCGATCTTCGCCGGCCACACGGGCAACGACGGCAGCGCGATCCTGTGGGGCCGGCAGCTCGGGGCAGCGCTCGCGGACCTCGGCGGCTACCAGGGCCACGGCTCCTGGGTGGTGCCGCAGGGCGCGCTCATGACCTGGGCGGTGATGATGGAGGGCGGCGTGCAGCTCAATGCGCGCGGCGAGCGCTTCCACGACGAGACCCAGGGCTATTCGGAAGCGGCGGTGGACGTGCTGGCGCAGCCGGGCGGGATCGCGTGGAACGTGTTCGGCGACGCGCAGCTCGCGCTCGCGCGCGAGTTCCCGGATTTCCGGGCGGCCGAGGCCGCCGGCGCGCTGCGCACCGCGGCCGACGGCGCGGCGCTGGCGCGCATCATCGGCTGCGAGGCCGCGGCGCCGCCGGCGGAGATCGCGCGCTTCGGGCCGCCCTTCCATGCGGTGCGCGTCACCGGCGCCCTCTTCCACACCCAGGGCGGGCTGGACATCGACGGGGCATGCCGCGTGCGGCGCACCGACGGCTCCGTGTTCCCCAACCTGCTGGCCGCCGGCGGCGCGGCGCGCGGCGTCAGCGGCAATGCGGTGTGGGGTTATCTTTCCGGCAACGGGCTGCTCAGCGCCGTGGCCGGCGGCTGGATCGCCGGCCACACGGCCGCCGCGCAGCTTGCTTCACGAAGGTAGTCCATGGCTTCCACCTTGAAATCCCTGCTCGCGCGGCCGCAGCCGCTGCTGGCCCCCGGCGTCTACGACGCCCTCAGCGCGCTGGTGGCCGAGCAGGCCGGCTTCGAGGCGCTGTACCTGTCCGGTGCCTCCATCGCGTACACGCGCCTCGCGCGCTCCGACATCGGCCTGACGACGGCGACGGAAGTCGCGCAGACGCTGGCGCACATCACGGACCGCGTGGCGCTCCCGGTGATCGTCGACGGCGACACCGGCTTCGGCAACGCGCTGAACGTGCAGCGCACGGTGCGCGATTTCGAGCGCGCGGGCGCCGCGATGATCCAGCTGGAGGACCAGGGCTTTCCCAAGCGCTGCGGGCACCTGGACGGCAAGACGGTGATCGCGCAGGCGGAGATGTGCGGCAAGCTGCGGGCGGCGCTGGATGCGCGGCGCGACGCTCAGACCCTGGTCCTGGCGCGCACGGATGCGGTGGCGGTGGAAGGGCTGGAGGCGGCGCTGGAGCGGGCCGAGGCCTACCTCGCCTGCGGCGTGGACGCGCTCTTCATCGAGGCGCTGCGCTCGCCGGAGCAGATGCACGCGGCCTGCGACCGCTTCGCGCAGCGCGTGCCGCTGCTCGCGAACATGGTGGAAGGCGGCAAGACGCCGGTGCTGAGCGCGCAGGAACTGGGCGCGATCGGCTTCCGGATCGTGATCTTCCCGGGCGGCACGGCGCGGGCGGTGGCGCACACGCTGCAGCGGTACTACGGGACCTTGCAGAAGGACGGGACGACCGCGGCGCTCAGGGGGGAGATGCTGGATTTCGAGGGGATCAATGCCCTGATCGGGACTGCGGAGCTGCTGGAGCGCGGCAAGCAGTATTCGTGATCAGCACGTGGAGCTTCAACAAACGCTGGGGTTTCGCTTCGCTCCACCGCCAGCCTACGATCCGGGGCTGCGCCGGTAGGCTGTTGGTGACGCGCGAAGCGCCGGAACCCCAGCGTCAGTGCTTTTCCTTGGCGTGGTTGATCGAGTACTTCGGGATCTCCACCACGAGGTCCTTCTGCGCCAGGATCGCCTGGCACGACAGGCGCGAGTTCGCTTCCAGGCCCCAGGCCCGGTCCAGCATGTCTTCCTCGTTCTCGTCCATCTCGTTGAGCGACTCGAAGCCCTCGCGCACGATGCAGTGGCAGGTCGTGCAGGCGCAGCTCATGTCGCAGGCATGCTCGATCTCGATGCCGTTGTCCAGGAGCGCTTCGCAGATCGAGGTGCCGGCGGGCGCTTTCACTTCCGCGCCGTTGGGGCAGTACTCGGGATGGGGCAGGATCTTGATGGTGGGCATAAGTGGTGCGGTGATCCCCCTCAGATGGATTCCAGCTTGCGTCCTGCAAGGGCCTTGCGGATGCCTTCGTTCATGCGCTCGGCGGCAAAGGCCTCCGTGCCCTTGGCCAGCGCCTGCACCGCGGCCTCGACCACGCCGGCATCGTTGCTGGCCTCGGCGGTCGCGCGCAGCGAGGCCATGAGTTCCTCGATCGCCTGGCGCTCCTGGGCCTCCAGCAGCTGGCCGTCGGCATCGAGCGCGCTCTGGGTGGCCAGCAGCATGCGCTCGGCGTCCACGCGCGCCTCGGTCAGCGCCCGCGCCTTCATGTCGGCCTCGGCGGTCGTGAAGCTCTCGCGCAGCATGCGCGCGATCTCGTCGTCGGACAGGCCGTAGGAGGGCTTCACCTCGATGCGCGCCTCGACGCCGCTGCCCTGCTCGCGCGCGGACACGTTCAGCAGGCCGTCGGCGTCGATCGTGAAGGTGACGCGGATGCGCGCCGCACCGGCCGCCATCGGCGGGATGCCGCGCAGCTCGAAGCGCGCCAGGCTGCGGCAGTCGGCCACGAGGTCGCGCTCGCCCTGCACCACGTGGATCGCCATCGCCGTCTGGCCGTCCTTGAAGGTCGTGAAGTCCTGCGCCTTCGCGGTGGGGATCGTCTCGTTGCGCGGCACGATGCGCTCCACCAGCCCGCCCATGGTCTCGATGCCCAGCGACAGCGGGATCACGTCCAGCAGCAGCAGCTCGCCCTGCGGGTTGTTGCCGGCCAGCTGGTTGGCCTGGATGGCGGCGCCCAGCGCCACCACTTCGTCGGGGTTCAGGTTGATCAGCGGCTCGGTGCCGAACAACTCGGCCACCGCACGGCGCACCTGCGGCATGCGCGTGGAGCCGCCCACCATCACCACGCCCTTGACCTCGTCGCGCTGCACCTTCGCGTCGCGCACGGCCTTGCGCACCGCCGTCAGCGTGCGCGCCGTGAGCTCCTTCGTGATCGATTCGAAGGCAGTCCGCGTCACGCGCACCTGCGCGCTGCGGCCGCCGAGCGCCAGCGGCACATCCACCGCTTCCTCGTCCGACAGCCGTTCCTTCACCTGCCGCGCCAGCATCTTGATCGAGGCTTTCTCCGCCGAGGAGCCGGCCACCAGCCCCGACTGCTGCTGCAGCCAGTCCGCCAGCGCGCGGTCGTAGTCGTCGCCGCCCAGCGCCGAATCGCCGCCGGTGGAGACCACCTCGAACACGCCCCGCGACAGCCGCAGGATGGAGATGTCGAAGGTGCCGCCGCCCAGGTCGTAGACGGCGTAGAGGCCTTCGCTGCCGTTGTCCAACCCGTAGGCGATGGCGGCCGCGGTGGGCTCGTTGATCAGGCGCAGCACGTTCAGGCCGGCCAGTTGCGCGGCGTCCTTGGTGGCCTGGCGCTGCGCCTCGTCGAAGTAGGCCGGCACCGTGATCACGGCGCCGTACAGGTCTTCGTTGAAGGTGTCCTCGGCGCGAAAGCGCAGGGTGGCCAGGATCTCGGCGCTGACTTCCACCGGCGACTTGGGGCCTTCGCGGGTCTGCAGCTTCACCATGCCCGGCTCGTCGAGGAACTGGTACGGCAGCTTCTCGCGATTGGCGACGTCCGCCAGGCCGCGGCCCATGAAGCGCTTGACCGAGGCGATCGTGTTCTCGGGGTCCTCGGCGTGCGCGGCGATGGCGTCCCAGCCGATCTGCCGGCGGCCTTCGCCCAGGTAGCGCACCACGGAAGGCACGATGACGCGGCCCTGCGCGTCCGGCAGGCATTCGGCGACGCCGTGGCGCACCGAGGCGACCAGCGAATGGGTGGTGCCGAGGTCGATGCCGACGGCGATGCGGCGCTGGTGGGGATCGGGCGAGGCGCCGGGTTCGGAGATCTGCAGCAGGGACATGGCTTGTGCGGTGAACCCGCTATTGTCCCAGTTGCGCGAGCCGCCCCTCGACGTCCTCGGCAAAGCGCTCGATGAACATGAGGGCTCTGACCTGCTGTGCCGCACCGCGCGGGTCGCGCTCGACGTCCAGCAGTTCGGCGATGCGGGCCAGCATGGCGCGGCGGCGGCTCGTCACGCGTTCGGACAGCGCGTCGAGCTCGTCCTCGCTGTCGGCCTCGTCGAGCGCCTCGCGCCAGTCCATCTGCTCCATGAGGAAGTCGCCCGGCATGGCGGTGTTGCTGTGCGCGTCGATCGGGGCGCCCGCCAGCTCGCAGAGGTAGGCCGCGCGCCTGAGGGGATCCTTCAGGCGCTGGTAGGCCTCGTTGATGCGCACCGACCACTGCAGCGCCACGCGCTGCGCCGCCGCGCCCTGGGCCGCGAACTTGTCGGGGTGGGCTCCCCGCTGCAGTTCCTTCCAGCGCGCGTCGATCTCCGAGCGCTCCTGCGCGAAGCGCTGCGGCAGGCCGAAGAGTTCGAAGTCGCTGGTACTCAGGTCCATCATTCGCAATAAAAAGCCGCCATCCGGCGGCTCCAACCCAGTGCCACCGCCGAACCGGCTTTGCCGGGCCGCTGGTGGCGCCCCCTCGAGGGGGAGGCGCCGCAGGCGCTTCGGGGGTGGGTCACACTCTGAAGGATTCTCCGCATCCGCAGCGATCCCGTTCGTTGGGGTTGTTGAAGCGGAAGCCCTCGTTGAGGCCCTCGCGCACGAAATCCAGCTCGGTGCCGTCGATGTACGCCAGGCTCTTCGGGTCCACCAGCAGCTTCACGCCGTGGTTCTCGAAGACGAGGTCTTCCGGTGCCACCTCGTCGACGTATTCCAGCTTGTACGCGAGCCCCGAGCAACCGGTGGTCTTGACGCCGAGCCGCACGCCCACGCCCTTGCCGCGCTTGGCAAGGTAGCGGGTCACGTGCCGAGCCGCGGCTTCAGTGAGCGTGACGGCCATGTTCAATTTGCGTGCTTCTTCTTGTAGTCCTCGACGGCGGCCTTGATCGCGTCCTCGGCGAGGATGGAGCAGTGGATCTTCACCGGCGGCAGCGCCAGTTCCTCGGCGATCTGGCTGTTCTTGATCGACGCGGCCTGGTCCAGCGTCTTGCCCTTGACCCATTCGGTCACGAGCGAGCTGGAGGCGATGGCCGAGCCACAGCCGTAGGTCTTGAAGCGCGCGTCCTCGATCACCCCGGTGGCCGGGTTGACCTTGATCTGCAGCTTCATCACGTCGCCGCAGGCGGGCGCGCCCACCATGCCGGTGCCGACATCCTCATCGCCCTTCGCGAACGAACCGACGTTGCGGGGGTTCTCGTAATGTTCGACGACTTTCTCGGAATAGGCCATGTTCGTACTCCTGGTATACCTTGGTCAGTGAGCCGACCACTGGATGGTGCTGATGTCGATGCCGTCCTGGTACATCTCCCACAGCGGGCTCAGCTCGCGCAGCTTGGCGACGTTCTGCCGGATCGTCGACACCGCGTAATCGATTTCCTCTTCGGTCGTGAAGCGGCCGATGGTCATGCGCAGGCTGCTGTGCGCCAGTTCGTCGCTGCGGCCCAGGGCGCGCAGCACGTAGCTGGGTTCCAGCGACGCGGACGTGCAGGCCGAGCCCGACGACACCGCGATGCCCTTGATGCCCATGATCAGCGACTCGCCTTCGACGAAGTTGAAGCTCATGTTCAGGTTGTGCGGCACCCGGTGCTCCAGGTTGCCGTTGATGAAGACCTGTTCGATGTCGTTCAGGCCGTCCAGCAGGCGCTTCTGCAGCGCGCGCACGTGCTCCAGGTCCTTCTGCATCTCTTCCTTCGCGATGCGGAAGGCCTCGCCCATGCCCACGATCTGGTGGGTGGGGAGCGTGCCCGAGCGCATGCCGCGCTCGTGCCCGCCGCCGTGCATCTGGGCTTCCAGGCGCACGCGCGGCTTGCGGCGCACGTACAGCGCGCCGATGCCCTTGGGGCCGTAGGTCTTGTGCGAGGCCAGGCTCATCAGGTCGACCGGCAGCTTCGCCAGGTCGATCGGCGTCTTGCCGGTGGCCTGCGCCGCGTCGACGTGGAACAGCACGCCCTTTTCCCGGCAGATCGCGCCGAGGGCGGGGATGTCCTGGATCACGCCGATCTCGTTGTTCACGAACATCACCGAGGCGAGGATCGTGTCGGGACGGATCGCGGCCCTGAATTTCTCCAGGTCCAGCATGCCGTCTTCCTGCACGTCGAGGTAGGTCACCTCGAAGCCCTGGCGCTCGAGTTCGCGCGTGGTGTCGAGCACCGCCTTGTGCTCGGTCTTCACCGTGATCAGGTGCTTGCCGCGCGTCTTGTAGAAGTGCGCGGCCCCCTTGAGCGCGAGGTTGTTCGACTCGGTGGCGCCCGAGGTCCAGACGATCTCGCGCGCATCCGCCCCGATCAGGTCGGCGACCTGCTGGCGCGCCTTCTCCACCGCCTCTTCGGCCTCCCAGCCCCACGCATGGCTGCGCGAAGCCGGGTTGCCGAAATGCTCGCGCAGCCAGGGGACCATGGCGTCGACCACGCGCGGGTCGACCGGCGTCGTCGCGCCGTAGTCCATGTAGATCGGAAAGTGCGGAGTCATGTCCATGGCGTCTGGATCCGTCGTGCTGTTCTTATTGCTTGGCGAAGGAATTCCCCAGCGCGAACACCGAGTTCGGAGCGTTCACGCGGATGGGCTTGACCACGGGCGCGCTGGAGATCGCGCGCTTGGTGGCCGGCTTGTCCTCGATCTGCATGCCCTTGGCGAGCTGGTCGTCGACCAGCTTCTGCAGCGTGACCGAGTCGAGGAATTCCACCATGCGCTGGTTGAGCGCCGACCACAGCTCGTGCGTCATGCAGCGGCCGCCGTCGCCATGGCAGTTTTCCTTGCCGCCGCACTGGGTGGCGTCGATCGGCTCGTCGACCGAGACGATGATGTCCGCGACCGTGATCTCCGCCGCCTTGCGGCCGAGCGTGTAGCCGCCCCCCGGCCCGCGGGTGGATTCCACCAGCTCGTGCCGGCGCAGCTTGCCGAACAACTGCTCCAGGTAGGACAGCGAGATCTGCTGCCGCTGGCTGATCGCCGCCAGGGTGACGGGACCGTTGTTCTGGCGCAGCGCCAGATCGATCATTGCGGTGACCGCAAAGCGGCCTTTGGTAGTGAGACGCATCGCTAGCTCCTTCCTGCTGGCTTGCTTGCCGTACCTTGCCAGCGCCCGCTGGCAAGGCCGTCTCCACCCATGGTTCCGGCTGTGTTGCAAATGCCGGCCCTCGACCGGCCTACGTGGGCCGGCTGTTTTCTGAATATCCTGGGTTCCTGACTGTTTCCGTCAAGTATACCAGAAGCCCCGGCTCCGGGCTCGGGTACTCCGGTCTTTTTGCGCTGCATCAACCCTCTTGGAGATTGGGCTTGCAGCGGATGTGTTGGAGCAGTCCTACACACGCCGCCTCGACGTGGTCGAGAACCGTTTCGAAGCCTCGGTCGCCGCCGTAGTACGGATCGGCCACCACATCGGCCAGCCCTTCCGGCGCGAATTCCATCAGGCGCTTGAGCTTGTGGCGGTGCTGCGGCGGGCAGTCTTCCTCGAGCAGGCGCAGGTTCTCCCAGTCCATGGCGCAGATCAGGTCGAACCGCTCGAAATCCAGCTCCTGCACCTGGCGGGCCCGCAGGTCCGTCAGGTCGTAGCCGCGCAGCGAGGCATGGTGGGCGCTGCGCTCGTCCGGCGGCGAGCCGACGTGGTAGTCGTGCGTGCCGGCCGAGTCGGTGCGGATGCGGTCCTGCAGGCCGGCGTCGCGCACCATGTGGCGGAAGACGCCCTCGGCGGTGGGGCTGCGGCAGATGTTGCCCATGCAGACGAAGAGGACGCGGAAGACGGTCGGCATGGAGGGATTTTCACCTGTGCCGCGCCGGTCACCCTTTCTTGCCCACCTGGATCGGCACGACGTTGTCGTGCACCACCGCCCCGAACGCCTGCTCCTTGAGCGCCGCCAGCTGGTCGCGCACGCGCGCGGCCTTCTCGAATTCGAGGTTGCGGGCATGCTCCAGCATCTGCTTTTCCAACTGCTTGATGCGCTTGGAGATGTCCTTCTCGGACATGTCCTCCACCATGGCGCGCTGCAGTTCCTGCTTCTCCTGCTCCTTGCTCGCCTTCTCGCTGTAGACGCCGTCGATCAGGTCGCGGATCTGCTTGCGGATGCTGCGCGGCGTGATGCCGTGCTCCAGGTTGTAGGTGACCTGCCGGGCACGCCGGCGTTCCGTCTCGCCGATCGCCCTGGCCATCGAATCGGTCATCCGGTCGGCATAGAGGATGGCCTTGCCGTTCAGGTTGCGGGCGGCGCGGCCGATCGTCTGGATCAGCGAGCGCTCGGCACGCAGGAAGCCTTCCTTGTCGGCGTCCAGGATGGCCACCAGCGACACCTCGGGGATGTCCAGGCCCTCGCGCAGCAGGTTGATGCCCACCAGCACGTCGAACTGGCCCAGGCGCAGGTCGCGCAGGATCTCGACCCGCTCCACCGTGTCGATGTCGCTGTGCAGGTAGCGCACCTTCACGCCGTTGTCGGCCAGGTAGTCGGTCAGCTGTTCGGCCATACGCTTGGTCAGCGTGGTGATCAGCACCCGTTCGTTCTTCTCCACGCGCAGGCGGATCTCCTGCAGCACGTCGTCGACCTGGTGGGTTGCGGGCCGCACTTCCACCTCGGGGTCGATCAGGCCGGTGGGGCGCACGAGCTGCTCCACCACCTGGCCGGCATGGGTCTTCTCGTAGTCCGCCGGCGTGGCCGAGACGAAGATCACCTGGCGCATGCGCGCCTCGAATTCCGCGAACTTCAGCGGCCGGTTGTCCATCGCCGAGGGCAGCCGGAAGCCGTACGCCACCAGCGTTTCCTTGCGCGCGCGGTCGCCGGCGTACATGCCATTGAGCTGGCCGATCATCTGGTGGCTCTCGTCCAGGAACATCAGGGCGTCCTTGGGCAGGTAGTCCGTCAGGGTGGACGGCGGCGCGCCCGGGGGCGCCCCGGACAGGTGCCGGGTGTAGTTCTCGATGCCCTTGCAGTGCCCCAGCTCGGCGAGCATCTCCAGGTCGAAGCGGGTGCGCTGCTCCAGGCGCTGGGCCTCCACCAGCTTGCCCTCGCCCACGAAGTACTTCACGCGCTCTTCCAGCTCCAGCTTGATCGATTCGACCGCCGAGACCACTTTCTCGCGCGGCGTCACGTAGTGGCTGGAGGGGTAGACCGTGAAGCGCGGCACCTTCTGCCGGATGCGGCCGGTGAGCGGGTCGAACAGCTGCAGCGTTTCGATCTCGTCGTCGAACAGCTCGATGCGGATGGCGAGCTCCGAGTGTTCGGCCGGGAAGATGTCGATCGTGTCGCCGCGCACGCGGAAGGTACCGCGCGCGAAATCCTGCTCGTTGCGGTTGTACTGCATGCGAATCAGCTGCGAGATCACGTCGCGCTGGCCGATCTTGTCGCCCACCCGCATGATGAAGCGCATCTGGGTGTAGTCCTCGGGGGCGCCGATGCCGTAGATCGCGCTCACCGTGGCCACGATCACCGTGTCGCGCCGCTCCAGCACGCTCTTGGTGGCCGACAGGCGCATCTGCTCGATGTGCTCGTTGATCGAGCTGTCCTTCTCGATGAACAGGTCGCGCTGCGGCACGTACGCTTCGGGCTGGTAGTAGTCGTAGTAGCTCACGAAGTACTCCACCGCGTTGTGCGGGAAGAATTCGCGGAACTCGCTATAGAGCTGCGCCGCCAGCGTCTTGTTGGGGGCGAACACGATGGCCGGCCGCCCGAGGCGGGCGATCACGTTGGCCATGGTGAAGGTCTTGCCGGAGCCGGTCACGCCCAGGAGGGTCTGGAAGACCTCGCCGTCCTGCACGCCTTCGACCAGCTTCTCGATCGCCTCGGGCTGGTCGCCCGCGGGCGGATACGGCTGGTACAGCTCGAAGGGCGAGTCCGGGAACGTCAGGAACGTGCCCTTTTTCTCCTGCTGCTGGGCCTCTTCGGTCTGGGGGATTGCACTCATTCGGGTTATTCCGGGGACGACCCCTTAAAATTGCGGGCAGCCGGCCAGCGTACAACAGGCCGGGCGTCTTTGCCACCGCATCCCAAGGAACCCCATGTCTCTCTTCACCGCCGTCGAAATGGCGCCCCGTGACCCGATCCTGGGCCTGACCGAGCAGTTCGTCGCCGACCCCAACCCGAAGAAGGTGAACCTCGGCGTGGGCGTGTACTACGACGACAACGGCAAGCTGCCGCTGCTGCAGTGCGTCCAGAAGGCGGAAGAGAAGATGATGGCGGCGCATGCCGCCCGAGGCTACCTGCCGATCGATGGCATCGCGGCCTATGACGCCGCGATCAAGAGCCTGGTATTTGGGGCCGATTCGGAGGTCGTCAAGGCCGGCCGCGTGGCCACCGTGCAGGCCCTGGGCGGCACCGGCGGCCTGAAGATCGGCGCCGACTTCCTGCACAAGCTGAACCCGCAGGCCAAGGTCCTGATCAGCGACCCGAGCTGGGAAAACCACCGCGGCATCTTCCGCGACGCCGGCTTCACGGTCGAAACCTACCCGTATTACGACGCGGACAAGCGCGGCATCAACTTCGACGGCATGCTGACGGCCCTGGGCACCGCCGAGGCCGGCACGGTCGTCGTGCTGCACGCCTGCTGCCACAACCCCACCGGCTACGACCTCACGCCCGCGCAATGGGACCAGGTGGTCGCCGCCGTCAAGGCCCGCAAGCTGGTCGCCTTCCTCGACATGGCCTACCAGGGCTTCGCCCAGGGCATCGCCGAAGACGGCCTGGCGGTGCAGAAGTTCGTGGCCTCGGGCGAGGACTTCTTCGTCTCCACCTCGTTTTCCAAGAGCCTGAGCCTGTACGGCGAGCGGGTGGGCGCCCTGTCCGTGCTGTGCCACGACAAGGACGAAGCCACGCGGGTGCTGTCGCAGCTGAAGATCGTGATCCGCACCAACTACAGCAACCCGCCCACGCACGGCGGCCAGGTCGCGGCCACGATCCTCAACACGCCCGAACTGCGCGCCCTGTGGGAAGAGGAACTCGCCGCCATGCGCGTGCGCATCAAGCAGATGCGCGTGGCGATCGTCGACAAGCTCAAGGCTGCCGGCGTCAAGCGCGATTTCAGCTTCATCGCGCAGCAGGTCGGCATGTTCAGCTACTCGGGCCTGACGAAGGACCAGATGCTGCGCCTGCGCAACGAGTTCGGCGTGTACGGCATCGACAGCGGCCGCATCTGCGTGGCGGCCCTGAACAGCAAGAACATCGATTACGTGGT
This sequence comes from Ramlibacter sp. AN1133, assembly GCF_037890035.1. Classification (NCBI taxonomy): domain Bacteria; kingdom Pseudomonadati; phylum Pseudomonadota; class Betaproteobacteria; order Burkholderiales; family Comamonadaceae; genus Ramlibacter; species Ramlibacter sp. AN1133. The sequence goes on from NZ_JBBKTQ010000013.1 coordinate 97,223, forward strand.
CGAGTGCATTGCCAAGGTCGTCCAGTAGCGACCCCGCTTCGCCCGCCCGCGTCGCCGTGATCGGCGGCGGGCCGGCGGGCCTGATGGCCGCCGAAGTGCTCGCGCAGGGCGGCGTCGCCGTCGACCTGTTCGACGCCATGCCCTCGGTCGGCCGCAAGTTCCTGCTGGCCGGCCGCGGCGGCCTGAACCTCACCCATTCCGAGCCGACACCGAAGCTGCTCGCCCGCTACGGCGAGCGCAGCGACGACCTGCGCGCGGCGGTCGAAGCCTTCGACGGTCCCGCCGTGCGCGCCTGGGCCGAGGGCCTCGGCATCCCCACCTTCGTCGGCACCTCCGGCCGCGTCTTTCCGCAGGACATGAAGGCCGCGCCGCTGCTGCGCGCCTGGCTGCACCGCCTGCGCGGCATGGGGGTGCGGCTGCATGCGCGCCATCGCTGGACGGGCTGGACCGGGGATGGCGCCCTGCGCTTTGCCACGCCGGAGGGCGAGGTCGTGCACGCCGCGGCGGCGACCGTGCTGGCGCTGGGCGGCGCAAGCTGGCCGCGGCTGGGATCCAACGGCGCCTGGGTCGCGTTGCTGCAGCAGCGCGGCGTGGACATCGCGCCCTTGCAGCCCTCCAACTGCGGCTTCGACGTGGTGCCGACCGGCCCCGGGCGCGCCGGCTGGAGCGATCACCTGCGGCAGCGCTTCGCGGGCCAGCCGGTGAAGACGGTCGCCGCGGCGGTCGGCGTGCCCGGTTCCGGTTCCGGCTCCGGTTCCGGTTCCGGTTCCGGTTCCGGTTCCGGCTCCGGTGCCGGTGCCGGTGCCGGTGCCGGTGCCGGTGCCGGTGCCGGTGGCGGTGCCGGTGCCGGTGCCGGTGCCGGTGCCGGTAGGCTGGCGGTGAGCCCGCAGGCGAACCCCAGCGCTTCGCGCATCGCTGGGGTTCCTGACGTCACCCCAGCCTACCTGCAGGGTGAGTTCGTCGTCACCGAGACCGGGATCGAAGGCAGCCTGGTCTACGCGTTCAGCGCGCCCTTGCGCGAGCAGATCGCGCGCGACGGCCAGGCGACTTTCCTCGTCGACCTGCTGCCGCAGCACACCGCCGCGCAGGTGCTGGCCGAAACGAGCCGGCCGCGCGGGCCGCGCAGCCTGTCCACGCACCTCAAAAGCCGGCTCGGCCTCCAGGGCCTGAAGATGGCGCTGCTGCACGAACTGCTGACCCCGGAGCAACTGCACGACCCGGCACGGCTCGCGCAGGCGCTCAAGGCCCTGCCCATTCCCCTGGCGCGGCCGCGGCCGGTCGAAGAGGCGATCAGCACGGCCGGCGGCATCCGCTTCGAAGCGCTGGACGGCCACGGCATGCTGCGCGCCCTGCCCGGCGTGTTCTGCGCCGGCGAGATGCTGGACTGGGAAGCGCCCACGGGCGGCTACCTGCTGACGGCGTGCTTCGCGACCGGCCGGACGGCCGCGCAAGGGGTGTTGCAGTGGCTCGCGGGCCCCCCGGCCGCGGCCTGAGGGATAATCGCCGGTTCCTTTCCCCAACCCACCACCCGACGGAGCAGTCATGGGCAACAAGATCATCACCGAAGCGGATCGCCGCGCCACCCCCCGGCCCGCCGCCCCCAAGGGCGTCACGCTGACCCCGACCGGCCGCGGCCAGAAGGTCAGCCTCGAGCGCGGCTCGCACACCCGCAGCAAGAAGAACCCGGGCAAGCGCCCGCACAAGGGCGGCTGATCGCCATCCGCCTGCAGCGCGCCGCCCGAGGGCGGCGTTTTGCATTCAGGCCACCCCCATGCTGAGAATCACCGAGCTTCGCCTGCCCCTGGACCACGCCGAGGACGCCCTGCGTCCCGCCGTCGCGCGGCGGCTCGGGATCGCCGACGCCGACCTGCTCTCGTTCAACGTGTTCCGGCGCGCCTGGGATGCGCGCAGGAAGAGCGCGATCGTCCTGATCTACACGGTGGACTGCGAACTGCGCGACGAGGCCGCGGTGCTGGCGGCGCACCAGGGCGACCCGCACGTGCGATCCGCGCCGGACACGACGTACCGCTTCGTCGGCCACGCGCCGGCGGACTTCCGGGCGCAGGAGCGGCCGCGCCCGATCGTGGTGGGCTTCGGCCCCTGCGGCATCTTCGCGGCGCTGCTGCTGGCGCAGATGGGCCTGCGGCCGATCGTGCTGGAGCGCGGCAAGGAAGTGCGCCAGCGCACCCAGGACACCTGGGGCCTGTGGCGCCGCGGCGTGCTGAACCCGGATTCGAACGTGCAGTTCGGCGAAGGCGGCGCCGGCACCTTCAGCGACGGCAAGCTGTGGAGCCAGATCAGCGATCCGCGCCACCTCACGCGCAAGGTGCTCGCGGAATTCGTGAAGGCCGGCGCGCCGGAAGAGATCCTGTTCGTCGCCAAGCCGCACATCGGCACCTTCCGGCTGGTGGGCATGGTGGAGAAGATGCGCGCCGAGATCGTGGCGCTCGGCGGCGAGATCCGCTTCGGCCAGCAGGTGACGGACGTGCTGATCGAGCCCGATGGCGCGGGCCTGCACCTGCGCGGCGTGACGCTCGCCTCGGGCGAGCAGCTGCGCGCGGACCACGTGGTGCTCGCCCTGGGCCACAGCGCGCGCGACACCTTCGCGATGCTGCACCAACGCGGCGTGTTCATGGAGGCCAAGCCCTTCTCGGTGGGCTTTCGCATCGAGCATCCGCAGGGCGTGATCGACCGCGCCCGCTTCGGGCCCAACGCGGGCAACCCCATCCTGGGCGCGGCCGACTACAAGCTGGTGCACCACGCGAAGAACGGGCGCGGCGTCTACAGCTTCTGCATGTGCCCGGGCGGCACGGTGGTGGCGGCGACTTCCGAGCCCGAGCGCGTCGTGACCAACGGCATGAGCCAGTATTCGCGCAACGAGCGCAATGCGAACGCCGGCATCGTGGTCGGCATCTCGCCGCAGGACTACCGGCAGGACGGCCTGGCCGAGGGGCCCGTGAACCCGCTCGATGGCATGCGCTTCCAGCGCTTCTGGGAATCGCGCGCCTACGAGCTGGGCGAAGGCGGCTACCGCGCGCCGGGGCAGCTGGTGGGCGACTTCGTGAAGAAGCAGGCCAGCAGCGTCATGGGCAAGGTGCTGCCCTCTTACCAGCCGGGCGTGCACCTGACGGACCTGGCGCAGCCGGGGCGCGAAAGCCTGCCGGCCTACGTGCTGGATGCGATCCGCGAGGCCATTCCTGCCTTCGACCGCCAGATCGCCGGCTTCGCCATGCGCGACGCCGTGCTCACCGGCGTGGAGACGCGCACCTCCTCGCCGCTGCGCATCACGCGCAACCGGCAGTACGAGAGCCTGAACGTGCGCGGGCTCTACCCGGCCGGGGAAGGCGCGGGCTACGCGGGCGGGATCATGTCGGCGGGGGTCGACGGCATCGAGGTGGCCGAGGCGGTGGCGCGCGCCATGCTGGGCATCGTCGGCGACACGCCTGTAGAGCAGCATGCCGTCGGGCCCTCGGTGATGCAGGCGATCTAGGCTCGGCAGCCCGGCACTCCGCCGGCGCCGTGAAAGATTTCCTTACCTTTTCGACGAACGGGCCGCTTCCTGACTCATCCTTGGCCCGGCGTCAGGCAGCGTGGGGTCGCGGCTGGTATATTGCAGTGCAACAAACCCCCGGAGCCCCCATGCTCTACCAGATCTACGAGGCGCAGCGCTCGCTCATGGAGCCCTTCGCCGATTTCGCGCTGGCGGCTTCCAAGCTGTACAGCAACCCGCTTTCCCCGTTCGGGCAACACCCGTTCGCGCAGCGCATTTCCGCCGGTTTCGACCTGATGTACCGGCTGGGCAAGGACTACGAGAAGCCGGAATTCGGCATCACGACGCTCGACATCGACGGCGTCGACATCGCCGTGCAGGAACGCATCGAGATCAACAAGCCGTTCTGCGAGCTGCGCCGCTTCAAGCGCTTCTCCGACCATCCGCACACGCTGGAAACGCTGCACGGGCAGCCCGCGGTGCTGATCGTGGCGCCGCTGTCCGGCCACTACGCCACCCTGCTGCGCGACACGGTGCGCTCCATGCTGCGCGACCACAAGGTGTACATCACCGACTGGCGCAACGCGCGCATGGTGCCGCTGTCCGAGGGCCGGTTCCATCTCGACGACTACGTCAACTACGTGCAGGAGTTCATCCGGCACCTGCAGGCGCGCTACGGCAACTGCCACGTGATCAGCGTGTGCCAGCCCACGGTGCCGGTGCTCGCGGCCGTGTCCCTGATGGCCACGCGCGGCGAACTCACGCCGCTGACGATGACCATGATGGGCGGCCCCATCGACGCCCGCAAGTCGCCCACCGCGGTGAACAACCTGGCGATGAACAAGAGCCACAACTGGTTCGAGAGCAACGTGATCTACCGCGTGCCCCCAGGCTTCCCGGGCGAGGGCCGGCGCGTGTACCCGGGCTTCCTGCAGCACTCCGGCTTCGTCGCGATGAACCCGGACCGGCACCTCTCCAGCCACTACGACTACTTCAAGCACCTGATCGCGGGCGACGACACCTCCGCCGAGGCGCACCGGCAGTTCTACGACGAGTACAACGCCGTCCTCGACATGGACGCGGACTACTACCTCGACACGATCCGCGTCGTGTTCCAGGAATTCCGCCTCGTCAACGGCACCTGGGACGTGGCCAGCCCCGAGGGCGAGCTGGAACGCGTGCGCCCGGAGGACATCACGACCACCGCGCACTTCACCATCGAGGGCGAGCTGGACGACATCTCCGGCTCCGGCCAGACGGAGGCCGCGCACGCGCTCTGCTTCAACGTGCCCAAGGACCGCCAGAAGCATCTGGAGGTCAAGGGTGCGGGCCACTACGGCATCTTCAGCGGCCGCCGCTGGCGCGACGCCGTGTACCCGCAGGTGCGCGACTTCATCGCCCGCTTCCACGACATCGCGCCGATGCCGGCCCGCAAGGCGCCGGCGCGCCAGGCCGTGGCCGCCGCGCGCCGCAGCACGGGCGAGGCACGCACCACCGCGCCGCGCGCTTCGAGCCGCAAGCGCGCCGCGGGCAAGTGACGCCGCTGGCGGCGCGGCTGCACGCCGCGCTGCCCCAGACGCAGTGCACCCGCTGCGGCTACCCGGATTGCGCCGGATACGCCGAGGCCGTCGCGGCGGGCGAGGCGCAGATCAACCAGTGCCCGCCCGGCGGCGCGCAAGGAATTGCGCGCCTGGCCGCCATCACCGGCCGGCCCGTGCTGCCGCTCAATCCCGCCAACGGCGTGGAAGCTCCGCGCACCGTCGCCGTCATCGACGAGGACTGGTGCATCGGCTGCACCCTGTGCCTCGATGCCTGCCCCACCGATGCGATCCTGGGCGGCAACAAGCGCATGCACACCGTGATCGAGCGCTACTGCACCGGCTGCGAGCTGTGCGTGCCGGTGTGCCCGGTCGACTGCATCGCACTGGAGAACGCCAGCGGCGAGCGCACCGGCTGGCAGGCGTGGTCGGACTCCGAGGCGCGGCAGGCGCTGGCGCGCTACGAAGAGCGCAAGGTGCGCAAGGAGCGCGAGGCGCGGGACCACGCCGTGCGCCTGGAGGAGAAGGCCCGCGCCAAGCTGGCCGACCTGCCGGCGCTCACGCATGGGGCCGAGGGCGAGGAGCTCGCGCGCAAGAAGGCGGTGATCGAGGCGGCACTGGCGCGCGCGCGGGCCAAGCGGGGGGCTTAGCCTCCGATCCGGGAACGCGCGGCATTCGTAGGCTGGTGGTGAGCCGCGCAGCGCGCGAACCCCAGCGATGCGCGAAGCGCTGGGGTTCCGGCGCTGTCGCGCGTCACCGCCAGCCTACGTCCCGCGCCGCCCACCGGCAACGCAACTTCACTTTCCAGTTGCGAATTATTCTCATCCAGACGATACTGGCGACCTCATTCATCGTCCACCCTCGGCGAGCCAGACCCGGTTCATCCCTCCAGCCAGCCGCAACCATCCAGGAGCTTCCTCATGGTGCGTGCCTTCCGGCTGCAGCCTTGCCTCGTCGCGGTTCTCGCCGCCCTCCCCGCCCTTTCCTTCGCCGAAACGACGCTGCGGGAGGTCGAAGTCCAGGCCCAACCCGAACGCGCCGACGGCCCCGTGCAGGGCTACCGCGCCAGGCGTTCCTCCACCTTCACCAGGACCGACACGCCCCTGAAGGAGGTGCCCGCCTCCATCACCGTGGTGCCCGCCGACCTGATGAAGGACCAGGCCATGCGCGGCATGGACGACGTGCTGCGCTACGTGCCCGGCGCCACCGTGCACCAGGGCGAAGGCAACCGCGACCAGGTCGTGCTGCGCGGCAACAGCACCACGGCGGACTTCTTCGTCGACGGCGTGCGCGACGACGCGCAGGTGTTCCGCGACGTCTACAACCTCGAGCGCGTCGAGGTGCTCAAGGGCCCCGGCGGCATGGCGTTCGGCCGCGGCGGCGCGGGCGGCGTGGTGAACCGCGTGACGAAGAAACCCGTGTTCGGCCGCATTGCCGAAGCCAGCCTCACCGCGGGCAGCTTCGGCCAGGCGCGCGGCACGGTGGACATCGGCAACAAGGCGAGCGACACGCTCGCCTGGCGCCTCGATGCGATGGCCGAACACGCCGACAGCTTCCGCCACGGGGTGGACCTGCGGCGTGCCGCGATCAACCCCGTGGTGACCTGGGCCGCCGGCGCCGCCACCGCCGTCACGCTGGGCCTGGAGCACACCGAGGACGAGCGCACCGCCGACCGCGGCATCCCCTCGCGCAACGGCCTGCCCTTCGACACGGGCCGCGGCAGCTTCTTCGGCAACGCGGACCAGAGCCACGCGCGCAGCACGGTGGATTCGCTCTACTCCATCCTGGACCACGACCTGGGCCGCGGCCTGGCCCTGCGCAACACCTTCCGCGCCACCCGCTACGACAAGTTCTACCAGAACGTGTTCCCGGGCAGCGCGGTGAACGCGGCGGGCACGATGGGGATCTCCGCGTACAACAACGCCAACGACCGCACCAACGTCTTCAACCAGACCGACCTCACGGCGAAGCTGAAGGCGGGCGGGATGGACCACACGCTGCTCGCCGGCCTGGAGCTCGGGCACCAGGACAGCCGCAACGAGCGCCGCAGCGGCCTCTTCGGCAGCACCGTGGGCACGATCAACGGCGTTCCCGCGAGCAACCCGGTCGCCACCGCCACCGGCTTCGACTTCCGCGGCACCGACGCCAACAACCGCGTGAAGTCCGACATCCTGGGCCTCTATGCGCAGGACCAGCTCGCGCTCACGTCCGCGTGGAAGCTGCTGGCCGGCCTGCGCTACGACGTGTTCAAGGTCGATTTCGACGATCGCCGCACCACCCTCACGCCCACCGACCTGCAGCGCACCGACCGCGCGTTCAGCCCTCGCCTGGGGCTGACCTGGACGCCCGATGCGCGCTCCACGTACTACGTGAGCTACGGCTACGCCTTCCTGCCCTCGGGCGAGCAGCTCGGACTGGCCACCAGCACCGCGGACCTCGCGCCGGAGAAATCCACCAACTACGAGATCGGCGCGCGCTGGGACGTGCTGCCGCGGCTGACGCTGTCGGCCGCCGCGTTCCGCCTCGACAAGGACGACGTGCGGGCCAGGGACCCCGCCGGCAGCGGCCTGTTCCTCAAGACCGGGCAGCAGCGCACCCAGGGCATGGAGCTCGGGCTGCAGGGCCAGGTCACGCCGCGCTGGCAGGTGTACGGCGGCTATGCGCAGCTCGACGCGAAGGTGAGGAAGGCGCTCAACACGGGCACGGACGCGAACGCCGCCGCGATCCCCGTGGGGCGGCGCATCGCGCTGGTGCCGCGCAACACGCTGTCGCTGTGGAACCGCTGGGAGATCGGCGCCGGCTGGGCCGCGGCGCTGGGGCTCGTCCACCAGGGCGAATCGTTCGCCTCGATCAGCAATGCGGTGAAGCTGCCGGCGTTCACGCGTGCCGATGGCGCGGTGTACTACACCTTCGCGGGCGGCAGGACGCGGGTGGCGCTCAACGTGGAAAACCTGGCGGACAGGAAGTACTACCCGACGGCGGATGGGGACAACAACATCACCGTGGGCGCGCCGCGGTCGGCGCGCCTGACCGTCACGACGACGTTCTGAGGCTGGAGCGCCGGGGTTCGGCCTGCGGCGCTCACCTCCAGCCTGCCCGACGCGTGCTTCCCGTAGGCTGGCGGTGAGCCGCGCCAGCGCGCGAACCCCAGCGATGGAACGCGTTCAACCCAGCGCGTCGTTCACCTGCTCGTTGAACTCGGTCTGCGACAGCGCCGCGTCGACTTCGCGCGGCAGCGCGTCGCGCACCGAGAAGACGCCCATCACCTTGTGCTCGGGCCCGATGATCGGCAGGTGGCGGAAGCCCCGTTCGATCATCATCAGCACGGCGTCCGAGACCTTGGTCGTCGGCGTCACGCACAGCGGGTTGGACGTCATCACCTGGGCGAGCGTGGTCTGCTTCGGGTCGAGCGCGCGCGCCAGCACGCGGGTGGTGAGGTCGCGCTCGGTCACGATGCCCAGCAGCTTGTCGGGCGGCTCCATCACCAGCACGCTGCTGAAGTTGGCCCGCGTCATGGCGCAGGCCGCCTCCCACACGCTGGCCTGCGGCTGGAGGCTCAGGATGACCCGCTTCGGGATCGACTGGAAGACGGTACGTTCGGCCATGGCGACCCCCTTTTCCTTGTCAGTGCTGGTCCCCCTTTTTACGGGGAAGTCGGTTTCAGCGCAATGACGCGTTGATCTTTTCGAGCGCCGAAACGCCCGGACACAGGTGCGGCGCTTCCAGCGTGTTGAGCGGACGCGCCGTCGTGTTCAGCGCCGTGTGCAGGTCGGTCGCCAGAGGGTCAACATAGAGCAGCCCGGTGACAATCTCGCCGCGCACCTGATGCTCCTGCATGAAGGCCATCGCCCGGCGCCGGTCGGTCGGGTCGTAGTCCTTGTGCAGGCTGCGCAGGCGCAGCAGCGTGCCGTCGTGCTGGCGCACGTCCACCGCTTCGCCCGGGGCCGCCTCGGCGGTGATCTCGCTGCGCGGCGTGATGAAGTCGATGCGGCTCACCGCCTCGTTGTGCTCGCGCACGTAGTCGTAGCTGCGGGTGCTGCCCGGGTGGTTGTTGAAGGCCACGCAGGGGCTGATCACGTCGATGAACGCCGCACCACCGTGGGACATCGCGCCCTTGATCAGCGGCACCAGCTGCGCCTTGTTGCCCGAGAAGCTGCGCGCCACGTAGGTCGCGCCGAGCTGCAGGGCCATGCCCACCAGGTCGACCGGGCTGTCGCTGTTGATCACGCCCTTCTTGCTCTTGGAGCCCGCGTCGGCAGTGGCGGAGAACTGGCCCTTGGTGAGGCCGTAGACGCCGTTGTTCTCGACGATGTAGGCCATGCGCACGCCGCGCCGCATGGCGTGGGCGAACTGGCCCAGGCCGATGGACGCGGAGTCGCCGTCGCCGGAGACGCCGAGGTACAGCAGTTCGCGATTGGCGAGGTTGGCGCCGGTCAGCACCGAAGGCATGCGCCCGTGCACCGTGTTGAAGCCGTGCGAGGCGCCCAGGAAGTAGTCGGGCGTCTTGGAGCTGCAGCCGATGCCGGACAGCTTGGCCACCCGGTGCGGTTCGATGTCGAGTTCCCAGCAGGCCTGGATGATCGCGGCGGAGATCGAGTCGTGGCCGCAGCCGGCGCACAGCGTGGAGATCTTGCCCTCGTAATCGCGGCGCGTGTAGCCGACGCGGTTCTTCTCCAGCGACGGATGGTGAAGCGGCGGCTTCGCGATATAGGTCATGCCACTTTCTCCCTCTTGTCCTGCACTTGCGCGGTGATGGCCTGGGTGATGAAGCGGGCGGTGATCGGAGTGCCGTCGTAGTGCACCACCTTCACCAGCCGGGCGGGATCGACCTCGAGTTCGTTGACCAGCAGCGAGCGCATCTGGCCGTCGCGGTTCTGTTCGACCACGAACACCTTGTCGTGCCTGGCGATGAAGTCCGCCACGCTGTCGGGGAACGGGAAGGCGCGCAGGCGCATCGAGTCGACGTGGATGCCCTGGCCGGCGAGCACTTCGAGCGCCTCGTTCATCGCGGGGCTGGTCGAGCCATAGAAGATCACGCCCAGCTTCGTGTTGCTGACCGCGCGCCGGACCACCGGCTGCGGCACCAGCGTGGCCGCAGTCTTGAACTTGAGGACCAGCCGCTCCATGTTGTAGACGTAGTCGGGTCCGCGCTCCGAGTAGCGGGCGTACGGGTCGCGCGTGGTGCCCCGGGTGAAGTACGAGCCCTTGGTGGGGTGCGTGCCGGGCAGCGTGCGCCAGGGGATGCCGTCACCGTCGACGTCCTTGTAGCGGCCGAAGTCCTTGCCGGCTTCGAGCTCCTCGTAGGTCATGACCTTGCCGCGGTCGTACTCCTTGCCCTCTTCCCATTCGAAGGGATTGCACAGGCGCTGGTTCATGCCGATGTCGAGGTCGGTCATCACGAACACCGGCGTCTGCAGGCGGTCGGCCAGGTCCAGCGCCTTGGCCGTGTGCTCGAAGCACTCGTGCGGGTCTTCCGGCAGCAGCAGCACGTGCTTGGTGTCGCCGTGCGAGGCGTAGGCGCAGCACAGGATGTCGGCCTGCTGCGTGCGCGTGGGCATGCCGGTGGAGGGGCCGCCGCGCTGCACGTTGACGATGGTCACCGGGATCTCGGCGAACTGCGCCAGGCCGATGAATTCGGTCATCAGCGATACGCCCGGGCCCGACGTCGCCGTGTACGCGCGCGCGCCGTTCCAGCCCGCGCCCACCACCATGCCGATCGAGGCGAGTTCGTCCTCGGCCTGCACGATCGCGTAGTTGTTCTGGCCCGTGTCCTTGTCGACGCGCAGCTTGCTGCAGTATTTCTGGAAGGCTTCGGCCACCGACGACGAAGGCGTGATCGGGTACCAGGCCATCACCGAGGCGCCGCCGTACACCGCGCCCAGCGCGCAGGCGCTGTTGCCGTCCACGAAGATGCGGTTGCCCACGCGGTTGGACCGGCGCACGCGGATGCCCAGCGGGTACTGCAGGTGCTCCTCGGCGAACTCGCGCCCGAGGTGCAGCGCCTGCACGTTGGAAGCGAGCAGCTTTTCCTTGCCGCGGTACTGCTCGCCGAACAGCTTCTCGATCTCCTTGGCGTCGATCTCCAGCAGCACCGACAGCGCGCCCACGTAGACGATGTTCTTGAACAGCTGGCGCTGGCGCGGATCGTCGTAGACGGCGTTGCAGATTTCCGTGAGCGGCATGCCGATCACGTGCACGTCGTCGCGGAACTTCGACGGCGGCAGCGGCCGCGTGTTGTCGTAGAACAGGTAGCCGCCGGGCGAGAGCTCCGCCACGTCGGCGTCCCAGGTCTGCGGGTTCATCGCGACCAGCATGTCCACGCCGCCGCGCCGGCCCAGCCAGCCCTTCTCGGTGACGCGCACCTCGTACCAGGTGGGCAGGCCCTGGATGTTGCTCGGGAAGATGTTGCGCGGGCTCACGGGCACGCCCATGCGCAGGATGGACTTGGCGAACAGCTCGTTGGCCGAGGCGGAGCCCGAGCCATTCACGTTCGCGAACTTGACGACGAAGTCGTTGACGGCTTCGATGCGGTTCATGCCGCCACCTCCTGCTGCTTGCTCGCTTCGCGGCGGCTGCTGCCCGCCAGCGCGTTCTTGAACATGAACTTCTGCATGTCCCACGCGCCCGTCGGGCAGCGCTCGGCGCACAGGCCGCAGTGCAGGCACACGTCTTCGTCCTTCACCATCACCCGTCCCGTCTTCAGGTGGCCGGACACGTACAGGTCCTGCGCCAGGTTCAGGGCCGGCGCCTTCAGGCGCTGGCGCACTTCGGGCTCCGCGCCGTCGGGCGTGAAGGTGATGCAGTCCATCGGGCAGATGTCCACGCAGGCGTCGCACTCGATGCAGGCGCTCTGGTTGAACACGGTCTGCACGTCGCAGTTCAGGCAGCGCTGCGCTTCCTTGAACGCCGTCTTGGCGTCGAAGCCCAGTTCCACCTCCACCCGGATGCTGGCCAGCGCCTTCTCCGCCTGCGCCCATGGCACCTTGAAGCGGATGTCCAGGGAGGTCTCGTTGTCGTAGCTCCACTCGTGGATGCCCATCTTCTGGGACATCAGGTTGGTCAGCGGCGACGGCCGCGCGTGCGGGTCCTGGCCACTCAGCAGCAGGTCGATCGACACCGCCGCCTCGTGCCCGTGCGCCACCGCGGTGATGATGTTCTTCGGCCCCAGGGCCGCGTCGCCGCCGAAGAACACGTTGCGCACGGTGGACTGGAAGGTCACCTTGTCCAGGACGGGCAGGCCCCACTTGTCGAATTCGAGCCCGGAATCCCGCTCGATCCAGGGGAAGGCGTTCTCCTGGCCGACGGCGATCAGCACCTCGTCGCAGGCGAAGAAGGCATTCGGCTCGCCAGTGGGCACCAGGCTGCGGCGGCCCTTGTCGTCGTACTCGGCGCGCACGATCTCGAACAGCATGCCGGTGAGGCGGCCGTGCTCGTGCACGAAGGCGAGCGGCACGTGCATGTTGATGATGGGGATGCCTTCGTGCATGGCATCCTCCTTCTCCCACGGCGAGGCCTTCATCTCCTCGAAGCCGCTGCGCACGATCACCTTCACGTCGGTGCCGCCCATGCGGCGGGCGGAGCGGCAGCAGTCCATCGCGGTGTTGCCGCCGCCCAGCACGATCACGCGCTTGCCCACCGTGGTGATGTGGCCGAAGGACACCGAGGCGAGCCAGTCGATGCCGATGTGGATGTTGGCGGCGGCCTCCTTGCGGCCGGGGATCTCGAGGTCGCGCCCGCGCGGCGCGCCGCAGCCGACGAAGATGGCGTCGTAGCCCTGCGCCATCAGCGCCTTCATGGAGTCGATGCGCTGGCCGCCCACGAAGCGGGCGCCGAGTTCGAGCACGTAGCCCATCTCCTCGTCGATCACCGATTCGGGCAGGCGAAAGCGCGGGATCTGCGTACGCATGAAGCCGCCGGGCTTGGGCTCGCCGTCGAACACGGTCACTTCGTAGCCCAGCGGCGCGAGGTCGCGGGCGACGGTCAGCGAGGCCGGGCCCGCGCCGACGCAGGCGATGCGCTTGCCGTTGCGCTTCGGCGCCGGCTGCGGCATGCGCTTCTTCACGTCCTCCTTGAGGTCCGCGGCGACGCGCTTGAGCCGGCAGATCGCCACCGGCTCGGGCTCACCGGCGTTGCTCTTCTCCACGCGCCCGCGCCGGCAGGCCGGTTCGCACGGACGGTCGCAGGTGCGACCGAGGATGCCGGGGAAGACGTTGGACACCCAGTTGATCATGTAGGCGTCGCCGTAGCGGCCCTGCGCGATCAGTCGGATGTATTCGGGGACGGGGGTGTGCGCGGGACAAGCCCACTGGCAATCCACCACCTTGTGGAAATACGCCGGATTGGCGATGTTGGTCGGTTGCAAGAACCCTCCTGGACTGCACGGCCCGTTTCATGGGCCTCTTCCAGTCTACGCCGCTGGTGCGCAGGCTGCCTCTCGGTGGATTCCACTACGAAGAGCAGAGCGCGCAGTTGACGAAGCTCAGGAAAGATCGCCTGGGGTCGAAATGCGCACGGGGCGCCCGCCGCGCGTCAACCACTTCGCGGCGAACACCAGCCCAGTGACAGGCTCGCCCAGATGGCGGCCCTGGGCCTGCTCGAAGCCGTTCTTCTTCAGGAAGGCAAGCTGTTGCGCCGTCTCCACGCCGCAGGCCACGCAGGACAGCCTGAGCCGCCGCGCGATGTCGGCGATCCCGAGCAGCATCGCCTGCACCGTCGCATCGCGCTCCACGTCGCGCACGAAGGAGGCATCCGGCATGATCTCGTCGCAGGGCAGCTGGCGCAGGTGCGAGATCGATGCGCTCGCCCCGAAGCGGCCCAGCGCGATGCGCACGCCCTTCTTGCGCAGCCCCGCGATGGCCGTGGCCTCCTTGGCCGGCAGGTTGTCCAGCGCCGAGACCTGCTGCAGCTCCAGCGAGAGCTGGCGCGCGTCCACGCCGTTCGCGAGCGCCGCGTTCACCAGGTGCACGAGGTCGCTCGGCCGCATGTTGGCCAGCGAGACCTTGACCGCGATGGGCACCGCCTGCAGCCCCGCGCTTCGCCAGTTCTTCATGTGCTTCATCAGCAGCTCGAAGAGCCATTCGGTCAGCACCACGTCCATCTCGGAGCTGCCGGCCAGGTCCATCAGCTCGTCGCCTTCGATGATGCGGCCCGAGGGGTGCTTCCAGCGCAGCAAAGCCTCGCCGGCCACGACGCGGCCGCTGGCCAGTTCCACGCGCGGTTCGTACAGCAGTTCGATCTCGTCGCGGCTGACCGCGTGGCGCAGTCCGGCGCTCAGGTCCAGGCGGCTCAGCGCCAGGTCCTTGAACTGCGGCGAGAAGAATTCGTAGCGGTGCGGGCCCGCGAGCTTGGCATGGCGCAGCGCCAGGCCCGCGTTGCGCATCAGCACGTCGGGTTCGCTGCCGTCGTTCGGGAACACCGACACGCCGACGCTGCAGGTGACGAACAGCTCGGGAAAGCCCGAGCGCTGGAAGCTCACCGTGGAGTCCTCCAGCAGTTTGTTGATGAAGGCGGCGCTCGGCACGCCCTCCATGTACGGCACGATGATGGCGAACTCGTCGCCGTCGAAGCGGTAGAGGCTCGGGTTGTGCTGCTCCGAGCTGAGCTCGCCGCCGTGCTCGGTCTGCACGCAGCTGGCCAGGCGCTTGGCCACCCGCTGCAGCAGCTGGTCGCCCACGCCGCGGCCGAGGGCGTCGTTGATGCGGCCCAAATTGTCGACGCCGACGTGGATCAGCGCGCCGGGATGGTCGCTGGCGAGCGCCTCGTCCAGCACCGAGGCCAGGTCCTTGCGATAGCGCTGCTTGTTCGGCAGGCCGGTCAGGCCGTCATGCTGGCCCAGGTACTCGCGGTAGGCGCTGGCGGCCAGCGTGTTGCGGATGCGCAGGGCCAGCTCGCTCGGGTCCACCGGCTTGGACAGGAAGTCCATCGCGCCGAGCGCCAGCGCCTTGAGCTTGACCTGCGCGTCGGTGCTGCTCGTGAGCACGATGGCCGGCACGTGGCGCAGCACGCTGTCTTCGCGCATCGCCGCGAGGATGTCGAGGCCGCTGACCTTGGGCATGCTCAGGTCCAGCAGCAGCACGCCCGGCGGCTCCTTGCGCATCATGGGCACCGCGCGCTCGGGCTGGTCGGTGTGCACGAAATGGCGGTAGCCGGCATCGGCCAGGAAGGCCTCGGTCATCTCGATGTTCAGCATCTCGTCGTCGACCATCATGATCAACGCCTCCGAGAGGCCCATCGAGCGGTTGCGCCCGGCCTCGTCCTGCGGCGCGAGCGCGCGCAGCTCCTTCATCGACAGCCGGTCCTCCCCGGGGGCGAACACCGTCGGCTGGGTGGCCAGCATGTCGCGATCGGAATCGCTGTCGCTGTCCGTGTTGTCGCGGCGCTGTCTCCCGACGCCTTCGATTTTGCTCATCGTTACATTGTGCCTCGGGGATCACCCGATGGCGACCTCCGGCACCTCGAGCAGGTCGGCCATCCGTGCAATGCGTTGCAGAACGCCCGCGGTTGTCTCGCGATCGCCCGCCTTGGCGGCGGCCTCCATCTCGCGGGCCGGCTCGGTGAAGTCGTCGTAGCCCACGGTGCCGGCGGCGCCGGCCAGCCAGTGGGCCAGCCGCTCCACCTCCGGCAGGTCGCCGGCCTGCAGGGCGGTGCGCGTCAGCTCCAGCTGCTGCTGCAGGCGCGCGGCGAACTTGCGCACGATCGGCACCAGCTTGGCGTTGTCGGCGAAACGCGAGCGGATCGGCCCCTCGGCCACGGGCTCCTCGCTCAGGTCGATGAACACGGAACTCGGCGCCTCCACGGGCACTTCCTCCGGCGAGCCGCCCAACGACAGGCCCACCTGCTGCAGCAGGATGTCGATGTCCACCGGCTTGGTGAGGTACGCGGTGCAGCCTGCCTGCAGCACTTCCTCCTCGTAGCCCTTCATCGCGTGCGCCGTGAGCGCCACCACCGGCATCGCGAGGCCGCGCCGGCGCAGCTCGCGGGTGGCGGCATAGCCGTCCATCACCGGCATCTGCATGTCCATCAGCACCAGGTCGTAGCTGGCGGCCGCCAGCTTGTCGAGGGCGACCTGGCCGTTTTCGGCCTCGTCGACCCACAGCCCCTGCTCGGTGAGCACCAGCGAGAGCAGCTCGCGGTTTTCCGGGCCGTCGTCCACCACCAGCACGCGCGCCGAGGGGATGCGCCAGCGCGTGCGGTGCTGCGGCGCCCGTTCGCTGCCCTGCGCCGCGAGATGCGTGGCATCCAGCATCCGCACGCCCTCCAGCGGGCCGGTGGCGAAGGTGAACAGCATGCTCGTGCCCACGCCCAGCTGGCTGCTGCCGGTGAGGTCGCCGCCCAGCGCGCGCGCCAGCCGGCGGCTGATCGCCAGTCCCAGGCCGGTGCCGCCGTAGCGCCGCGTGGTCGAGGCTTCGGCCTGCGTGAAGGGGTCGAACATCGATTCGACCTTGGCCGGGTCCATGCCGATGCCGGTGTCGTTGACCTCCACCGTGTAGCTGGTGCCGTTGCAGCCCAGGACCACCTCCACCCCGCCGCGCTCCGTGAACTTGACCGCGTTGCTCAGGAGGTTGAGCACCACCTGGCGCAGGCGCGCGGGGTCCGACTGCACCCGCTCCGGGACGGGCGTCAGCAGCCGCAGCGACAGGCGCAGGCCCCTCTCCTGCGCCTTCAGGCCCAGCTCCAGCAGCGCGCCCTGCACCACCTGGTGCGGGGCGCAGGCGATCTTCTCCACCTGCAGCTGCCCGGCCTCCACCTTCGACAGGTCCAGGATGTCGTTGATCAGCCCCAGCAGGTGCTTGCCGCTCTGGTGGATCGTGTCGAGATAGCGGGAGGACTCGCGCTCGCTCTTGCCGAAGCCGCGCTTGAGCAGCTCGGTGAACCCCAGGATCGCGTTCATCGGGGTGCGGATCTCGTGGCTCATGTTCGCCAGGAACTCGCTCTTGGCGCGGTTGGCGGCCTCGGCCTCGTCCCGGGCGGAGCGCAGTTCCACGCGGCTGCGTTCCAGCAGCGTGATGTCTTCCAGGCTGATCAGGACCCCCGAGGCCTTGCCGCCGCTCGCCAGCACCGGCGAGCAGTTGACGACGAAGCTGCGCAGGCCGCCCTCGGTGTCCTGCAGCTTCAGGTTCACGTCGCGCTGCACGGTGGCCGTCTCCAGCGCCACGCTCCAGGGAGGGCGGCCCGCCAGCGGCTCGCCGGATTCCTGCAGCCAGGCGATCTCGCCCACCGGCCGGCCCATCAGGCGCTCGTTCGTCTTTCCGAGCAGGCGCGTCAATGCCTCGTTGGCCAGCACGATGTTCTGTTTCTGGTCGATGACCAACAATCCCTCGGTCAGGGAGTCCAGCGCGGAGCGCACCCGCGACGGGATGGCGCGCGAAGGATCGAGGTGGCGCAGCACCCGGCTCAGGTACACGTAGAACGAGGGCACGCACAGCAGGCCGGCGAAGGCCAGCAGCAGCACCAGCGGCGTCTGCACGACGCCCATCACGCCATGCGGCCCGGTGGGTTCGAAGCGCATCTCCAGCTGGCCCCAGGGCTGGTCGGCCGCGTACAGCGTGACCTGCAACTGCGCGTCGCTGGCATGCGCGCCGTCGATCGGCAGCCAGTTGCGCGCGTGCTCGCCGATGGCCACCACCAGCCTCCCCTCGCGCGTGCGCAGCCCGATCGAGCGCAGGTCCGGGTTGCGCTTGAGGATGAAGCGCAGCACGTCCTCCAGCCGGCCCGGATCGCTGCTGCCCAGGAACGCGGCGCTGCTCGCGGCCACCGATTCCGCCAGTGCCAGCCGGCCCGCGCGTACGGCTTCCTGCCGGTCGGGGATCAGCCCGAGGAAGGACGCGGCCAGCAAGGCGGTGCTGACGATCGACGCCAGGCCGAGGCTGATGTAGGTGCGGGTGTTGAACAGCTTCAAGAGAATCCTCGCAGGGGATCGGCGCGCCCGGTCTCGTCCGGGTCGAAAGCCTCGTCGTCGTCGTCCTCCTCCGTCTCGCCGTCGTGGCGCGCCAGCACCGGCAGCGGATCGAGCAGGCGCCAGGCCGGCAGCGCGGAGAGATAGCTTCCCAGCAGCACGCCGCCGCGGATCAACCACAGCACGTAGACGACGGAGACGCCCAGCGACACGCCGGCGACGGACACGCTCAGGGTCTTGTCCAGGTCGAACTCGTGCCGCAGTTCGTTGCGCAGCCGGTTCAGTTCCTCGATGAAGATGCCGGAGCGCAGCGACTGCTGGAACTGCTCCGCCGTCACGCGCGCCGCACCGACGTCCATTGCGTTGAGCCCCGTGATCTGGAACTCGCCGGCGCCCTGGGGATTGAAGCCCACCAGCTGCAGGTCGGTCGGCAGGCGCGGGCCGGCGCCGAGGAGGCGCGCGCTCTCGGTCACGTCGACGATGCGCTGCGGCGCGAACGCGAACTCGGTGGCCGGGGGCATCAGCACCGCCGGCGGGGCCGTGGCGATCAGGCCGTCGGCGTTGGCCGGCTCGCCGCCGGGGCGCGAGGCCGCGGCCGGTGCGGGGGCCGCGGGCGCGGCGTGGGCGGGTGCCGCTGCGGGCTCCGGCGCCGGCGCGGTGGCCGCAGCGGGCGCGGGTGCGGGGGTGGGCGTCGGTGCGGGTGCGGGTGCGGGCGTGGGCGTGGGCGTGGGCGTGGCCGGCGCCTGGGCGACGACGGCGATCTTCACGCTGCCGCTGGTGCGGTCGACGCCGCCGCCGGCCGTGCCGCCGTCGTCACGGACCACCCACGTCACTTCCGCCGTGCCGCCGTTGCTGCCCGTGGCGGCGATGAAGCGCAGGCCGCGCAACTGGTCCGGCGTGTAGCTGCTGCCCGCAGTCACGGGCGTCGTGCCATCGGCCAGCACCAGCTGCCCGAACTCCTTCGGCGGAACCGCGCTGACCGTGACGGTCAGGGCCTGGCCGGCCTCGTCGCTGCCGCCACCGGCGGAATACGTCCACGCGAGCTGGTCCAGCGTGACCGCTCGCGTGGCCGCATCCGTGCCGATCACGGCGGGCTCGGTGCCGAGCGCGCGCGGTGCATCGTTGACCGGGGCGACCGTCACGGAGGTGGTTGCCGTGCCAGCGCTGAAGGGCGAGCTGCCGCCGTTGACCGCGGTGTCGGCGCGGGTGGCGGCCGCCGTGCCGCCGCTGCCGTCCCAGGCGCGGAAGGCCAGCCCGGTGGCGATGCCGTTCCAGTCCGCGTTCGGGACGAAGCGCACGCGCGCCTGGCCATCGGCGGGCAGCAGTTCCGCCGACGCCGCGCTGACGCCCGTGAAGTCGGACCAGTGCGCGCCGCCGTCGCGCGAGTACTGCCATTGACCCGCGGTGCTGGCCGCGCCGGTCACGGCCACGCCCATGCGCCCGCCAGGATCCGAGGCGTGGCCGGCGATCAGGTCTGCCACCAGCATGCCGGAGCTGTCGGTCGTGTCCTCGGCCACGGCCGGCAGCGCGTTGGCGCCTTCCAGCACCGGGGCCACGTTGGCGACGCGCAAGGTGAGCTGCTCCGCCAGGCTGTCGGTGCCGCCCGCGCCGTCCGACACGGTGAAGCCGAAGGTGGCGCTTCCGCTCACGCCCGCCGCGGCCCGGAACACCATGCCTTGCAACTGCTCCACGCTGTAGCTGGCACCGGCTGCGACGCGCGTGCCGTCCGCGAGCACGATCGCCCCGAGTTCTGCAGGCACGGCCGTCACGCGCACGGTGAGCGTCTGGGTCGTGGCTTCGTCGGCGCCGCCGCCCACGCCATACGAGACGCCTGCGAATCCCAGCGGAGCATTCGCCCCTTCACCGACGGTAAGCGGGGCGAGCGTGCCCGTGCGCACCGGCGCATCGTTCACGGGCGCGACGCGGATCGCCAGCACGCCCGTGGCGCCCGTGCTGGTGGTGTAGCTCACCTGCGGCACGGTGCCGGCCCAGTCCGCGACCGGGGCGTAAAGCCAGCTGCCGTCGGCCGCGACGCTCAGGGTGCCGACGCCGGCCACCGCCGCGGTCGCGCCCGCTGCGTAGGTCGTGCCCGCGATGCGGAAGCTCGTGATGGCAAGGCTCGAATCGACGTCGGCGTCATTGGCGAGGACGTTGCCGGACACCGGCGTGTCCTCGGAGCCGACCGCCGCATCGGGTGCGGTGACCGTCGCATCGTCCACGGCGGCCACCGTGATCGCGAGCGTGCCGGTCGCCCCGGTACTGGTCAGGTACGTGACCTGCGGCACCGTGCCGTTCCAGTCCGCCAGCGGGGTGAAGGTGAAGCTGCCGTCGCCCGCGATGCGCAGGCTGCCGACGCCGGCGATCGTGGCGCTCGCGCCCGCCGCGTAATCCGTCGTGTCGCCCGCGACGCGGAAGCCGGCGAGCGCCAGCGCGCTGTCCGGGTCGGTGTCGTTGGCGAGCACGTTGCCGGTGGCCACGCCGTCTTCCGCGATGGCGATGTTGTCGGGTGCCGTCACGGTGGGATCGTCGACGGCCGCGATGTCCAGCGTGACGCTGGCGGTGGCCGTCCCGCCGTGGCCGTCGGAGATCGTGTAGCTGAAGCGGCCGGTGCCGCTGAAGTTCGCGGTGGGCGTGAAGACGATGTTGCCGCCGAGGATGGACACGGTGCCGCCGGTGCCGCTGGTCACACCCGTGATGGCCAGCGTGTCGCCGTCGATGTCGCTGTCGTTCGCCAGCAGCGTGGACGGCGCGATCGCGAGCGCCTGGTCTTCCGTCGCTGCGACCGTGTCGTTGCCGGCCGCCGGTGCGTCGTTGACCGGCGCGACGTTCATGGTCACCGTGGCCGTCGTCGTGCCGCCCTGGCCGTCGTCGACGGTGTATGTGAAGCTGCCCGTGCCGTTGAAGTTCGAGGTGGGCGTGAACACGATGTTGCCGCCGACGATTGAAACGGTGCCACCCACACCGCTGGTCACGCCGATGATGGCCAGAGTGTCGCCGTCGATGTCGCTGTCATCGGCCAACAGCGTAGCCGGAACGATGGTGAGCGGCTGGTCTTCCGTCGCGCTGACCGTGTCGTTGCTTGCCGCTGGCGCGTCGTTCACCGGCGCGACGTTCACCGTCACGGTGGCCGACGCCGTGCCGCCCTGGCCGTCGCTGGCGGTGTAGCTGAAGCTGCCCGAGCCGCTGAAGTTGGCCGCCGGGGTGAACACGATGTTCCCGCCGACGATCGCCACGGTGCCCCCTGCGCCGCTCGTTACACCCGTGATCGCCAGCGTGTCGCCATCGATGTCGCTGTCGTTTGCCAGCAGCGTGGCCGGCGCGATCGTCAGAGGCTGGTCTTCCGTAGCAGCGACCGTGTCGTTGCTTGCCGCCGGTGAGTCGTTGACCGCCGCGACGTTCACGGTCACGGTGGCTGTCGTCGTGCCGCCCTGGCTGTCGCTGACGGTGTACGAGAAGCTACCGCTGCCGTTGAAATTGCCCGTCGGCGTGAACACGATGTTGCCGCCGACCAGGGCCACAGAGCCACCCGCACCGCTGGTCACGCCGGTGATGGCCACCGTGTCGCCATCAATATCGCTGTCGTTCACGAGCAGCGTGGCCGGCGCGATGGTGAGCGGTTGATCTTCCGTCGCGTTGACCGTGTCATTGCCGGCCAAGGGCGCGTCGTTGACCGCCGCGACGTTCACGGTCACGGTTGCAGTGGCAGTGCCGCCCTGACCGTCGCTCACCGTGTAGCTGAAGCTGCCGGTGCCGTTGAAGTTCGCGGTCGGCGTGAAGATGATGTTCCCGCCGACGATCGCCACGGTGCCGCCGGTGCTGCTGTTCACACCCGTGATCGCCAGCATGTCGCCATCGATGTCGCTGTCGTTCGCCAGTAGCGTGGTCGGCACGATCGTCAGAGGCTGGTCTTCCGTAGCAGCGACCGTGTCGTTGCCGACCGCCGGCGTGTCGTTCACCGGCGCGACGTTCACGGTCACCGTGGCCGTCGTCGTGCCGCCTTGGCCGTCGCTCAACGTGTAGCTGAAGCTGCCCGGGCCGTTGAAGTTCGCGGTGGGTGTGAAGATGATGCTGCCGCCGATGATTGTCGCCGTGCCGCCGATGCCGCTGGTCACACCCGTGATCGCCAGCGTGTCGCCATCGATGTCGCTGTCGTTCCCCAGCAGGGTGGCCGGCGCGATCGTCAAAGGCTGGTCTTCCGTAGCAGCGACCGTGTCGTTGCTTGCCGCCGGTGAGTCGTTGACCGCCGCGACGTTCACGGTCACGGTGGCTGTCGTCGTGCCGCCCTGGCCGTCACTGACGATGTAGCTGAAGCTGCCGGTGCCGTTGAAGTTCGCCGTCGGCGTGAACACGATGTTGCCGCCGACGATGGCCACGGTGCCGCCCACACCGCTGGTCACGCCGGTGATGGCGAGGGTGTCGGCGTCGATGTCGCTGTCGTTCGCCAGCAGCGTGGCCGGCGCGATCGTGAGAGGTTGGTCCTCCGTAGCAGCGACCGTGTCGTTGCCGACCGCCGGCGCGTCGTTCACCGGCGCCACGTTCACGGTCACCGTGGCCGTCGTCGTGCCACCCTGACCGTCGCTCACCGTGTAGCTGAAGCTGCCGGTGCCGTTGAAATTCGCCGTCGGCGTGAACACGATGTTCCCGCCGACGATCGTCACGGTGCCGCCGGTGCTGCTGTTCACACCCGTGATCGCCAGCGTGTCGCCGTCGATGTCGCTGTCGTTCGCCAGCAGGGTGGCCGGTGCGATCGTCAAAGGCCGGTCTTCCGTAGCAGCGACCGTGTCGTTGCTTGCCGCCGGTGAGTCGTTGACTGCCGCGACGTTCACGGTCACGGTGGCCGTCGTCGTGCCGCCCTGGCCGTCGCTCACGGTGTACGAGAAGCTACCGGTGCCATTGAAGTTCGCCGTCGGCGTGAACACGATGTTGCCCCCGACGATCGCCACGGTGCCGCCTGTGCCGCTGTTCACACCCGTGATCGCCAGCGTGTCGCCGTCGACGTCGCTGTCATTGGCCAGCAGTGTGGCCGGCGCGATCGTCAGAGGCTGGTCTTCCGTGGCGGTGACCGTGTCGTTGCCGGCCGCCGGCGTGTCGTTGACCGGCGCGACGCTCACGGTCACCGTGGCCGTCGTCGTGCCGCCCTGGCCGTCGCTCACCGTGTAGCTGAAGCTACCGGTGCCGTTGAAATTCGCCGTCGGGGTGAACACGATGCTCCCGCCGACCAGGGCCACGGTGCCGCCCGCACCGCTGGTCACGCCGGTGATGGCGAGGGTGTCGGCGTCGATGTCGCTGTCGTTCGCCAACAGCGTGGCCGGAACGATGGTGAGCGGCTGGTCTTCCGTCGCGCTGACTGTGTCGTTGCCGCCGAGGGGCTCGTCATTCACTGGCGCTACGTTCACGATCACCGTGGCCGTCGTCGTGCCGCCCTGGCCGTCACTGACCGTGTAGCCGAAGCTGCCGGTGCCGTTGAAGTTCTGCGTCGGCGTGAACACGATGTTGCCCCCGACGATCGCCACGGTGCCGCCCGTGCCGGCGGTCACGCCCGTGATGGCGAGGGTGTCGCCGTCGATGTCGCTGTCGTTCGCCAGCAGCGTGGGCGGGGCGATGGTGAGCGCCTGGTCTTCCGTCGCTGCGACCGTGTCGTTGCCGGCCGCCGGCATGTCGTTGACCGGCGCGACGTTCACGGTCACGGTGGCCGTCGTCGTGCCGCCCTGGCCGTCGCCGACCGTGTAGCTGAAGCTGCCGGTGCCGTTGAAGTTCTGCGTCGGCGTGAACACGATGTTGCCGCCGACGATCGCCACGGTGCCGCCGGTGCCGCTGTTCACACCCGTGATCGCCAGCGTGTCGCCGTCGATGTCGCTGTCGTTCCCCAGCAGTGTGACCGGGACGATGGTGAGCGGCTGGTCTTCGGTGACGGCAACCGTGTCATCGCTTGCGGTCGGCGCGTCATTGATCGGCGCGACGTTCACGGTCACCATCGCCGTCGTCGTGCCGCCCTGGCCGTCGCTGACCGTGTACGAGAAGCTGCCGGTGCCGTTGAAGTTCGCGGTGGGCGTGAAGACGATGTTGCCGCCGACGATCGCCACGGTGCCGCCGGTGCCGGCGGTCACGCCCGTGATGGCGAGGGCGTCAACGTCGATGTCGCTGTCGTTCGCCAGCAGCGTGGCCGGCACGATCGTCAGAGGCTGGTCTTCCGTGCCTGCGACCGTATCGTTGCCGCCCACGGGCGCGTCGTTGACCGGCGCGACGTTCACCGTAACGGTGGCCGACGCCGCGCCGCCCTGCCCGTCGCTGAGGGTGTACGAGAAGCTACCGCTGCCGTTGAAATTGCCCGTCGGCGTGAACACGATGTTGCCGCCGACCAGGGCCACGGTGCCACCCGCACCGCTGGTCACGCCGGTGATGGCCACCGTGTCGCCATCGATGTCGCTGTCGTTCACGAGCAGCGTGGCCGGCGCGATGGTGAGCGGCTGGTCCTCGGTGCCAGCGACCGCGTCGTTGCCTGCCACCGGCGGATCGTTCAC
Organism: Ramlibacter sp. AN1133; assembly: GCF_037890035.1. Classification (NCBI taxonomy): domain Bacteria; kingdom Pseudomonadati; phylum Pseudomonadota; class Betaproteobacteria; order Burkholderiales; family Comamonadaceae; genus Ramlibacter; species Ramlibacter sp. AN1133. Next base: position 121,667 of record NZ_JBBKTQ010000013.1, read on the forward strand.
CGGCGCAACGTTGACGGTCACGGTCGCCGTCGAGGTCCCGCCGTGTCCGTCGTCCACCGTGTAGCTGAACGAGCCGGCTCCGTTGAAGTCCGCATCCGGCGTGAAGACGATGTCGCTTCCGGACAGGACCACACTGCCGCCGGTGCCGGCGGCCACGGACGTGATCGCCAGGATGTCGCCGTCCGCGTCGCTGTCATTCCCGATCAGCGTGACCGATGCGATCGTCAGTGGCGTGTCCTCGACGCCGGCCACCGTGTCGTCGCCCGCCACCGGATCGTCCTCCACGGCGGCCAGGTTCACGACGACCGCGCCCGTCGCGGTACCGCCATGACCGTCGGAGACGGTGTAGCTGAAGCCGGCCGCGCCGTTGAAGTTCGCGCTGGGCGTGAACACGATCGTGCCGCCGGACAGTTGGACCGTGCCGCCAGTCGCACCGCCCACGGCGCTGACGGTGAGCGCATCGCCCTCGACATCGCTGTCGTTGGCGAGCAGGGTCGCCGTGGCGATGGTGACGGGCGTGTCCTCGACGCCGCCGACGCTGTCGGCGCCCGCCACCGGCGCGTCGTTCACGGCAGCGATGTCGACGGTGACGCTGACCGTCGCCGTGCCGCCCTTGCCGTCCGAGACCACATAGCCGAAGCTGCCCGTGCCGTTGAAATCCGCATCGGGCGTGAAGATCACGCTGCCGCCCGAGAGTTCCACCACGCCGCCGCTGCCGCCCACCACGCCCACGACGGAGAGCGCGTCCCCGTCGACGTCGCTGTCGTTCGCCAGCAGTCCCCCGGGGTCCAGCACCAGCGGCGTGTCCTCCAGCGTCGCCAGCAGTTCGCCCTGGGCGACGGGCGCGTCGTTCACCGCGGCCACGTTCACCGTGACCGTCGCCGTTCCCGTCGCACCCTGCGCGTCGCGGACCGTGTAGGTGAAGCTCCCCACGCCGTTGAAATCGGGGTCGGGCGTGAACACGATGTTCCCGCCCGAGAGCGTGACGGTGCCGCCGCTCGCATTGCCGACGTCCGAGACGCTGAGCGCGTCGCCCTCGACGTCGGTGTCGTCGGCCAGCAGCGTCGCCGGCGCGATGGTCAGCGCCTGGTCTTCGGTCGCGGCCACCACGTCGCCTTGCGCCAGCGGCGGATCGTTCACCGCCGCGATCTCGACGACGACATTCCCGCTCGAAGTGCCGCCGCGGCCGTCGCTCACCGTGTACGTGAAGGAGCCGGTGCCGTTGAAGTCGTCGTCCGGCGTGAAGACGATGCTGGTGCCGGAGATCGTGACCGTGCCGCCCGTGCCGTCCGCCACGCCGACGATCGTCAGCGTGTCGCCTTCGGTGTCGGCATCGTTGGCCAGCAGCGTGTCCGCAGTGAACACCACCAGCGCGTCCTCGCTGCCGGCGAGGGTGTCGGTGCTCGCCACCGGCGCGTCGTTCACTGCCGTCACGACGACGGCCACCGTTCCCGTGGCCGTGCCCCCGTGCCCGTCGGACACGGTGTAGCTGAAACTGCCGCTGCCGTTGAAGTCCGCCGTGGGCGTGAACACGACGTTCCCGTTGACGAGGCCCACCGTGCCGCCGACGCCGTTGCCGACGGCGACGACGGCCAGCGCATCGCCGTCCGAGTCGCTGTCGTTCGCCAGCAGCGTCGCGGGCGCGAGCGTCAGCGGCGTGTCCTCGGCGGTCTGCGCGGCATCGCCCCGCGCCACCGGGTCGTCGTTCACGGACGCGACGTTCACTGTCACGCTGGCCGTCGCGTTGCCACCATGGCCGTCCGACAGCGTGTACGTGAAGCCACCCGTGCCGTGGAAGTCCGCCGTGGGCGTGAACACGATGTTGCCGCCGGACAGCGAGACGGTGCCGCCGGTGGCGCTCGAGACACCGGTCACCGCCAGCACGTCGCCGTCGACGTCGGTGTCGTTGGCCAGCAGCGTGCCCGCCGCGATGGTCAGCGGCACGTCCTCGACGGCCGCCACCGCGTCGGCCGCGCCGGCGGGGGCATCGTTGACCGGCGCGAGGTTCAACGTGACGGTCGCCGTCGCGGTGCCGCCGTTGCCATCCGAAATCGTGTAGCTGAAGCTCGCCGCCCCGTTGAAGTTGGCCGCGGGCGTGAACACGATGTTGCCGCCCGAGAGCGCCACGCTGCCGCCGGTGCCGGCGTTCACCGCCGTGACCGTCAGCGTGTTCCCGTCCACGTCGGTGTCGTTGGCCAGCAGGGTCGCGGGCGCAATGGTCAGTGCCTGGTCTTCCGTCCCGCTGAGGGTTTCGGCATTCGCCACCGGCCGGTCGTTCAGTGCCGCCACGTTCACCGTGACCGCCACCGTGGACGTGCCGCCCTGGCCGTCGGAGATCGTGTAGCTGAAGCTGCCCGTGCCGTTGAAATTCGCGTTGGGCGTGAAGACGATGTCGCTGCCCGCGCGCGTGACGGTGCCGCCCGTTCCGCTCGCCACGCCGACGATGGTGAGCGGGTCGTTCTCGACATCGGTGTCGTTGGCGAGCAGGCTCGCCGCGGTCACGGTGAGCGGCGTGTCTTCGTCGGTGGCGAGCGTCTCGGTGGTCGCCACCGGCGCGTCGTTCACGGCGGCGACGTTCACCGTGACCGTGGCCGTCGCCGCGGCGCCCTGCGCGTCCGTCACCGTGTAGCGGAAGCTGCCCGCTCCGTTGAAGTTCGCGTCCGGCGTGAAGACGATGTTGCCGTTCGCCAGCGACACGCTGCCGCCCGCGACCGCCGTCACGCCGGTGATCGCCATGGCGTCGCCGTCCACGTCCGTGTCGTTGCCCAGGAGCGCGGCGGGGACGATGGTGACGGGCTGGTCCTCGGTGCCGGCCACGGTGTCGTCGCTCAGGCGCGGCGCGTCGTTCTGCGCGGCCACGTTGACGGTGACGGTGCCGGTCGCCGTGGCGCCCTGGCTGTCCCGCAGCGTATAGGTGAAGCGCGCCGGGCCGTTGAAGTCGGCCGACGGCGTGAACGTGATGGTGTTGCCCGCAAGGCTGACGGCACCGCCGGCGACCGCGCTCACGCCGGTGATGGAGATCGTGTCGAGCAGGTCGGGATCCGAGTCGTTGGCCAGCAGGACCGCCGTGCCGATGGTGCGCGGCACGTCCTCGGTCGCCGCGAGGGTGTCGTCGGCCGCGGTCGGCGCCCGGTTCCCCAGCAGCACGCTCACGTCGACCGTGGCGGTCGATACGCCTCCGTTCCCGTCGCTCACGGTGTAGGTGAAGCTCGCCGGCCCGCTGTACAGGGGCGTGGGCGTGAACTGGATGTTGCTGCCGCTCAGCGAGACGGTGCCGTTCACGGCGCCGCCGACCGCGGTGATCGTCAGCGTGTCGCCTTCGGCATCGGTGTCGTTCGCCAGCAGCGTGCTGGCCGGAATGGTCACCGGCAGGCCCAGGACGGTGGAGGCGGTGTCGTTCCGCGTCACCGGAGCGTCGTTGACCGGGGCGACGTTCACCGTCACCGCCACTGTCGCCGCGCCGCCGTGGCCGTCCGACACCGTGTAGCTGAAGCTGCCCGCGCCGTTGAAGTCCGCCCCGGGCGTGAACACGATGTTGCCGCCGGAGAGCGTGACGCTGCCGCCCGTGCCGCTCGCCACGCCGATCACCGACAGCGTGTCGCCGTCGATGTCGCTGTCGTTCGCCAGCAGCGTGGCCGGCGTGATGCTGAGCGGGGTGTCCTCGTTCGTTGCCAGCGTCTCGGTGGTACCGACGGGGGCATCGTTGACGGCGGCGATGTTCACCGTGACCGTGGCGGTCGCCGTGGCGCCCTGCGCGTCGCTCACCGTGTACGTGAAGCTGCCGGCGCCGTTGAAGTCCGCCGTCGGCGTGAACACGATGCTGCCGCCGGAAAGCGACACGGTGCCGCCGCTCGCGCCCGCGACGCCCGTGACCGTCAGCGCGTCGCCTTCCACGTCCGTGTCGTTGCCCAGCAGCGTGGCCGGCGCGATCGTCAGCGGCTGGTCCTCGGTGGCGGCGACCGTATCGGCGGCGGGCCGCGGCGCATCGTTCACCGCCGCCACGTTCAGCACCACGCCCGTGATGCTGGTGCCGCCGTGGCCGTCGGAGATGGTGTAGCTGAAGCTGGCCATGCCGTTGAAGTCGGCCGCGGGCGTGAACACGATGTCGCCGTTCACCAGGGCCACGGTGCCGCCGAAGCCGCTGTTCACAGCGGTGACCGTGAGCGCGTCCCCGTCGGCATCGGTGTCGTTGGCGAGCAGCGTGGCGGGCGCGATGGTGAGCGGCGTGTCCTCGGTCGCGGTGAACAGGTCGAAGCCGGCCACCGGCGCGTCGTCCACGGGCATGACCGTGATCGCGACCGTCTGCACCAGGGTGTCGGTGCCACCGCCGTCGTCCTGCACGAGGAAGGTGAAGCTGCCGCTGCCCGCCGCATTGGCCGCGGTCACGAAGCGCATGCCGCGCAGGGCATCGAGCGTGGTGGCGCCCAGGGCGACGTCGGTGCCATCGGCCAGCGTGATGCGGCCGAGACTGGCGTCCGGCAGGACGGTGATGGTGTACGCCAGCGCCTGGCTGTCCTCGTAGCCGCCGCCGCCGGGCCCGTAGCTCACCGCGCCCAGGCCCAGGCTGGTGCTGCCGCTGTCCTCGGCCACGGCCAGGCTGGCGACGGTGCCGCCCACCGGCGCATCGTTCACCGGGCTGACGGTGATGCTGCTCGTCGCGGTGCCGCTGCTGAAGGCGCTGGTGCCGCCGCCCGCGGTGGTGTCGGCCGTGCCGCCGGCGGTGCCGGCCGTCCCGTCCCAGGCCGCGAAGGTGAGCGTGGCGGTGCCGTTCCAGTCGGCGGCCGGCACGAAACGCACGCGCGTCGTGGTGTCCGCCAGCAGCAGGCGCGCCGTGCCCGCCGTGGGCGTGCCGAAAGCGGTCCAGGTGGTGCCGCCGTCGCGCGTGTATTGCCAGGTGCCGTGGCTGTTGTCGACGCCGGTCACGGCGATGCCGCGGGTGCGCGTCGGATCCGAAACCTGCCAGGCCACGAGGTCCGTCACCAGCGTGCCGTTGTCCGCGCTGTCCTCCTGGATGCCGGCGAGCGGGTTGGCGCCGGCCAGGAGGGGCGCCTTGTTGGTCACCGTCAAGCCGACGGAGAAGGTGGCGCGGTCGACGCCGCCATTGGCGACGCCGCCGTTGTCCTGCAGCTGGAACGCGAGCTGGAAGCTGCCCGGGGTGACGCCGCGGAACGTCATCGCCCGGAACTGCGCCAGCGTGTAGCTCGCCGCCGCGTTCACCGGCGTGACGCCGTCGGCCAGGAAGAGGTCGATGCCGGTCGGCAGCCCCGAGGGGAAGGTGACGGTGAGCGCCTGGGCGGCCTCGTCCGTCGCGGTGGCGGGCCCCGGCGCCAGCGTTGCGGACACGAAGATGGCCGTCGCGGGGTCGCCCTCGGCCACCATGCCGCCCACGACGCTGGCGGCCACGGGGGCGTCGTTGCGCGGCGTGACGGTGACCGTGGAAGTCGCGGTGGCCGCGCTATAGGCGGAGGCGCCGCCGTTGTAGGTGGCGTCGCCGAGCTGGCCCGCCGTGCCCACGGTCTGGTCCCAGGCGCGGAAGGTGATGCTGGTCGCGCCGATGTTGCTGTTCCAGTCCGCCTCCGGGATGAAGCGCACCCTGGTGTTCGCATTCGCGGCGAGCAGCAGCGTCGACGTGTTCGACACGGCCGGCACGTTGATCCAGTTGCTGCCGCCATCCAGCGTGTACTGCCACGTGCCGGCGCCCGCCTTGTCGATGATGGCGATGCCTTGCAGGGCCGCGCTGGTGTCCGTGACGTAGGTGCCGAGGATGTCCGACACCTTGATGCCCGCGCGCTGCGCCGGCGTCGCCCAGGGCGGCATGTTGCCCGAAGGCGCCTTGCCGTCGCCGCCGAAGTCCTCCTCCACGACCAGCTGAGAATTCGCGCCCGTGAGCACCGGCGCGTGGTTGACGTTCACGTAGACCGAGAAGGTCATCGTGTCGACGCCGCCGTTGAGCGTTCCGCCGCTGTCCTTCACGGTGAAGGACACCGGTGCCTTGCCCAGGACCCCCACCCCGAGGGAGGTGAAGGTCATGCCCTGGATCTGGGCCAGCGTGTAGCTGTTGCCGACGACCACGCGCGTCCCGTTGGCCAGGAAGGTGGCGCCCAGGCTGTCCGGCAGCGCGGTGATGCGGAACGGACTGGCGATGGTCTGCCCCGCTTCGTCCGCGCCGCCACCGGGGCCGAAGGCGAGGCCGGCCAGTCCCAGCGAAATCGAGGTGCCATCGAGGAGCGACACCACCGGCGCCGCCGGGTCCGCCACGTCGGTGCGCACCGGCGGGTCGTTCACCGCGGTGACGGCGATCGTGGCCGTGCGCAGCCCGGTGCTGAAGGCCGTGGTGCCGCCGCGCACGGACGTATCCGCCGTCTCGCCGGCCACCCCCGCGCTGCGGTCCCAGCCACGCAAGCTGATGCCGGGCGTGCCTCCGAGGCTGCTGTTCCAGTTCGCCGGCGGCAGGTAGCGGATGCGCCAGCCGGTGCCGGTCTGCAGCAGCACCGAACTGCTGTCGCTCGCGCCCGCGATGGTGTTCCAGGTCGCACCGTTGTCCCGGGTCCACTGCCAGCTGCCGCCTGCCGGGGCGCTGGTTGCGGTGACCGCGACGCCCAGGGTGCCGCTGGCGTCGCTCATGAAGCCGTTCACCAGCGACAGCACCGACACGGAGGTCTGCGCGTCCTCCGCCATGGCAGGCAGCGCCGTGGTGCCGCCTTGCAGCGTGGGCGCGCTGTTGGCGACGGTGATGTGCACGCCGTCCTGGAAGGTGTCCACGCCGCCGTTGGCCGTGCCGTCGGCGTCCCGCACCACCCACCGGAAGTCGCCGCTGCCGGACTGCGCCGTGGGGCGGAAGGTCGCGCCCTGCAGCTGCGACAGCGTGATCTGCGTGTTCACCTGCGCGGTGGTGCCGCCGCCGAGGGTGATCGTGCCGAAGGACGGCAGCTCGGTGATCGTGATCGTCCAGGGGCGGGTGTACTCGTCGCTCGTGAACCCGCCGACATATTTCAGGTAACCCAGGTTCAGGCTGTTGGCGGTCGTCGTGGAATCGCTTACCGTGACCGGCGCCGGCGCCGCCAGCTTGCCCCCGCCGTTGTTGGCGTACACGTTGCCGTCGACCCGGTCGGGGCCGTCGTTGACCGCGGTGATCGCCGCGGTGGCGACGGCGGTGCTGCTGCTGAACGCGCTGGTACCCCCGCCGCTCAGGGCGAACGCCGTTCCGCCCGAAACGCCGCTGCTGCCGTCCCAGGCCCGGAAGGTGAAGCCCGTCGGCGTGCCGCTCCAGTCGGCATCGGAGAGGAAGCGCACCCGCGCGTCCGGGCCCAGCAGCCGGGCGCCGAAGAAGCTGCCGGTGAGCGCCTGCCAGCTGGCGCCGTCGTCGACGCTGTACTGCCAGGCACCGCCGTTGCTGCCCGCGCCGGGCACCGACACGACGGCGATGCCCCACGCGCCGCCGCCGTCCGTGACCTTGCCGGCCATGAAGTCGGCCACGCGCGTGCCGGTGCCCGGCAGGTCCTCCAGCTGGCCCGGCAGGGTGACGGTGCTCACGTTCAGCACCGGCGCGACGTTCGTCACGCTGAAGGTGATCGCCTGGTCCGCCAGCGTGTCCTGCCCGCCGTTCGCGGTGCCGCCGTCGTCGACCGCGCTGAAGGTGAAGGTGCCGGTGCCGAAGCGTCCCGGCAGGAAGCCCAGGGTCTGCAGTTCGGCCCAGGTGAAGCTGCTGCCCACGGCCACCGGCGAGCCGTTGAACAGGATCGTGCCGACCGTATCCGGCAGGCCGGTCACGACGTAGCGCAGCGACTGGCCGCTTTCGTCCGTGGCACTGGCCGCACCCGCTGCGTAGGAGACGCCGCTGAAGGCCGGCGCGATCGGGATCGCCGCGGTGCGCTCGCCCGCCGCCAGGGTGCCCAGCGTGCCGGTGCGCACCGGCGCGTCGTTCACCGCTGCCACGCTCACGGTGGCCGTCGCCTGCACGATGCTGAATGCGCTGCTGCCGCCGGTGGTCGGCATAGTCACGACCGTGCCCGCGGCCCCGGCGCTGCGATCCCAGCCGCGGAAGGTGATGCTGCTGCCGCCCACGAAGTCGGCCGCGGGGGCGAAGCGAACGCGCGTCAGCGCGTCGGCGTTCAGCACCAGCGCGCTGCCGGCCGCGGGCGCCGCCATCGTCGACCAGCTCGCGCCGCCGTCCAGCGAGAACTGCCAGCTGCCGTTGCCGGCGTCGAAGCCGGTCACGGCGATGCCCGCCAGCGCGCCGGCGTCGCCGTCGCTGAACCTGCCGGCCAGCAGGTCGGAGACCAGGGTGCCGGCGGCCGGCACGTCCTCGAGCTGCTGGGCGAGGTTGGTGGCCCCCGCCAGCATCGGCGCCACGTTGGTGAAGCCCGAGAACTGCGCGACCACGCCCTCCGTGCCGGAGCCGAAGGTCGTCTTGTAGCCGTCCGCGGTGGCCAGGTTGCCGCCGCTGTTGCCGGTGCTGCCCACCAGGTAGAACCTGCTGCCGCTCCAGGCCACGCCGCCGGTCTGCAGGCCGGTGCCGTAGTAGCTGCCGTAGATCTGGTCGCGGCTGCCGCCGCCCTGCGGCGCCAGCACGATGACGAAGCCGGTGTCGCCGCCGGTGTTGGTGCGGCTGTAGGCGTCGGCCGTGGTCGGGAAGTCTGCCGTGTCGGTGTGGCCCACCACGACGACCTGACCGCCGGAGACGGCGACGCCCGTGGGGCTGTCGGTCAGCAGGCTCGACGTGCTGCCGCCGCCGTTGCGCGAGCCGCCGATGAAGGTGGAGTACTCGAGCGACGTGCTGCCCGTCAGCGTGGTGTTGTACACGCGCAGGAAGCCGGTCTCGTGCGTGTAGGCGGTGGTGGCGAAGGCGCCGGCCGTGATCGCGAAGCCGGAAGCGGAAGCATCCTTGGTGCGACCGACCACGTATGCGCGCCCGCTGTTGTCCACCGCGAGACCGGTCGCCACATCCGCCTTGGCGGCGCCGATGTAGGTGGCGTAGGTCAGCGTCCCCGCGCTGTTGTACTTCGCCAGGAAGGCGTCGTCGTTGCCCGGGCGGGTGACCTGCGCGCCGTTGAGGGTGACGTTGTCGACCGACAGCGTCGAGCCCGCGATGTACACGTTGCCGGCCGCATCGAGCGCGACGCCGGTCGCACCGTCGATGCCGCTGCCGCCGTACTGGATCTTGTAGACGGCGCTGCCCGTGGCCGTGTACTTGTTCAGGAACGCGTTGTCCGTGGCGTCGGACACCATGCCGGCCACGTAGATGTTGCCGGCCGCGTCGAGCGTCACGCCCTCGCCCGCGTCGTTGTTGCCGGCGCCGCCGAAATAGGTGCCGAACAGCAGGCCGTTGCCGGCGCTGTTCAGCTTGTAGACGAATGCGTCCTGCTGGTTGCCGTTGCGCGCGGCCTGGTCGGCGCCGGTGGTCACCACGAAATCGGTGGAGCGCGTCCAGCCGGTGACGACCGCGTTGCCGGCCGCATCCACCGCGATCGCCGCACCGGCGTCGGCAGCCGAGCCGCCCACGCGCGTCGCGTAGACCAGGGTCGTGAGGTCGGCGTTGAACTTCGCGACATAGCTCTCGGTGGCGTCCGCGCCCAGCGCCATGCGGGTGCCGAAGCTGCCCGTGGTGGAGGTGGTGTGCCCCGTGACGTACACCGAGCCGTCGCTGCCGACGGCCACGCCCCTCGCGGTCTCGTTGCCGTTCTCGCCGAAGTAGCTGGCGTGCGCGAGGACCGGGTCCACCACCAGCGCGCGGCTGCGGTCGTACGCGCCGACGACGATGCGCACCGTTCCGTCCTGCTGCAGTTCATAGCGGCTGTCCACTGCTTCGCGGCCACCGGCGCCCTCCTGGTAGCTCACCGGCGCCTGGAAGCGGATGTCGCGCCCGGTGCCCGCCACGCGCAGCACCAGGTCGCCGTTGCCGTCCAGGCTGGCACTCTCGATGCCGTCGAAGCGCAATTGCAGCTGCGAGGCGTCCGCGCCCGCGGCGACCACGAAATCGTATTCGAGCTGCTGCTGGTTGCCGTAGTAGCGCACGTCGATGCCGTCGTAGACGCCGCGGTACAGCACGCTGCCGTAGTTGACGATGTCGGTGATCCACTTGCTGCTGTCGGTGCCCACCAGGTAGTTGCTGCGGGTGGCGAGCAGGTCCTGCCCCTCGGGCGCCCCGGGCTGCGCGCCGACCAGCGTCAGGGTCACCGGCTGTTGCGCGCCCTCCAGCAGCAGTTCGGCGTTGCCGCCGCCCAGGCGCACGGCGTAGCCGAGGCCGGAGGCCGCGAAGTCCACGCCCTCGCCGAGCTGCCCGGCGTCGGCCTCGAACTGCAAGGGCGTGAGCGCCAAGGCGCTGCGCACGTCGATGGCAGCGGTGCCGGCGGCCGCGTCGTACTCGAAGCTGGCATCCAGCGTGCGTTCCTCGGGCGCGGGCGCAAGGGCCGTGTCCACTCCCAGCAGGCTGCCGGCGTCGGCGGAATACAGCAGGCGCTGCTCCAGCCACTCCGCGTGCGGCGCGATGCGCTGCGCCCGCGGGGGCTTGTTGCGGCGCAGCCAGCGTTTGAGCATGGAGGCCTCAGAGGCGCGGTGCCGCCCGCCCGGTCGCGGAGCCGGGCATCCGGATCTCGGTGGGCCCCATGGCCGGAACCTTGGGCGGCGCGACCTTCGGCGCCGCCGCGTCCGGCCCCACCAGTTCGGCCTTGCAGCGCAGCCCCGCCGGCAGCTTGTTGTCGGCGTTGGGCAGGGCGAGGCGCGCGCGGAAGGTGTTGCTCGCGCCCTCGATCACCTTGTCCACCAGCGCCACCCGGGCCAGGCGCGGCTGCGCGCCGGGGAATTCGGGCGTGATGCGCATCTCGATGCCCCGGCTCACGACAGGGTACAGGCTGGCCGGCAGCACCACCTCCACCCGCAGCGGGTCGATCACGGCGATGCGGAACATGGGCTTTTCCTCGACGCGTTCGCCGGCGGACATGTAGCGGTCGGCCACCACGCCGTTGCTCGGGCTGCGGATCGTGCGCAGCCCCAGCTGCGCCTGCGCGAGCTCGTGTTCGCGCTGGTAGATGTCGCGCTGTTCGCGCGCCTGCACCAGCCGGTTCTCCGCCACGAGCGATTCGGCGCGCGCCTGTTCCAGCGCCTGCGGAGAGATGAATTCCTGCCGCGCGAGGTCGACGGCGCGCGCGAGTTTCTGGCGCGCCAGTTCCGCGTTGGCTTCGGCGGCCTTCAATTCGCCCTGGGCCTGCGCGCGGCCCTGCGCCACGTTCACGGACACCTTCTCGACGTCGGCCCGCAGCATGGCGAGCGGCTGGCCGGCGCGCACGCGGTCGCCGCGTTCGACCAGCACCTGCTCGATGACGCCGACGACGGGGCTCCCGAGGTCGGAGACGCTGAACGGCTCGATCAGGCAGCCCAGGGGCTGCGGTGAGGTGATGGCCGGCCCGGCCTGCGCGATCTGGGCGAGCAGCATGCCCGCGGCCAGGAACGATCGTCCCATCCAGTTCATCAGGATCCCCAGCGACTGAAATTCAGTTCGCGTTCTTCGTTTTGCGCGAGCTGCGCGAGTCTTGCACGTTGCTGCTTGCGCGACCAGCCCTCGAGCGCCTGCGCCGCCCGAAGGCTGGCGCCGGCCAACAGGCGGTGCACCATGGGTCGCCCCAGTGACATTTGCCACGCCCTGGGCAGCCGCCGCTGCAGCAGCGGGAAATCCAGCGCCAGCATGGTTTCGCAGCTTCCGGCCTGCCCCTGCCGGCCGGCGCGGCCCAGGAACTGGCGGTCGATGCGCGGCGAGGCATTGAGCTGGCACAGGATCACGTGCAGGCCCCCGGCGGCCAGCACCGAGGGCGCCAGGCCGATGTGCGCGCCGCGGCCCGCCATGCTGGTGGCCACCGTGAGCCGGCCGGGCTGGCCCGCGGCGCCGATGATCTCGTTCTCCTCGCGGTCCTGGCGCGCGTTCAGCACCACGGGCTGCAGGCCGCGCGCGCGCAGCACCTGGGCCAGCGCCTCGGACTGCCGCACGCTCTCCGTGCCCACCAGCACCGCGCGGCCCGCGCCGCACAGCTGCTCGCAACGCCGGGCCACCGCATCCCACAGCAGCTGGCTGGTGGCGAACAGGCGCGTGGGCTGCACGGCCACCTGGCGCGGCGTGCGCGGTGGAACCCGCACGCTGCCCAGCCCGTACACGGAGCGCAGTTCGCCCGTGGAGCCGCGCAGCGTGCCGCTGATGCCGGCCAGCCGCAGGTAGCGCACGAAGAAGCGCTGGAAGGTGATCTGCGTGAGCGTGGCGTTGCGCTGCGTGAGCGCCACGCCCTCCTTGAGCTCCACCAGCTGGTGCAGGCCCCGGCTCCAGGCGCGGCCCGGCGACGTGCGGCCGGTGTTCTCGTCCACCAGGTGCACCTCGCCCTCGCGCACCACGTATTCGCGGTCGCGGTGCAGCAGGTGCGCGGCGTTGATCGCCAGTTCCAGCGTGGTCGCGCGATGCTGCGGGTGCCCGAGCAGCGGGTGCGCGTCGGTGGGCCAGGCGTGGCAGTGCGCCGCGCCGGCTTCGGTCAGGCGCGCATTGCCGGCCTCGACCACGTAGTCGCGGCCTTCGCGCAGGCCCTGCGCGACGCGCAGCGCGCGGCGCAGGAAGGCCTCCTCGGCCACCGTGGCGGCGGGCTGCGACAGCACCAGCGGCACCCGCGCCTCGTCGATCAGGATCGTGTCGGCCTCGTCGAGGATCGCCATGCACAGGCCGCGCAGCACCGGCTGCTGGCGCGCCATGGCGGCGCGCAGGCGCCGCTCCAGCGGCGACAGGTCGCCGGGGTGCAGCAGGCCGTCGCGCAGGTAGTCGAAGGCGAGCTCCTTGGCGGTGCAGTAGGTGATGTCGCAGGCGTAGGCCTGGCGGCGCTGCGCCGCGTCCATCGGCTGGGCGATCCAGCCCACCGTGAGGCCCAGGCGCCGGTAGAACACGGCGAGTTCCTGCGCGTCGCGCTGCGCGAGGTAGTCGTTGGCCGTCACCACGTGCACCGGCGAGCCGGCCAGGGCCGCGACGGCGGCCGCCAGCGCGATCGCCACGGTCTTGCCCTCGCCGGTGTCCATCTCCACCAGCCGCTGGTCCAGCAGGGCCTGGGCCGCCATGAGCTGCTGCCAGTAGGCCCGCACGCCCAGCGTGGGATGCATCAGGACGGCGGCGATGCGCAGGGCCTGCCGCAGCCAGTCCGCATCGCGGCGCGCGTGCGGCACCTCGCGCAGGCGCGCCAGTTCGGCCTCGGCCGCGATGCCTTCCAGCGATGCATGCAGCTCGCGGGCGGAGGCAGCCAGCCCCGCGCGGCGCCAGCGCGAAGGCCGGCGCAGCTCCTCGATGGGCAGCCGCATCTGGGGATAGGGCCCCCACACGAGGCCGGGGAAGGGCCAGGGACTGGTGTGGCTGCTCATACTCGCCCGGTGGGACTGAATTGCTTGAGGAACAACCGCCGCCCCTGCGCCAGCCACTGCAGGCCGAGCGGCTCCGGCGGCAGCACCAGCTTGACCCAGGCCCGGCCGCCGATCGCGGAAGCCTGCAGGCCCGGCACTTCGGCGTCGAGCAGGAACACCGGCACGCGCGTGCGCACGCCGTTCGCATCGGCCGGATCCACCGGCACCGGCCCGCCGAAGCGGTCGCCCAGCGCGGGCGCGGGCAGTTCCAGCGTGGCGCCCGGCGTGGCCGCGGCGAGGCGCCCCGGGTACTCCTGCCAGGGCGTGTCGGCCAGCCGCACTTCGAGAGCGCGGACGCGGTCGCGCGTGCGCAGGAAGTCGTCTTCCAGCAAGGCCACGCGCACGTGCGCCGGGCCGTCCGTCAGCACGTGGCCCAGCATGGCGCCCCGCTTGACGAAGCTGCCCGGCAGGTCCTGCGGGCGCGCCCACACCACGTCGCCGGCGAGTTGCGCGCGCACTTCGAGCTGGCCCAGTTGCTCGTCGGCGCGGGCGAGCTCCGCCTCGTTGCGCAGCAGGTCTTCCGCGACTTCGGCCGCCCGCGCGGGCTGCTGCAGCAGGGCCGCGTACTGCTGCGCGAGCAGGCCGGAACGCTCGGAGGCGAAGCGCTGGCGCGCCGCCGCCAGCACCGGGTCCTGCAGCACCACCAGCACCTGGCCGGCCTGCGCGGCGCCGCCTTCCGGCACTTCCAGCCGCTCGACGAAACCGGCCGCACCCGCGCGCAGCTGCGCCTGTTCGCTGGGCCAGACGATGCCGCGCGCCACCACCTGGTGCGGGGCCGGCAGCACGAACAGCAGCAGCGCGAGCCCGCAGAGCACCGCGCCGGCCGCGCGCAGCGAGCGGCGGCGCCCCAGCGCGTCGGCGCCCTCGCCCAGCGCCCAGCGCCACACCACGCGCGCGCCCCAGGCCAGCAGCGCGAAGGCCGCCAGCCAGCCCAGCACCCAGGACTGCTGGCCGACCCAGAACACCAGGCCCAGCATCAGGACCACGCGGTACACGGCGGAGGCCGGCGCATACGCGGCCAGCCACTTGGCCTCGCCCGGCGCCAGCAAGGGCACCGACGCGGACGGTGCCGCGCCGATCCACGCGCGCCAGCGGCGCGACCACCAGGCCTGGCTGCGCAGCGCGAGGTTGGGCAGCTGCAGCGCGTCGCACAGCGCGTGGTAGCCGTCGAAGCGCACCAGCGGATTGGCGTTGAACAGCACCGTGGAGACCGAGCAGATCAGGACGATCACCAGCATCGTGTCGCGCACGGTGCCGGGCGACAGCGCGAGCCAGGCCGCCAGCGCCAGGCAGGCCAGCGCGATTTCCACCAGGATGCCGGCGGCGCTCACCACCAGGCGGCGGCGCGGGCAGGCGAAGGCGTTGGCGGCGCTGGCATCCACGTACGGCGCGGGGGTCAGGAAGATCAGCGACACGCCCATGTCGCGCACGTCGCCGCCGTAGCGGCGCACCGCCAGGCCGTGCCCGAGTTCGTGCACCAGCTTGATCAGCGGATAGACCAGCCACGCGATCAGGTAGTTGGAGGGCGTGGCGAACACGCGCCGCGCATCGGCCTGCAGCTCGGGCCAGTTGGCGCCGGCGGCCAGCAGCGCCAGCAGCACCGCGGCCAGCCAGGCCGCCAGCACCGCCGGCCGGAACAGCGCGCGGCCCAGCGGCGCCAGCGCATCGAGCAGCCGCCCCGGGTCGAACAGCGGCAGGCGCAGCATCAGCGGGTTCATCATGCCGCGCCGGCGCTGCCGGACGTCCTGCTCGCGGCGCGCGAACAGCAGCGACAGGTGCGGCGCGGCGTCGAAGCGCAGCATGCCGCCGCGGAACAACTGCGCCAGCAGGCGCAGCACCTCGTCCTGCGTCGGCGCATCCTCGCGGTGCTGCGCGAGCTGGCGCTGCCACAGTTCGTCGAGCGTGGCGTGGCCGTCGAAGCGCGCGACGAGCGCGTAGGCCGCGGGGTTCAGGCGCAGCTGGCGCCCCGCCCCCGGCTCCACCAGCACGTGCCAGGGCTGGCCGCGCACCTGCTGGCGCACGACGCGCAGGCCCGGCACCAGGCTCGCACGCAGGGCCGCCACGCGGTGCCAGGCACTGCTCACCAGCGGCTGGTTCACCACGGCGTGACCTTCCACCAGGCCAGGCGCAGCCAGTCCACCGCGCGGTGCGCGAGCAGCCAGCCGAGCGCACGCGAGCCGGTCTCCACCTTGGCCACGCCGCTCAGGCCCGGGCGCAGCTGCGGCGGGGTCTGCTCCAGCGCGGCCTCCACCTCGAAGAAATTGCGCCCGTCGGCCGCGGACGCGACCGGGACGATGCGCCGGGTCGTGAAGACCAGCGTGCGATCGGGCTGGGCGGCCAGCGCCAGTTCGCCGCGCTGGCCGGGGCGGATCGCCGCCACGTCGGATTCGTCGACTTCGAGGATCAGGCGGAAGCTGTCGTTCGGCGCCAGCACCATCAGCACCTCGCCGCGCTGCACCGGGGCGCCGAGGTTCTGGCTCAGGTCGCCCTTGATCACGATGCCGTCGAAAGGCGCTTCGATGCGCGCCCGTTGCAGCTGCGCCTCCACCAGCGACAGCATGGCCTGGGCCTCGGCGGCCTTGGCCTGCAGGGTCACCATCTGCGTGCGGTCGGCGCGCGACTGGGCGGCGCGATAGGCGTTCTCGTGCTGGCGCAGTTCGCTTTCGCGCCGGCGCCGCTCCAGGTCGAGGTCCTGCGAGGCGAGCTCGGCCAGCACCTGGCCGGCCTTGACGCTGTCGCCGGGACGCACGTTGGCCTGCTGCAGGAAGCCGTCGGTGGCCGCGACCACCGCGCGCTGCACGGCGCCTTCCAGCCGCGCGGGGGCGCTCACGCGCCAGGGCACGGGCACCGCCAGCACCAGCGCGAGGACCAGCACGACGCCGCCTGCGACCTTGGTGCGGCGCGCCGGATGCGCGAGCGCGGCGCGCGCTTCGCGCCGCAGCCGCGCGTGCCAGGGCAGCGCCAGCTGCCGCTTCATCTCGAAGACCGGGCCGCACAGGCGGGCCACGTCCCCCAGCTGCGCGAGTTCGGGCAGCGAGAACGGCGGCGCGGCGCGCTCGAGGGTGATGGCGCCGACGATGCGGGTGCCCTCCACCAGCGGCAGGCTGCACACCGCGCCGGTCTCGGCCAGCTGGCGCTGCGCCAGCGTGATGAAGTCGTGGCCGGAGGGCGCCGGCCAGGCCACGGCCTCGGCCTGGTCGATCGCCTCCTGCATCGCGTCCAGCAGCGCCACGGCGCCGGCCTGGCCGGCTTGCAGGTCGGCCGGATGGGAGCTGCCCGCCAGCGTCAGGCCTGCTTCAGACAACAGCCCGACTGACGCGCGGGTACAACGGAATGCCTCGCCCAGCTCCACCCCGAAGGCCGCAGCGGCCTCCGGCAGCGACGCGCGAGCAAGCGCCGCCCCCAGCGGGCGCAGGAGCGCTTCGGGGGTCGGCACCGAGGGGAAACTGCGCTGGGGCGGCGAAGCAAAGTCCATCTTGTTACAGATTCAGACAATTGTCGCCGCCTCGACCGTGGATGGCGAGGGCAAATTCCCGGGCCGCGCCAGCCGGGGGCTGGCGTCCGCCGCGCGGTCGTCGCCCTTCTGGCCACCACTGCCAGAGGTTGTCGAGATCGTTTGATCTGCGACCGGTCACCCCTTGGGGCGCCGTCTCCGGTTGACGCCGCGCCGATCGGGCCGGACCAGCCCGTGGCTGTCCGTGCGAGGCGGACGGTCACGTCCTGGTCCGGGTCGGAGGCAACCGGCGAACCGCGGTAGCCATCGGTCGCCCTTCTGGCCCTCGGCGAAGAGCCCTCTACTTAAGCCGGCATGCGGGCCAGGGCCTCGAAGGCCCGCACGACCTCCGCCGGCGCCTGCACCAGTTCGATCAGCACGCCCTCGCCGCCCACCGGGTACTCCTCGTTGCCCTTGGGATGGACGAAGCAGATGTCGAAGCCGGCGCCGCCGCGGCGGATACCGCCGGGGGCGAAGCGCACGCCCTGCGCCGTGAGCCACTCCACCGCGCGGGGCAGGTCGTCGATCCACAGGCCGATGTGGTTCAGGGGCGTCGCGTGGACGGCAGGCTTCTTGTCCGGATCCAGCGGCTGCATCAGGTCGACCTCGACCTTCAGCGGCCCGGTGCCCAGCGCACAGATGTCCTCGTCCACGTTCTCGCGGTCGCTGCGGAAGGTACCGGTGACCTGCAGGCCGAACAGCTCCACCCACAGCTTCTGCAGGCGCAGCTTGTCGGGCCCGCCGATGGCGATCTGCTGGATGCCCAGGACCTTGAAGGGACGTGTCATTCGAAAACCTCCCCCAGGCTCCGCAAGCGGAAGGGGCGAGCGCCTTCGGGCGGCCGTGCGGCGCTCCTCATTGGAATTCCACGATCGGTTGATCCACGGCGAGCGACTCGCCCTTGGCCGCCAGCACCTTGCCCACCACGCCGTCGGCGGAGGCGAACAGCACGTTCTCCATCTTCATGGCCTCGATCACCGCGAGGCGCTCGCCGGCCTGCACCTTCTGCCCCGGCTGCACGGCGATGTCCACCAGCAGGCCCGGCATGGGCGACAGCAGGAAGCGGCTCATGTCCGGCGGAGCCTTGAAGGGCATCAGCGCGAACAGTTCGGCCGCGCGCGGCGCCAGCACCATGGTGTCCAGCCGCGTGCCGTTGTGCTCCACCCGCAGCGCCAGCGGGTTCTTGGCCGCGCCGCGTTCCACCTGCGCCATGAAGGACTTGCCGTCCACCGTGCCGCGCATGCGCGGCGCGCCCAGGTGCCAGCTGCTGCAGATCTCGTACGAGCGGCCGTTGGTGTCGACCACCGCGGAGCCGCTCTTCACGTCGAACTCGCGCACCTTGGCCGGCTGGTGCTGGTGCTTGCCGGCGGCATCGAGCTTGACCACCACGTACTCGTCGCCGATGGTGAACTCGTGGCCCCGCATCTGGCCGCTGATGCCGGCCGAGCGCTCCAGCGCGCGCCGGTTCGCGTACGCCGCGAGCGCCACGAGGAAGTCCGGGTCGTCGTGCCTCACGTCTTCGGCCTTGAAGCCGCCGGCGTAGTGCTCCGCGATGAAGCCGGTGTTGAAGTCGCCGGCCACGAACTTCGGGTGCGCCAGCAGCGCCGCCTGGAAGGGGATGTTGCTGGAGATGCCGCGGATCACGAAGCCGTTGAGGGCCTCGCGCATCTTGGCGATCGCGTCCTTGCGGTCGGTGCCGTGCACGATCAGCTTGGCGATCATCGAGTCGTAGTACATCGGGATCTCGCCGCCATCGGCCACGCCCGTGTCCACGCGCACGCCGTACAGGTGCTCGGTGTCCGACGCCCACATCGACGGCTGCGGCGGCTGGAAGCGCACCAGCCGGCCCGTCGAAGGCAGGAAGCTGCGGAACGGGTCCTCCGCGTTGATGCGGCACTCGATCGCCCAGCCATTGCGCTGCACGTCGGCCTGCGTCATCGGCAGCTTCTCGCCGGCCGCCACGCGGATCATCAGCTCCACCAGGTCCACCCCGGTGATGCACTCGGTGACCGGGTGCTCCACCTGCAGGCGGGTGTTCATCTCCAGGAAGTAGAAGCTCTGGTCCTTGCCGACCACGAATTCCACCGTGCCCGCGCTCTGGTACTTCACGGCCTTGGCCAGCGCCACGGCCTGCTCGCCCATCGCCTTGCGCGTGGCATCGCTGATGAAGGGCGACGGCGCCTCCTCGATCACCTTCTGGTGGCGGCGCTGGATCGAGCATTCGCGCTCGTTCAGGTAGACCACGTTGCCGTGCGCGTCGCCCAGCACCTGGATCTCGATGTGGCGCGGCTCCTCGACGAACTTCTCGATGAACACGCGGTCGTCGCCGAAGCTGTTGCGCGCCTCGTTGCGGCAGGAGGTGAAGCCCTCGAAGGCCTCCTTGTCGTTGAAGGCCACGCGCAGGCCCTTGCCGCCGCCGCCGGCGCTGGCCTTGATCATCACCGGGTAGCCGATGTCCTTGGCGATGCTCACCGCCTGTTCGGCCGTCTCGATCGCGTCGTTGTAGCCGGGGATGGTGTTGACGCGCGCTTCCTTGGCCAGCTTCTTGGAGGCGATCTTGTCGCCCATGGCGGCGATCGAATAGTGCTTGGGCCCGATGAAGACCAGGCCCTCCTCCTCCACCCGCCGGGCGAACTCCTCGTTCTCGGACAGGAAGCCGTAGCCGGGGTGGATGGCCTGCGCGCCGGTCTTGCGGCACGCCGCCAGGATCTTGTCGGCCACCAGGTAGCTCTCGCGCGAGGGCGGGGCGCCGATGTGCACGGCCTCGTCGGCCAGGGCCACGTGGCGCGCGTCGCGGTCGGCGTCGGAGTACACGGCGACGGTCTGGATGCCCATCTTGCGGGCAGTCTGGATGACGCGGCAGGCGATCTCGCCCCGGTTGGCGATCAGGATCTTCTGGAACATGGCGTGGTCACTTGGCGGGTTGCGGGGCGGAGGCGGCGGGCACGGGCGACGAGCGGAACAGCACGAAGGAGCTGACGCCCTGCACGAACCGGTCCGAGGCCTTCAGGGCGGCCGCCCGGCAGGCGTCGGCCTTCAGGTCGCGGCAGGGGAACACCTGCGAGAACTCCAGCAACGCCGAGTCCTGCGACACCAGGTAGCGCGTCACGCCCACCGAACGCAATTGCTTCGCGGTTTCGTCGGTATGGGTGCGATAGGGGAAGTTGGCATCGGCCACCCGGTTCGGAACGATGCGCTCCAGGCCCTCGCCCACGCCGGTCTGGATGCGCGCGAACTCGACGCCGCGCGCCTCCATGGCCTTGCGCTGCTCGGGGCTGCGCGGCTCCCAGGCCTTGAGCACCGACTCGCGGTCGTGCGGGCGGTCCTGGCGCAGGCGCGTGACCACCACCGTGGAGACCGGCCCGAGCGGGTCGACGGTGGTGCCTTCGGGGCCCGGCACGAACATCACGTGCGAGGTGCCGACCTCCTTGCCCTGCGCGATCACGACGGCCTCGCGCACCGACACGACCTTCTCGTCGAGCACCTGCGGCAGCTTCATCATCAGGCCCGACACGCCGGAGCGGTACTCGCCGCCCTCGAACTGGTAGGCGCCCTGGGGCAGCGGCTTGAACTCGCGCCTGCTCTCGCCGGGCTTGCCGGCCACGGGCACGATCTGCTCCTGCAGGACCTTGCCGAGCGCCGGGCCCTGGGCTGCCGATGCGGCGGCCTGCGGCTTGGCGGCCTGTTGCTGCGCTGCGGCCGCGGCGCAGGCGAGGAGGACGAAGGCGGCGGCGGCGCGGGAGTACATCATGGTCTTCACAGCGGAATGTTCCCGTGCTTGCGCCACGGGTTCTCCAGTTTCTTGTCGCGCAGCATCACGAGCGAGCGGCAGATGCGCTTGCGCGTCTCGTGCGGCAGGATCACGTCGTCGATGAAGCCGCGGGCGCCGGCGACGAAGGGGTTGGCGAAACGTGCCTTGTACTCGGACTCGCGCGCCGCCAGCTTGGCCGGGTCGCCCTTGTCCTCGCGGAAGATGATCTCCACCGCGCCCTTGGCGCCCATCACCGCGATCTCCGCGTTCGGCCACGCAAAATTCACGTCGCCGCGCAGGTGCTTGGAGCTCATCACGTCGTAGGCGCCGCCGTAGGCCTTGCGCGTGATCACCGTGATCTTGGGGACCGTGCACTCGGCGTACGCGTACAGCAGCTTGGCGCCGTGCTTGATGATGCCGCCGTACTCCTGCGAGGTGCCGGGCATGAAGCCGGGCACGTCGACGAAGGTGACCACGGGGATGTTGAAGGCGTCGCAGAAGCGCACGAAGCGCGCCGCCTTGATCGAGCTCTTGATGTCCAGGCAGCCCGCCAGCACCAGCGGGTTGTTCGCCACGATGCCCACCGTCTGGCCTTCCATGCGGGCGAAGCCGATCACGATGTTCTTGGCGTAGTCCGGCTGCAGCTCGAAGAAATCGCCGTCGTCCACCGTCTTGGCGATCAGCTCCTTCATGTCGTAGGGCTTGTTGGCGTTGTCCGGCACCAGCGTGTCGAGCGAGAAGTCCATGCGGTCGACCGGGTCGTTGCTTGGGCGCACCGGCGGCTTCTCGCGGTTGTTCAGCGGCAGGTAGTTGAACAGCCTGCGCAGCATCATCAGCGCCTCGACGTCGTTCTCGAACGCGAGGTCCGCCACGCCGCTCTTCGTCGTGTGGGTGCCGGCGCCGCCCAGTTCCTCGGCCGTCACCTCCTCGTGCGTCACCGTCTTGACCACCTCGGGGCCGGTCACGAACATGTAGGAGCTGTCCTTGACCATGAAGATGAAGTCCGTCATGGCCGGCGAGTACACCGCGCCGCCTGCGCAGGGGCCCATGATCATCGAGATCTGCGGGATCACGCCGGAGGCCATCACGTTGCGCTGGAACACGTCGGCATAGCCGCCCAGCGAGGCCACGCCTTCCTGGATGCGGGCGCCGCCGGAGTCGTTCAGCCCGATCACGGGCGCGCCGACCTTCATGGCCTGGTCCATCACCTTGCAGATCTTCTCGGCGTGGGCCTCGGACAGCGCGCCGCCGAAGACGGTGAAGTCCTGGCTGAAGACGAACACCAGCCGGCCGTTGATCATGCCGTAGCCGGTGACCACGCCGTCGCCGGGGATCTTGTTGTTCTCCATGCCGAAGTCCGTGCAGCGGTGCTCCACGAACATGTCCCATTCCTCGAAGGTGCCTTCGTCGAGCAGCAGTTCCACGCGCTCGCGCGCCGTGAGCTTGCCGCGCTTGTGCTGCGCCTCGATGCGCCGCTCGCCTCCGCCCAGTCGGGCGGCGTCGCGCTTCTTCTCCAGTTGTTCCAGGATGTCGTGCATTTGTCTTTTCTCCGGTGTCTCTCTCGGGCCTGGACCTCAGGGATCGGTGCGCATGGCCTGCAGCAGTTGCCGCGCCGCGGTGGAGGCGGCCAGCCGGCCATGCTCCACGTCCTTGGTGATTTGCGGAAGCAGGGATTTCACCTGAGGGTGCTGACGGAACTCTTGCCGCAGCCCGCTCTCGATGCGTTCCCACATCCAGGCCAGCGCCTGCTGCCGGCGCCGCGCCGCCAGCCGGCCGCTGGCCTCCTGCAGGTTGCGAAAGCGCGTCACCAGCTGCCAGAACCTGTCGATGCCTTGCGCCTTCAGCGCGCTGAGCTGCAGCACCTGGGCATGCCACAGCGTCTCGTCGTGCTGCGCGTGCTCGGGCCGGCCGTGCTGGCCGAGGATGCGCAGCGCGCTGGTGATCTGGGCCTGGGCGCGGGTGGCGGCGTCGTGGTCGATGTCCGCCTTGTTGATCACGACCAGGTCCGCCAGCTCCATCACGCCCTTCTTGATCGCCTGCAGGTCGTCGCCCGCGTTGGGCAGCTGCAGCAGCACGAACATGTCCGTCATGCCGGCGACCGCCGTCTCGCTCTGGCCCACCCCCACCGTCTCGACGATCACGAGGTCGTAGCCCGCCGCCTCGCACACCAGCATCGCCTCGCGCGTCTTGGCGGCCACGCCGCCCAGGGTGCCGCTGGAGGGGCTGGGGCGGATGTAGGCCTGCGGGTGCACGGAGAGCTTCTCCATCCGCGTCTTGTCGCCGAGGATGGAGCCGCCCGAGAGCGAGGACGAAGGGTCGATCGCGAGCACGGCGACGCGGTGGCCCTGCGCGATGAGCGCCAGCCCCAGCGCTTCGATGAAGGTGCTCTTGCCCACGCCGGGCACGCCGCTGATGCCGAGGCGGAAGGACTGGCCGGTGTGCGGCAGCAGCTGCGTCAGCAGTTCGTCGGCGCGCGCACGGTGGTCCGCGCGCGTGGACTCCAGCAGCGTGATCGCCTTGGCGATCGCGCGGCGCTGCAGCGGGCCGGGGCCACCGAGGATGGGGGACTTCAGGTCCATGGGCCTTGCTCCTCCCCCCTCCGGGGGGAGGCGGGGAGGGGGGCACGCATGGCGCGCATTCGGGCGACGGAGCGGGCGCCCCCCCCCCCCCCCCCCCCCGCGCGGCGGGCGCCC